>CALBTC010000450.1 GCA_937967805.1 uncultured Anaerolineaceae bacterium
AAGTGCAAACAAAGCTGACGATTAATTCAATTCGCCACGTAAAGAGTTGACTCCAACTTAAGCTGCTGATCTAAGGCTCGGTGATGGTGAGCGACCCCACCATACCTGCCGCCGCATGACCGGGAACAACACAAACAAATGTATACGTGCCAACCGGCGGTGTCCTAAAGGCCAAGCTGGTTTTTTCGCCACCTGGCACAATGCCTGTATTGATGCCCGCCAGCGCATCGGCTTCGCTGACATTAAACGGGTCACTTCCATCCGCTGCGATAATAAAATTATGATCCAGGCTGCCTACATTCTTAAACGTCAAAGCAACTTCAGATTCAGAAGGAATCGAGGGCTTGTCCGGAGTGAACTGGAGGGTATCTAATGCTTCAATAGTTAATTGAACCGATGAACCATCTTTGGCTTGTACAACATTTCCGCCACAGGCAGCCAACAGAAGAGTTAAGCAGGAGAGAATAAGGATAAAATCTCTTTTCATAATCATTTTGTTGATCACCTTCTCATATCATGGGCTGATATAGTTAAAATTTCACCAGGAAAGCTGTTAGATACATCACCAGGATGCCAACCGTCAGTCCGGAGAAATTTAGCCAGGAAACGGCCGTTTCATTCCGTTCTTGGGCATCGTTGATAAGCAACTTTCCCACTTCCCAAATGACTTGCAATATCGCGCCTGCGCCCAGACTGAGGAACAAGGTAGCCAGGAAAGGGCTAAAAGCAAAGCCGCCGATCCAGGTACCAAGCATGGCCGGTGCGCCAGCCAGCAAAGCGAGTAAGATGAAGGTACGGATAGACGGCTGTTCTGTCCGGGTCAGCGGCGCGGCAATGCCAATGCCTTCGGTAATGTTATGCAGCGTAAAACCAACGACCAGGAATGAACCGAGGGCGGCCGCACCAGTAGCAAAAGCAGCGCCAATGGCCAGCCCTTCGCCAAAATTATGCAGACCAATCCCCAGCGCGATAAAGGTGGCAATAGCTAATGGCGATCCGCCGCCCGGCCGTCGGCTGACGGCCAGTAACACGCCTAAAGCAAACAGAGTACCAAAAACGACAACCGGAACACCTTGAAAAACGCCCGGCATCTCTGCGGCAATCTCCAACGCTTCCAGCACAGTGTCCACAAATAGAAATACAAGCAAACCAATGGTCAGCGCCAGAAATGCGTTGACCCACTTACGGTCTATCCGCCGCAGGAAAGGATACCAGAGCATCCCTAGAGCCACGGGGATGACACCCACGTAAATGCCAAGCAACCCGTAGGCGATAAATGCCGCCGCGCCGGTCTGCGGCGATTGGACAGCCACATCTACTTCGGCATCAAAGGTGACACCAGTTGCCGTCACCAGGACAATGGGTAAGGGTTCACCATCTACCCAAGGGTAGGTCAAGTCAATCGTTGCTTGCTGCAAGCGTCCAAGTGTATTATCCGGTGTAATCTCGTAGTTCCAGTAGGCATCATCTACCAATACCTGGGCAATCGTCACCGGGTCGGGACCGCCGTTTATCACGCTGAGCTGTATACGGCCGTCTTCGGGAAATAACACACGCTGCACCGTCAGCTCTTCCAATGGAGGAAACGCCCCGGTAAAAAAAGCGAGCGGATTCAGGAGGAAAAATAAAGCAACGAGGGCAATGAGTAACGCGAGAGGGAAAAGGGCTAAAGCCCACTTGGGCACTTTACTGGTTAAAGGGGATGCTGTTTTCTCCATGATAATCGTCTCCTAGGCTCTTACATCAAAAAAGCTCATCCAGCCCAACTCGGCGAACTCACTCTGATGGGCATGAAACATGTAAAGTCCCGGTTCAAAATTGGCAAAAGAAAACTCCAAAATGCCACGCTGTGCCTGGCATTGCATAATGGTATCCACCGTTTTTAACGTTGGTTTAAGCGTCGTACCATGATCATAGTAATCGAAAAAATTGGCATGGATGTGAATCGAATTGATGGGATCAAACTCGGTCGCGTTTATCAGGTATAAACGCTGGCGCTGATTGCGTTGAATGGGAATGGGGGATGCCATACCATAACCAAAGGCGATGGAATTGGCTGCATATACCTCATTATCCCCATCAAAGTTCGTATCAAAACCATTCATGACAATGACCATTTCGTTGATGGCTTCATTTTCGGGATATTGATGGTTGCGTGTCTTGGCAATCTCTTGTTCTTCCCCACCGTACTTTTCAGGATCAGGGTCAATGATGAACGCGCCATATAACCCTTTGTGAATGTGGCGTTTGAGAGGGACAGCATGGCAATGATAGAGATGACAACCAAATGGATTGGCTTCAAATTCATAGGTGAAGCTTTCACCTGTATTGATCATGCCGCGCCCCACACCGGGGATGCCGTCCATGAAGGCGGAATGTATGCCATGAAAATGAATCGTATGCGGGTGTGATCCTGCATTGATAAAGTGTAAGCGCAGCAATTCACCTTCTACACAACGCAAGGTCGGGCCAGGACATTGCCCCACGACTCGATTTGCGCGTTTGGAGGCGGCACTGGTCTCACTGCCATAGACCCAACCCGGAAAGTAGATACCAGGAGCAATCTCAAATTCCTTATCAATGGCTACGAAATTCCATTCACGCACGATACGGCCGTTTTCTTCCTTCACCTCGCCATAATCAAAATCAGTTAAAATCTCATGCGGATGGAAACCGTTGGCTTCATGATCAACCTGCCCCACGACACCTGCGCCCCCGTGATCATGTGTTACATCGCTGCCACCTTCTTGAAAAGGAGGCAGCGCATTGGCACTGGTTGGTTTTGTCAAAGCCCGCAGCCCGGTTATACTGGCCAGCCCGGCCACACCGATGCTGCCGACTCGCAGAAAATCACGCCGCGAAACCCCTTTTTTGTCTTCATCCATCGTCTAATCTCCTAATGCTTTTTTATATGTACAGTGGCAGCAGCTTTATAGCCGACGACAATAGTTTCGTTATTCACTTGCGCCGTAATAGGCCCATCAAATGGGGCTACATTTGTTACCTGTATTCTTGTGCCCGGCACCAAGCCCAATTGATCCAGGTAGCGCAATAATTCACTGTTGGTATCATCCTCTATACGCGACACAATCCCGCCATCACCCTTTGCCAAATGCGTCAACGGTTGACAAGCCACCTTAATCATCGTGCCATCTCTAGCGGGTATGGGCTTCCCGTGCGGGTCAAATTGAGGGTGATCCAGGAGAGCCGCAATCCGTTCCGCAAACTTTTCGCTGATAACATGCTCTAAAGCATCAGCTTCTTCATGCACTTCATCCCAACCGAAACCCAATTCCTGGGTAAGGTATAACTCAAGCAGCCTGTGATGGCGCAGCATTTCCAGCGCGACAGCCAACCCTTCTTCTGTCAACGTAACACCATAATGCTTGCGGTAATGAACCAGATCGCGAGTATATAGGCGTTTTATCATGTTGGTTACAGAGGCTGGCCTCACCTGGCATGCTTCAGCTAGGCGTGATGTACTCACTGGACTTTCACTTTGTTCCAGTAAATAAATCGTTTTCAGATAGTCTTCTACCGCCTGTTGATTCAAACTGCTGCTCCAGGACATTGATTTGATTCACAAAAATAACTCAGTACATAAGATAAAATTATATTTTAGATGCAACTAAAATTATAGTCGTAAAAAAACAACTGTCAAGATTAGACATTCCGCATTCGTATAACGGCCGTTTCCGCATCGTGGCGCAGGCAAAAGGTGGCGATCTCAACATCACCTTCCGCTGGTGGGCGAGTGCCATTGGTTATTTGAACTGCTTGTGGAGTACAACAAGGAAAAAGCAGCTTGGAAACAAATCCCAAGCTGCTTTTGGTTTGAATTAAACTAACTTGATCATTTCAACTTTACGCGCTTTAAACGCAGAGAGTTGGTTACCACGCTGATGCTGGAAAAAGCCATTGCGCCTGCGGCCAAAATCGGGTTTAGCTGCCTCAAGAAGTCAGGCGCCCACGCGATTGGTGCTAGTACACCAGCGGCAACCGGAATCAAAATTGTGTTGTAGCCAAAAGCCCACCCCAGATTTTCTTTGATGTTACGCATGGTGGCTTTGGACAGGGCAATTGCCTGTGGGACGCTGCGTAAATCGCCGCGCATCAGGGTCACATCGGCCGCTTCCATAGCCACGTCGGTACCCGTGCCGATGGCAATGCCTACATCAGCTTGCGCTAGGGCCGGGGCGTCGTTGATGCCGTCGCCGACCATAGCCACTTTGTAGCCTTCCTCTTGCAGTCGGGCGACGTAGCTGGCCTTGTCACCGGGCAGCACTTCGGCAAGGACGCGATCAATGCCCACTTCCTTGGCGATGGCTTCGGCCGTTGCCTGGTTATCCCCCGTCATCATGACTACCGTTAAGCCCAGCTTGTGCAAGTCTGCTACGGCCTCCTGGGAACCTTCTTTAATGGTATCAGCCACGCCGATAATGGCGCTGGCCTGGCCATCTACCGACAGCCACATGGCTGTTTTGGCTTCATTTTGTAGCTGCTCCGCTTTGGGTTCCAGGCCATTCAGGTTGACCTGTTCCCGCTTCATCAGGCGTAAATTGCCGATGAGAACGTGACGGCCGTCTACATCTGCCGCGATGCCATGCCCCGTGATGCCTTCAAAATTGACCGGTTCGCTCAGTAACAGCCCTTTTTCCTGAGCAGAACGTACAATGGATTCACCCAGGGGATGCTCTGAGCCGCGTTCAGCCGAGGCCGCCAGCTGAAGAAAGTAATCTTTGGCCGGTAATTGGTGCTCGGTATTCGCCGAACCGTTTACTGATACCTGGTTACTAACAATCACATCGGTTACAGAGGGTTCGCCACGGGTGAGAGTCCCTGTTTTGTCTAAAACAATGGCGGTTAGCTTGTGTGCCTGTTCCAGAGCGGCGCTGTTTTTGAACAAGATGCCATTTTCAGCCCCTTTGCCTACGCCAACCATGATTGAGGTGGGCGTAGCCAAGCCCATGGCACACGGGCAGGCAATAACGAGAACGGCCGTTAACCGAATCAAGGCCGGTACAAATTCCCCACCAACTGCCCACCAGATAGCCAACGTCGCCAGGGCAATGACAATCACCGCCGGAACAAAGTAGGCCGAAATCTGGTCAACTAATCGCTGGATGGGGGCTTTACTGCCTTGCGCCTGCTCCACCAGCTTAATAATTTGGGACAAGGCCGTTTCTTTACCCACTTTGGTGGCTTCAAATTTCAGGCGGCCTTGCTTGTTGATAGTGGCGCCAATGACTTCATCGCCAACGGTTTTATCTACCGGCAAGCTCTCGCCGGTGATCATGCTTTCGTCCATGGCTGAGTGGCCTTCGATGATCACCCCATCTACCGGCACTTTTTCGCCGGGACGTACAATCACCACGTCACCTTGAACCACTTCGGCGATGGGTACATCAACTTCTTCGCCATTGCGGACGATGCGGGCGGTTTTGGGCTGCAAGCCCATCAGCTTTTTAATCGCTTCGCTGGTTTGCCCTTTGGCCCGCACCTCTAGCAGCTTGCCCAGGACAATGAGGGTGATGATGGCTGCGGCCGTTTCGTAATAAACATGCGTACCAAACAGCTCATTGCCAAAGGTGGTGGCAATAAGCACCACCGTGCTGTAGGCATAAGCCACTGTCGTACCCATCGCTACCAACACATCCATATTAGCACTGCCGTTGCGTATGGCTTTGTAAGCACCTGTATAATAATCCCAGCCTACGTAAAATTGAACGGGAGTGCCTAGGGCGAGAAAAATCCAGTTCACCCAGGTTTCATGTGACCACATGCCCAACAGGTTAAAATCTCGGGCCATTGTCCAGATTACCAACGGAATGGTGAAGATGGCCCCAACGATCAGGCGCTGCCACTGGTGCTGAAGCTCGGCGGCACGCGCCGCTGCTTCAGCATCCTCTAGCTCGTCTTCGGAATCGGTTTTGACAACATCGTAGCCCGCGTTACGCACAGCGGCGATGAGAATATCTTTGTCTGTAGCCCCCGGTGCGTAGGAAACGGTTGCCCGTTCGCTGGCAAAATTAACGGAAGCATCAATAACGCCATCCACCTTTTTCAGACTGCGCTCGATGGTGTTGGCGCAGTTGGCGCAGGTCATGCCAATCAGGGGCAGTTCGACAGTGGCAGTAGGAATTTGATACCCTGCCTTTTTCACGCGGTTGATAACATCCGTTGTTACATTCTGGATAGTGTTGACGGCTGGATCATAGGTGACGGTCACTTTTTCACTAGCAAAATTAACCACTGAGTCTGTAACCCCTTCTACTTTTTTACTATTACGCTCTACCGAGGCGACACAGTTGGCACAGGTCATGCCAATGACCGGAAGCGTGATTTGCTTTAATTCTGACATCTTGTTCTCCATGAGAACCAGGCCTAAGCGATGGGCTATTTTGCCCATTTGCTTAGACCCCATTCCCTAGCTGATTTGAATGAGTCCTTCAGGAGGGTAGTTGATTTCCTGCAAGGTGGCCTGGATTTTTTCCCAGGTGGCAGGCTCTTGCCACGCCACGGTGACTTGTTTGCTGTCTTCCACAGCTTTGACGCTGGTCACACCTGCCAATTCACCCACTTCCATTTCAATGGTGTGGGTGCAGTGGCCACCGCTAATGTTGGGAACTATAAATGTTTTGTTTGTCATGGTTTTCACCTTATCCTTTGAGTGATTAATATTTGTTGGACATTTCAAAAACGGCCGTTACCTCGGCCAACATGCGCTCTCGTTCTGCTAAATCCTTGCCGCGAACGGCCGTCATCATGCAAGAGTGCAAATGGGTGTCTAGCATCAAGGTAGTAACCTTGTTTAAGGCAGCCTGTACAGCCTGGATTTGATGGATCATGTCGATGCAGTAAGCATCTTCCTGAGCCATACGCTCAATCCCTTTTATGTGACCAGCGGCGCTGGCTAGCCGTTGGGTAACTGCTTTCCGTGTTTTCCCGTCCATAATTTTATCCGCCCCCCTGGGGAGGGGGTATGAGAATATTATAGGGGGAGAAATATCGGGCGTAAATCCGTAATTACACCTAATCGGATACGCCATTTGGCGTACAGAGAGTGTGCGAAACATTGGAGAGCAGCCTTTCGCAATTGAGATGTGGCTGGAGCGGCACCGAGGTCAGCCTATTCCGAAACGGAACGCGCCACAAAATCAAATTCCAAGGTGACTTGTTCTTCAACACCATGATAGTCAAATCCATTATCCCCATCATTCAGAATACTAAAATCAGTTCGATTCACTGCCGTAGTAGCAAAACCTTGCAATGTATCGGCATCAATTACGGTAAGGGTCACATCAAACGTGACTGATCTGGTGACACCACGCAAGGTTAAATCACCTGTGACTTGAAACGTAATGGTTTGACCAAGTTCTACTTGGTTCGGCAAATCGCTAAACGATGTCGGGACAAAATCGGAAAATTCATATTCTGGCTGTGCTGTCAGCAAAACACAACAGCGAATCGAACGGTCTCTATCAGGATCATCTGTTTGCAAAGTCCGCAGATTAATTCGGATGGCACCTAGTTGAGAATTAGCTGGATTATTGAAATCAACAATCATATCACCTGCAATCTGGTCGGTTCGCCCAACGGCCGTACCTTCTGGAAAGGTCTCATAAACCGAAAAGCGTGCCTCAGATTCCTCAGAGACGATACGGAAAAGCTGTGGAGCCAATGTTGTTGTGGCTGATTCTGTAACCATCTCTGCCTCAGAAGATGTACTTGTCGTCTCGTGCGACATGGGGGCAGCGTCTGCCTCTGAAACGATTATCGTTTCGTTCGGTTCAGTTTCAGTAGATGCTGAAAGATCCGTATCGGCTGCGAGTTCTATCATTTGATTTTCGTTATTCGATGATTCCAATGAGAGTCTTGGCGCACTAATTGGTTCGCTTGGTTGTGCCGACCCACCAGTGATGTACATAAATATGAATACACCTGCAAATCCACCAACAATGGCGCCCATTCCAAATAACATGAGGCTGTAAAGAATATTTTTCTGAGTGCGTGGAGGCTTTAATTTTGATTGGTACATTACATTTTTCATCTAATGACTCCTATGTGTGATTTAATATTTATGGACTTACGCAGTTTAAGATATAGACGTTGTCTCATAACCCTCGGCCTAAGTCGGCATGGAAGATTAGCTCAGAGCGATTGCGTAAGTTCTAATTTTTATAAAACTGCCCTCAAGCAGCTCAATGAAGGGGATAGCGTACAGCATTCCATTGTATTCAGTCTGTTAATAATCTCTGGGAACGAGGGAGTAATCCGGGGCATTGACTTCGGGCCCATACATATAGCCATTGGGCCAGGGGATGTAGTTGCTGACAAAATCTTCCTGAATAATTACATCGCCATTGAAGTTGTAAACGGTACGCCCCTCCGTCACTTTGGAGCCTTCTGTAGCACAATGAATCTCGTTTACGGTAGGTGATTGTAACTCAGGATC
>CALBTC010000451.1 GCA_937967805.1 uncultured Anaerolineaceae bacterium
GCACCACCCGCTGGCGCAACCAAACCGGCCCCGCGCCGCGGAACAGCTACGTGCATCTGCGGGATGCATCCGGTGAAATTGCTGCCCAATGGGATGGCCTGGATATCCCCTGGGAAGGGTGGCGCGCCGGGGACGTTTTGTGGCAGCGGCACACCATTGCGCTGCCGCATGAGCTGGCTGCCGGGCAGCACGAACTCCGCTCCGGGCTGTACGATCCGGCCAGCGGCAGCCGCTGGCGTGCCGCCGACGGCAGGGATTTTGCGCCCATCACCATTGTGGAGATTGCGCCGTGAGCCACAGGCGCATATCATTGCTGCTGGTTCTGCTGCTGGTTCTGCTGCTGGCTGCCTTTTTGCGGCTGTGGCAGCTAAACACCTTTCCCCCTGGCCTGTACCATGACGAGGCGTACAACGGCCTGGATGCCCTCTCGCTGGTGCAGGGCAAATCGTTCCCCCAATTTTATGAAGGGTGGGAGCTGTACGCCCAGGACGCGCATGGCGACAATCCGCCCGAACCGACACGCTGGCCCGTTTTTTTTGAAGGCAATTACGGCCGTGAACCGCTGCACATCTACTTAATGGCTCCCTTCATTTGGCTGTTTGGCCCGACGCCATTTGCCGTTCGCCTGGTGCCAGCCCTCTCTGGTGTTCTGGCGGTGTTGCTCACTTACTTCGCGACCAAAGAGCTGTTGAATGGGTCACTTTTTGACGCACCCCAGGCTACGAGGCAGCCCGGCGGCACGGTCTGGAGACCGGCCGCAGCGCCAAAAGTGTTGTCAAAAACCAGTGAATCTTCAGACTTCAACCTCCAATCTTACACGCCACTGCTGGCGGCGTTTTTCCTGGCGGTTTTGGTTCCCGCCATCCATTTCAGCCGTTTTGGCCTGCGGGCGATGGTGTTTGTGCCCATCGAGATGCTTACCGTCCTCTTTTTCTGGCGCGGCTACAACCTGAGCCGGCGTACTACGTCACCCCGTCACCTTGTCACCCTGTCATTTTTAGCCGCCGGCTTCTTCCTCGGATTAGGCATCTACACCTATGCCGCCGCCCGGCTTTTTCCCTTGTTGTTTGTCCTGTTTGTCCTGTTTTGGGCCTGGCGCGACTGGCACAGCTTGCGCCAAAATTTGCGGAATATTGGTGGCATGGCGGCCGTTTCATTCGTCACTGCCCTACCGCTGCTGCTCTTCTTTTGGCGCTATCCCTACTTTTTTGTGTTTCGCATCGCTTTTGTGGCCAACAAGGGGGTGGGGACAGTGGAAGATCAGCCGCTGCTGACCTGGCTGCTAAATGTGGGGCGGGTCGTGCGCGGCCTTTACTGGCAGGGGGAAACCCATCTGCGCCATAACTTACCGGGACGGCCGTATCTCGATCCCATCCAGGCGGTGCTGTTTACCCTGGGACTGATCCAGGTCGCGCGCCAGAAGCTCAATCCGCGCACCGTCTTTTTGCTGCTCTGGCTGCTGGTGATGCTGCTGCCCACGATCATGAGCGGCGATGCGCCCCATTTTGGCCGGATGACCGGCGCGGCCGGCGTGGTGGCGATTTTGGCGGCGATGGGATTGGCATGGCTCGGGGAATGGTTAATGGTAAATGGTAAATGGTTAATGGTTAAGGGGAAACGCTCGCCGTTTACCGCGTACCGCTTACTGATTACCGTTTACTGCTTACTGCTATTTGGCAGTCTATTTTTCACGGTGCGTGACTACTTCGGCCGTTATGCCAACCACCCCCAGCTTGCCGCTGATTTTTACCTGCCGGATTGGGAGTTGGGGCAGTTTGCCGCGTCGCAGCCGGAGGGCACGGCCGTTTACCTCACCCCCACCCAGGAAGAAATGGCCACTATCTTTTTTGCTCTGGCCGATCCGGACAGATTTCGCAGCTTCAGCGGCAGCGGAACACTGCTGCCGCTTGGTTTTCCCGCAGAGCCGGTGGTTTATTTGATACGGCCGTCGGTCCCAGAAACCCTCAATCGTCTTCAGGCCACATTTCCCGCTGGCGTGGTGGGTGAACCGTTGGCGGGCGCTGTGCCTTTTCACCTTCCGGCTGCGGCCGAACGTTTAGATGATTTTCAGATGCACGATGCTGACTGGGCCGGGCAAGTTAGCCTGGCAGGACATCGCACAGCCGTCGAAAACAATCAGCTCCGCGTAACGTTGGCCTGGCAGCCGCTGGCTAGAATGACGCTTGACTATACTGCCTTTGTCCATCTGCTGGATGGCGAAGGGAACCTGGTGGCCCAACAGGACCGTCCGCCAGATGGCTACCCGACCAGCGTGTGGCAGCCCGGCGAGATCGTTACCGATACGTACACGATTGCGCTGCCGGCAGACCTGCCGCCGGGGCAGTATACGGTTCAGACCGGTTTTTATCATTTGCCGACGCTTACAAATTTGGGCGATGCGACCGTGCTTACCACCCTTAAACTGCCCTAGAGAAAATTATTGGGCAGGCAGGGAAACGGCCGTTAAAATCACGGCCTCTCCCAGCCGCACGCCCGTGCCCTGATCATACAAACCCGCTTGCAGCGTGTAGCTGCCTTCAGGCAATGTTGAAATGTCCAGCGTGTGTTCATCGGCGATGACGGTGCGGGGCTGCCAGCAGGTGGTGGGTAGCGTTCCGGCTTGCGGCATCACGTCTTGCTGGGCGACGATGCTGCCGTTGGCGTCTACAAGGTGGAGAAAGACGGTGTAGGGAACGTCCGGGCGAACGGCCGTTTGCCAATACAGCGTCAGGTTCAAATGGTCGGCAACCTCAAGATCAAACGCGGCCAACGTAATGCCCTCGCCCAAAGATGTTTGGCTGGTAGTGGCACTCTCGGGAATGTGGGCAGATTCGTAGCTGACCGGCACGATGGGCCACTCGACTTCGGTCGTTTGCCAGCGGCCACCCATTGCGGCTGTGGCCAAAACGGTGCCGGCGATTACGGCCGTTCCCAGCCACCGATTTGCCTGAGCAGGGATAGAGCGCGCTGCCAGCAATGCCGGGAATGGCGCCAGCATCAGCCAGATGCGACCCACTTCGCCCCGAATTGTGCCGCTTAAGTTGAACAGCAGCAGCGTGCCCCAAAATGCCGCCAGCAGGGCCTTCACGGCCTGGCTTTGGCCGGATTGATCGCCGCGCCGGGGCAGCGCCAGTAAAAATGCTGCCAGTCCGGCAAAGATGGCAAAGTCATACAGGTTGCCGATGAGCCAGACGGTGTAGCTGCGGGCCAGATCGTGCCGGGCTGGGGCGGCGGCGGCATAAATTTGCCACATTGTGACGCCAAACGCAGCCCAATACAGACCCCAAAGCAAAAAAGTGCCTACAAAAATGGCTGCGCCATGCCGGATGATCCCCAGCCAGTTTCGTGTAGGCAAATGGACACCCGCTACGTACAGTCCAATGACCAGCGCGATTACGCCGTTGACCAGGCTCATGAAGGTGGCGATGCCAATGCACAGCCCGCCAAGAAAGCTGAGGAACGGCCGCTCTTGCCGCAACCCCGTATCCACCAGAAAAAGGGCCAGCAGGGCCAGCAGCGGGTAGACAGAATCCATGTGCGGCGCAAAAATGAGCTTTCCGGGAAGGATGGCAATCAGCCCGGCGGCCAACCACGCCTGCCGTTGGCCCCAAAAGCGGTTAGCCAGCCCAAAGGCAGGAAACACGGCCAAAGCTGAGACGACAGGCGTGAGAATGCCCATCATCACAGTAGCCGCCAGCGCGGCATCGCTTCGCGTAGCCAGCCAGAGATTGTTACAAATCACGCCCCGTGCCCAGTGACCGATAGCGGCTGAAAAGCCGGGCAGCCAGCCCATAATTTGTTCCCAGCCCCAGTAAAGCAGCACAATGCCCGGCGGCTTGCTGCGCGGATGGGGATCGGCGCGGAAGTTGGGCATTCGCTCCGGGTATTGGCGCAAAAATGTGGGCAGGTGTTCGATTTCCTGTGCTGCGCTAAAATAGCCGCTTGCCTGGTCCGAGGCCAGCCGTTCATACAGAATGGCAGCCGGGTTGGGATGAAAACGACTGAGCAGCGCTGCCTGCAGGCCAAGCGTGATGAGGCAGAGGGCGGTCAGAGATAAAATGATTGCAGACGGCCGTTTGGCCAAATTGAGCCATCGACTCAGCCCCCACCAAACCAGCAAAAAGAGCGTGGCGGCCAGCAGTGAAGGCCACCAGGGTAAGTCGCTTTGGTTAAGCGACCAGCGCCAGCCCTGCGGCCCGCGCACCAGGGACGGAATGTCGAAAAGAACAAGGGCAGCAAACACGGCCGTAACCAGCACTACCAACCACGGCCAACGATAACTAAATTTCATGGAGCGATTCTACCGAGGAACAAAAAGCGGTACAACGAAGTCGCCGCAGCGCTGGCTGGCGGCATTGCTGCTGTGGCTGGCCTTTGCCCTGATGGTGAGCAGCGCGCTGCAAAAAAGCGCCACCGTGGATGAGCAGAGCCACCTGTTTCGCGGCGTGGCCTACCTGCGTGAAGGGGCAACTCACTTTCTGCTGGGGCATCCGCTGGGGGTGAGCGCGCTGTCTGCCCTACCGCTGCTGACCGAGCCTGTGTTGAACCTGCCGCTGGACACACCGGCCTGGGAAGCGGGCAACTGGTCGGTGGCCGGGGATATGTTTCTGTGGCGGTTGAGTGAGAATCCGCAGCGCCTGCTCTTTTTGGGGCGGCTGCCTGTAATGTGGCTTGGTCTGCTGCTGCTGGCGCTGCTGTATCGTTGGGGGCGGGAAATGGCAGGTGCCTGGACCGGGCTGTTTGCCCTGGCGCTGCTGGGATTTGACCCCAATTTTTTGGCCCACGGCCGTATCATTTCCGGCGATGTGCCTGTGACCCTCTTTTTTGTGCTGACGCTGTACGGCTTTTGGCGCTGGTCGGCGCGTGATGGTGGCCGGCCGGCTCTATTGCTGGCAGGATTGGGCCTGGGATTGGCCAGCGTTGCTAAATTCAATGCCGCCCTTCTGCTGCCAAGCTTGGGGCTGCCGGCCTTGTTTTTGGCCTGGCGGCGGCGCAGTTGGCGGCCATTGTTCACCGTTCTGGCCATTGGCGCCGTGGGCGGTGTGGTGATTTGGGTCGTGTACCGGTTTGCTTTACGGCCGTTGCCCGGCGGCGCTTTCTGGGAAGATCTGTTTTGGTCATGGGATTATTTTGGCAAGCCGCATGGCGCTTATCTGGCCGGCAACTTCTCGACGACGGGATGGTGGTATTATTTCCCCTTTGTGTTTGCCGTGAAAACGCCCCTGCCAACGCTGCTGCTGCTGGCCGTGTCGTTTTTGCTTCTGCTGCATCGTTTATGGATGAAAAAAAGCAGAGCAGCAGATGTCCTGTTTTTGCTGCTGCCGGTAGCTGTCTACCTGGGTGCCAGCCTGACCTCTTCGTTGAACATTGGCTACCGGCACCTGTTGCCTTTGCTTCCTTTTTTGTGGCTGTTTACGGCCGTTTCCCTCAAAGCTGTTCCCACTGCCTGGCATAAACCGACACGTTTAATAGCCGGTGCAGCGGTTGTGTGGCTGGCCCTGCAAGCCGTTTTCATCTGGCCAGACTACATACCTTTTTTCAATTTGCTGGCAGGTGGACCAGAACAATCCTGGCGGCTCCTTTCAGACAGCAACATTGATTGGGGGCAAGATTTACCGGCATTGGTGGCGTGGCAGCAGGAAGACGGCCGTCCCCTAAAGCTCAGCTATTTTGGCACGGCCCATCCCTCAGCCTATGGTCTGAAATTTGAAACGTTGCCGATGTGGCCACCGGCCCCAGAACAGGCGCTGCCGGGCCGCCAACTTTATGATCCGCTGAATCCGGCCCCAGGCGTTTATGCCCTCAGCGTCACGAGCCTGCACGGCGTGGTGCTGGGTGAGCAGCGGGATGCGTTTGCCTGGTTCCGCGAGCAGGAACCTTTTGCCCGCGTGGGTGGCAGCATCTTTTTGTATGAAGTACCAGCCAATGGCCCGCCGGTAGACCTAGTTCTTTTGGGTGTGGAGCCGGCACAGTTGGCGCCGGCCGTGCGCCGCCAGCTAGCCGGAAATGATTGGCAGGTGCGCTGGCTAGCCAGCGGCGCGGCCATGCTGTGGCCGGCCGGTGGGGGATGGTTGGTTGTAGGTGGTGATCAGGAGATAGATGATGGGATACGGCCGTTGCCAAATGCAGCTCTTGTCGTTGAAGCCAACGGGCAGCGTTTGTATCGTTTGTCCCAACCGCCGATCGGCGAAACAGAAGCGTATCCCTTTGCCGATCAACTTGTCTTGCTGGATACTGAATTTTTGAAAATATCGACTGCTGAGGTATCGCTTACCACTACATGGCGCGCGATGAGCCAAACCAATCGTCCGCTTAAGCTGTTTGTCCATGCGTTGGATGAGCAGGGGGAACTACTGGGGCAGTGGGACGGCCTGTCGGTAGAATCAACGGCCTGGCAGCCGGGGGATTTATTTGTGCAGCACCATCAATTTGCTGTGCCCTCTGGAGAAGCCCCGGCACAGCTTCTGATTGGGCTTTATGATGGCCAGACATTGGATCGCATCGGAGAGCCATTGAGTTTACCGGTACCGTAGTCGGTGCACTTATTTTGGCCAAACGTAGGCAAAGCGGACTGGTTTTGCCTCATGAATTCAGTAAAATTCGCTGGTTTTCAAGTTTAGTACACTCGTGAATATTCAATTTTGTTAGAAGGATAGGACTTGACGTATATGGTTATTAACAAAAACAAATCGCGAAATAAAATTGGGGCATTAAAACCGTTATTATTTCTGGTGCTATTTTTTACCTTGTTGAGCATGGCAGTAAAGAGCCAGGCCGCTGTGACCGGTTTTGAGCGGGTCAGCGTAGGCACAGGCGGCGTGCAAGGGAACCATGACTCCTATTACCTCGCCGTGTCGGAAGATGCCTCTGTGGTTGCTTTTGAATCCTTTGTTACAAATTGGGCTCCCGACCAATCCGATTTAAATTTTGTGGACATTTTTACGCGCGACCGGGCAACAAACACAACGCGGAAAATTTCGGTGGGTCCCAATGGTGAAGTTTCTGATCAGCGCAGCTTTGATCCGTTTGTTTCGGCCGACGGCCGTTACGTTTCCTTTATCTCCTACGCCACCAACCTGGTACCCGGCGACACCAACCGGCATGATTGGGTCGATGATGGCCTGGATGTTTTTTTGTATGATTGGGTGACCAATTCCTTGGAAAGGGTTTCATTGACCTGGGACGGCAAACAAATTGATGGCAACAGCGTGGGGTTTATTACGGCGGACGCGAAGTACGTGGTTTTTACCTCGGACGGCATTAATGTAGAGAGTACACCCTCTAACGGGGGGCGGGACAATGCCATTTATGTACGTGATTTGCAGACGGGCGCTATTGAGCGCATCACCAAAGGAGCTGGCGGCGCCTACCCCGACGGCACGGTTGTGGGCGCGATTCCCAGCTATGACGGCCGTTTTATCACCTATCTCTCTGACGCCACAAACCTGGTTACCGACAGCAATGGTTACCGGGACGTGATGCTGTACGACAGGCAGACGCAGCAGACCACGCTGATCAGCAAACCGGTTGGCGGCGGAGAGTCAAACGGCGACAGTGGCAAGGCAACTATTTCTTCAGACGGCCGTTACATCGCCTTCCACTCTGAAGCATCCAACTTAGTGGCCAACGATACCAACCAGAAAACCGATGTTTTTCTGTACGATCGTCTGATGGGTACGTTGGAATTGGTGAGCGTCTCATCAACGGGCGTGCAGGGCAATGCAGACAGCAAGGAGCCGGCCATTTGTGGCAGCGGCCGTTTTGTTTCTTTCACTTCGGAAGCCACCAACCTGGTAACGCTGCCCCACAACGGCTACCGGCAAATTTTTGTGCACGATCGGGTCACTAAGCGTACCTTTTTGGGCACAGGAACCGATACATTCATGGGCAATGGCCGGGCCCACAGATCGACCCTTTCCGCCAATTGTAGTACGATTGGGCTTTCTACAGAAGCCGCGAACATCATCGTGGGTGATACCAATAACGCTCGCGATTTGTTTGTCGGCGATCTTGTTATTCCGGCAGACCTGACAACGTCAAAGATAACGGCATCGGGTGGGTTTGATGCCGGTGGTGTGGTAACGTACACCTTTACGTTAACGAATATTGGTACGGAAACGGCCGTTGTCACCTTCAACAGCCCCATTCCCGCCAACACAACGTACGTTTCCGGCAGCGTAACCGGGGCAACCGCCACCTACAACGGTAGCGAAAACGCCGTGCAGTGGAGTGGCAACGTGCCTGGGGAAGGCGAAGTGGTGATCAGCTATGCCGTTACAGTAAACGCCGCTTTGGTTGATTTCACTATTATCACCAACCAAACCGATGTTTCATATGCCGGCGGAGTGGAGACGTTAGCACATTTGTTTGCCGTTAATGGACTTAAAACGTACCTGCCCATTGTGTTCCGTTAAAACAATTTTTGTAACATACAGACCCTAAGTAAGCGGCCAACAACTACTTACCTGATTGGAAGGCCGCTTACTTAGGGTCTTGCCGCTGTAGCCAAACAGTAGGACAGCATTTTGTGAAGATAATTATCGTAGTTCCAACATACAATGAAGCCAACAACATAGAAAAATTGACCGAAGCCCTCTTTAATTTGCCCTTTAATGACCGACATCTCATTATTGTCGATGATGCCTCACCAGACGGCACGGGCCAATTGGCTGATCGGCTGGCAGCCCAGCATCCGCAGAAAATGACCGTGATGCATCGCCCCGGCAAATTTGGTCTGGGCACCGCTTACGCCAAAGGATTTCAGGCGGCGCTGGACATGGGCGCCGACGTGATTGTGCAAATGGATGCCGATTTTTCCCATTCCCCTGAATATATTCCCGAGATGGTGCAGCAATTGCAAGATTTCGACGTGGTGGTTGGTTCGCGCTATGTGCCTGGCGGCCAGGTGGATGAGCGCTGGTCCTGGTGGCGCTACATGCTTTCCTGGTGGGCCAATCATGCTTATGCCCGCCTCATCCTCAACATCAAGGCGCTGGATGCCACGGCCGGTTTTAAGGCATTCCGTCGCTCTGTGCTGGAGGCCATCGATTTCAGCCAGGTGGTGAGCAACGGCTATGTGTTCCAGGTAGAGATGGCCTACCTTTGCCAAAAGTTAGACTTCTCTATTTTGGAGATACCTATCTATTTTGAAGATCGGCGCATTGGCAGAAGCAAGATGAGCGTGCCGGTGAAAGTGGAAGCCGTCTGGCGCGTCTGGCAAATTTATTGGCGCTACCGGCACCTGCAAAAAAGAACGGTTGAGGTGTGAGTAACCGGATGGTAGCCCGTTTGCGGTCACAGCTACGGCCGTCCCTCTGGCAGAGCATGGCGCTGGTGGCCGGAGTCACCATTGCTTATGGCCTAGACTATCTGTTCAACCTGGTCATTGGCCGCATGTTGACCCCGACCGAGTTCAGCATCGTGGTGGCGTTGGCCGGCGTGGGGCAGGTGTTGGTTGTCTCCTCGCGCGTCATTCAAACGGTGGTGACCCGCTACATTGCCCGTTTTCAGGCGGGGATGGAGGCAGACGACCGTATCGCCTCTTTCTTTCAATCCATGTTCCGCGCCTCGTGGCGTTATGGCACCCTGGCCTGGATCGTCCTGGCCATTTTAAGCTGGCCCCTGGCAGCCTTTTTGCAAATCGAGGAAATCTGGCCGGTGCAAGCGTTGGCCGCCGCTACCTTGCTGATGGTGGTGCGCCCGGTGGTGGGTGGTGCTTTGCAGGGCTTGCAGCAGTTTTCGGTCCTTAGCGCCGTGCAGATCACCCAGGCGCTGCTGCGGCTGCTGCTGGGGGCGCTGCTGGTCTGGCTGGGCTGGGGCGCGTTTGGCGCCATGCTTTCTCTGCCGCTGGCCAGCGCGGTGGCGTTGGTGGCGGGCTGGCTGTTTTTGGATACGGCCGTTAAACGGAAAACGGCCGCACACCACCAGGTCCAACTGCCGGAAATGTTCCGTTACACCACCTACACCGCCGCCGGGCTCATCGGCTATGCTCTGCTGATCAACATGGATGCCATCCTGGTGCGCCGCTTTTTTGACCCGGCCGTGGCCGGCAACTACAGCGCCGCTATCACCCTGGGCAAAGTGATTCAATTTTTCCCCGTGGCCATCATCATGATTTTGTTTCCCAAAGCGGCCCGGCGGCAGGCGGCTCATCGCGACGCCGGGCGAATTTTGCTGGCGGCAATGGGCATCGTCGGCCTGGTTTGCGGCGGCATTGCCCTGCTTTATGGTTTATTTCCCCAGCCGATTGTGCATCTGCTGCTGGGGCCTGAATATCAGGTGGAAGGTATTGTGTTGGGACTGGTGGGGCTGGCGATGCTGCTGCAATCCTTGTCCAACGTCTGGCTCAACTACTTTTTGTCCACCGAATGGACCCGGTATGTGTACCTGGTTGGCCTGGGCATTGTGCTGCAACTGGGCACGATGATTCTGTTTCATGATGCAATCTGGCAGCTACCGGCGGCGATGGCGGTCACGGGCCTGTGGCTAAATCTGGCCGGCATCATCATCTACTTCTGGCGGCGACGGCGAGAATAGCGTTTTTTTGGAATATGATCAGGAACGCATTTTACCATGCACCCTAAACTGCTCTATTTTCGTTACAAGTTGTTCAAATACCGGCAGGTGGAGCAGGATGTTGCCCGGCGGTTGGTCCGGCAGAAGCCGCAGGCCAAACTGCTGGACATTGGCTGTGGCGATGGTGAAAATATGCTCCGCTTTAGCGGGGTGCCGTTGCAAAAAACCGGCCTGGAAGTCTCCTGGCCTCGTTTACAAACCGCCCGCCGGCTGGGGCTGGACGTGATGCAGGCCAGCGGTACCCATCTGCCATTTTCAGATGCAGCGTTTGATATGATTTATATTGCTCACGTTTTGCACCACGTGGCCGATTATGAACAGGTGCTGGCGGAAATGAAGCGGTGTTTGGCGGGGAACGGCCGTATCTTTCTCATCGAAACCGTCACCGATAACCCGCTGCTGCGGCTGGGGCGCAAAATCAACCCGGTCTGGCAGGGAGATGAGGTGGAGGCAAGCTGGCGTTTTGCCGATTTGCGGACCATTTTGCAGGAAGCGGGTTTTACTGTTGAGTCGTACGGCCGTTACAATATCCTCTTTTTCCTCTGGGAAATGCTGCCGCTGGCCTTCTGGCCGTTTGAAATTATCACGCCCGTTTTTGTCTATCTCGATCTGTTGCTGGCCAAATTTTTCAAGAATCAGTCGGCGCACTGCTACTTTGTTCTGGAAAAATGAGTTTAACATAAAAGAATACGCAGATTTGGCAGATTTATTAAATCTACTTAATCTGCGAAATCTTTGATTAAGTTCCTTGTATTTATGCCCAAAGTTTTGCTAATTGCCCTGGACGGGGCCACGCTGGATTTGTTGACTCCCTGGATGGCGGCCGGCGAGCTGCCACTGCTCAAGCGTCTGTTTGACGAGGGCGCGGGCGGGACGCTGCTCAGCACCGTGCCCTGGGCCACGCCTACGGCTTTTGCCTCGCTGGCCACCGGCACCAATCCCGGCCGGCACGGCATTTATGACTTCGGTAAGTTGATTGGCGATGATTACACGGCGTTTGTGCCCACAAACGGCCGTCACATCGTCGGCCATTCACTGTGGAAACTTCTTTCAGGTGCCGGATTCCGCTCGCTGGTTGTGAACATGCCCATGACCTATCCGGCGGAAGCGATTAACGGCCGTCTCATTGCCGGCATTCCCTATCCCGGCGGCAGCCTCCAACTGTGCCATCCATCCGACCTTTTGCGTGAGCTCGCCCAACAAGGCTGGGATTTAGCCCGCAACGCCTCCGACGACCTGGGCGGCAGCTACGCCGATTATTTTGCTGGGCTTGTTGAATTGGTAAAAACGCGCGGTGAAGCGGTGGCCTGGCTTCTGCGTCAGGACCAGCCGGCGTTTACGGCCGTTCACTTCCTGGAAACCGATCAGGCCCAGCATCGCTTCTGGCAATTTTTGCCCGGCGAACCGCGCCACGAACCTGATGGACCGCATACCGATGCCATCTTGCGCCTCTACCACGTTGTGGAACAGGCGATGGCCCAAATTTTGGCCGCGGTGGACGACGACACGATTCTCTGCGTTATGTCCGATCACGGCTTTGGCCCGACGCGGCACCAGGTTTGGTTGAACAACTGGCTGCACCAGAATGGCTTCCTGGCATTAAAAGCCGGTGCAGGCGTGCAGCTCAAACAGATGCTTTATCGTCTCGGCCTCTCCCCCGCCGCCATCCGTGAAGCGGCTCCGGAACGGCTCAAGCTGGCCATCCTGCAATTCTTCGAGCGGCAAAAGGGGCGGGCCCTTGCTAGCGAGCTGGAGGCGGGCGGCGAGGTGCAGAAAAAAGGGCTGCTGGATCGGCTCACCGAACGTCTGGCGATTGATTTTTACGATCTGGACTGGTCGCAAACGCGAGCGTTTTCGACGGGGACAACGGCCGTTGGCTACGTCTGGCTCAACGTGGCGGGGCGCGATCCGCAGGGAATTGTGCAGCCGGGCGAGGATTATGAGCAGACGCGCCGACAAATTGCCGCTGCTTTGCGCCAGTGGGATGCCGTCGGCGAGGTGCTGTTTCGCGAGGACCTGTGGCAGGGGGCCCAGCTCAACGAGGCGCCGGACATCATCGTGCGCTGGGCCAAAGCCACCACCGACGCCCGCTACTTCCAGACCCGCTTCAGCAGCCATCATCTGATTAAACCGGTGCCCAACGATTACGCCAGCCACCGCCCGGAAGGGATGTTTGTCTGGCACGGTCCTGGCGTGCGGCAAGGGCTCAGTCTGGATGCCGACTTGCTGGATTTGACCCCCACTTTTTTATGGCTGCTGGACCAGCCGGTGCCGACGTATATGGACGGCCGTATCCTCACCAACTGCTTCACGCTGGACCATCCCATCAAAACGGCCGAAATTCCTCTACCCACCGCCAAATCCACCGGGGAGATGACTCCCGAAGATGAAGAAGCCCTTAAAAACACCCTGCGCGGCCTCGGCTATTTAGAGTAGCAGGTGACAGTCACTTGGCTGGTCAGACAATGAGCTTTGTCCAAAGTGACTGTCACCTCACTGTCGCTGTGTTATACTTGCTGGCTTGTGTTGGTGGCACAACGAAACTGACCACCAACATCGGGAAGAGTAACATGGAAAAAGTACCTATCACCATTGGCATCACCGCCCACAACGAAGAGGCCAACATTGGCCAACTGCTGCAAATGATCCAGCAGCAGCAGTTTGAATCTGTGGAGCCGCGCGAGATCATCGTCGTGGCCAGCGGCTGCACCGACCGCACTGAGGATATTGTGCGTGAGATTATGCAGCATGACGACCGCATTCGCCTGCTGGTGCAGGAAAAGCGCGAAGGCAAAGCGTCGGCCATCAACCTGTTCCTGAAACACCAGACGGAACGCGTGCTGGTGCTGTGCAGCGCCGATTTGCAGCCCCGTCCCGACGCCATCGAAAAGCTGGCCGCCCCCTTTGCCGACCCGGAAATGGGCATGACAAGCTGCCGCCCCGTGCCCGTCAATGATAAAAACACGTTCATGGGTTTTGCCGCCCACATGCTGTGGGACTTACATCACGCCATCAACGCTGGCGGCGGCTTCAAAGCTGGAGAGATGATTGCCTTCATCAAAATATTCGAGCGAATTCCTTACCGTACCTCGGTGGACGAAGCCAGCATTGAGCCGGTGATTCGCGGCCAGGGCTACAAAGTACGGTACATCGCGGATGCCATCGTCAACAACAAAGGGCCAGACACCGTGGCTGACTTTTTACGACAGCGGCGGCGCATTTATTCGGGGCATCTGGACATCAAGGAACTGCTGGGCTACTCCGTTAGCACAATGAGCGGCGGCGTGATCCTGAAGGCGCTGCTGCGCAACATGGATTGGCGGCCCAAGCAGCTCATCTGGACGGCGGCGGTGATTGGGTTGGAGGTGTACGGCCGTTTCCTGGGCAAACGCGACTTCAAAAACCGCAAAGACCACACCATCTGGGAAATCGCCACCACCACTAAGACGTTATCGAGTCAGAAGGAGTAAGCGGTGACAAGGTGACCGGGTGACTGGGTGACAATCTTTCACCTTGTCACCTTGTCACCTTGTCATCCTGTCATTTTATGCAATCAATGCTAGGCGTGCTCGCACGCATTCCTTTATTCAAGCTATACCGGCGATTTGGTTGGCCCCAAATGCTGCCGATCAACATCACATTATCGCCGTCACCCAAGTGCAACTCCCGCTGCCTTACCTGCAACATCTGGATGAAGCGGGAGAATGAGTTAAACCTGGAAGAGTGGGACAAAGTGCTCGCTTCCCTGGGCAAAGCGCCGTACTGGTTTACCATCAGCGGCGGCGAGCCGCTCATGTTTCCCCACATCGTGGAGTTGACTAAGCTGGCTTACAAACATTGCCGGCCGGGCATCATCAACATTCCCACCAACGGCATCCTCAAAAGCGGCCCGGAGCGGGTGCGCGACATTTTGGAAACTTGCACCGACTCCCAGCTCATCATCAACCTGTCGCTGGATGGCGTTGGCGAAAAACATGATTTTATTCGCGGCGTAGCCGGCAATTTTGAGAAGTTTGAGGAGCGCCTGGAGCAATACCTGGCGCTGCGCGAGGAGTTTCCCAATCTGGCGGTGGGGATTCACTCGGTCGTTTCTGTGTTTAGCGTGGGGCATCTGGATGAGCTCATCACCTACGCCGAAAATTCCCGCGCTGACCAGTTCATCACCGAAATTGCCGAGCCGCGCGTGGAGCTGGACACGGTCGGTCTGCCCATCACCCCCAGTCCGGAGCAGTATGCCGAGGCGATTGACAAGCTGATCGCCTACGTGAACAGTAAGCAATACAAAGGCGTAGCCAAAATCACCGAAGCGTTCCGGGTGGAGTATTACAAGCTGGTGAAGCGCATTTTGGATGAGCAGGATCAGGTGATTGGTTGCTATGCAGGCTGGGCCAGCGCCCAGATTTACGCCGACGGCACCGTTTGGCCCTGCTGCGTCCGCGCTGATGACCTGGGCAACTTGCGTGAGCACAACTACGATTTTAAGGAAATCTGGTTTGGCCAGAAAATCAAAGAAGTGCGCCGCTCCATTTACGAGAAGGAGTGCCACTGTCCGTTGGCCAACGCCAGCTATACCAACATGCTGATGGATGTGCCCACGGCCAGCCGGGTGGCGGCTAAGGTGATTTCGCCGAGTTCTATTGAGGTACGGCCGTAAAAAATGGGACGCTGATGAACGCAGATAAACGCAGATTTTTTTCTGCGCTTCTGCGCCTTTGCGTGAAAAAAGGCATAACGATGTCATTTGAATGGCTCAATAAATTTCACAAGGATATGGAAAAACCGGCCGACTACGCCGAGAAGACGCTGGCGCAGTACCGGCTGGGGATGAAGGCCAAAGGCTCGATTGCCGGCGTGGCTATTTTGATTGATGAAGAGGGGTGTGAGGCGTGTCAGGCTTTGCCTACCGATTCCGTTTACCACCCGGACAACGCGCCCCATTTGCCGCTGCCCGATTGCACAAAAGGGCGGCGCTGCCGCTGCGTCTACCGCCCGGTAATGACCTACCAGCAAGGCAGTAAAACCAATGAATGACCTAATTTGCTTAACCGCGGAGGACGCGGAGAAATTGAGAAAAAATCTCTGCGTTCTCTGCCCCCTCCGCGGTGGAAAAGTTTCATGAAAGTAGCCGTTACGGGAGCAGCCGGGTTTGTGGGTGGGGCGCTGCTGCGCGCTTTGCTGGATGCCGGGCATGAGGTGGTGGGGGTGAAACGGCCGTCTTCCTCCCCGCCACCAACCCTGCAACATCCTTCCCTCACCTGGGCCACTGCCGACGTTACCAATCCCGCCAGCCTGCGCGGCCTGTTTGATAAAGCCGTTTGGCTCATCCACGCCGCCGGGATGCTGGGGCAGGCGGGCGTGCCGGAGCGCGTTTATTTTGAGCTGCACGAGCAAGGCAGCAACAACGTGCTGGCCGAAGCAGAAAAGGCAGGCGTAGTGCGTATCTTGCACGTCAGCAGTCCCGGTGTGCTGGGGCCAATCAGCGGGCCGCCCGCCGACGAAACTGCGCCGCTGGCCCCCAGCAACCCGTACGAGCGCAGCAAGGCTGCGGCGGAGCAGGTGGCCCAGGTGTACGCCAGCGCCGGCCTGCCGGTGATCATTGCCCGGCCGGAATTTATTTATGGTCCAACCGATTTGCACGTGTTGGGATTGTTCAAGGCGGTGCGCGACGGCCGTTTCTTCACCATCAACGGCGGCCACAACACCTGTCACCCGACCTACATTGATGATGCGGTGTCCGGGATGGTGTTGGCTTTGGTAAACGGCCGTCCTGGCGAAATCTACCACATCACCGGGCCGGAGCCGGTGACTTTTCGCGAGCTGGGACAAACAATTGCCGCTGATCTGGGCGTGCCGCCGCCCCGACTGAACCTGCCGCGCTGGCTGGCCGGGCTAGGTGCGGCCGGATTGGAGCTGGCGTATGGGCTGCTCAAAAAACAGCCGCCGCTCAGCCGCACGGGGGTGGCTTTTTTCAGCGAAGATCGCCGCTTTTCCTGGCAAAAAGCACACGATGAGCTGGGCTACACGCCACAGTACAATCTGCAACGTGGCGTAGCCAAAACGGTGGCCTGGTATCGGGAAAACGGGTTGGTGTGAGGCACCGGCCGTTGCTAAAGTTGTAGCGCATTTTTTAATCACGAATGGCACAAATAGACGAATAAAACAAATATCATTCGTCTCATTCGTCTATTCGTTAAATTCGTGATTCGCTTTTAAAAATCTATCCAAACATTTGAACCTTACTCTTAACCAATGTTGCAACCACTTTCTATCAAATCTTTATACGTGCTGGCGCTGGCCGAAGGCGAAGGGGTGGGCACGGCGTATGAATATTTTGCCAAGCGGCTGGTCCTGGCGCGCTGGCTGAAGAATCGCCAGGCGCAAAAGCGTAAGCCAGAGCGGCTGCTCATTGCCGGACTGCCGGAAAAGTACGGCAGCAGCCTGGACTTTTTGCAGGTGGCCCAGGAACTGGGTGCCGACGTTACCGTGGCGGATGAACGGCCGTCTGCCCTGCAAAAGTTGCAAAATTCATTGGCGGTGGCACAGGGGGAAGGTTGGTTAACGGCCGTATCCCCCCAGCTTGTTCCCTTAACCCACCCTGCCGATTTGAGCCCAATCGACGAAACATTTGATTTATGCCTGGGATCAGAGGGGTTGCAGCGGCTGGACGCTGACGACCGGTCGGATTACGTGCGGCATGTACGGCGGCTGGCATTTCGTGCCGCCCTTTTTGCCCCCAACGGCGACAACATGGCCCACGCCAACATCAGCGGGCTGGCCGGCGTGACGCTGGCCGAGATGCAGCAGTTGGTTGGGCTAGACGCCACAACCGGCTACATCGACATGCCGCCCTTTCCGCCGGGTATCACCCGCAGTGAAGAACAGCGGGAACAGGCGACAAGCGGCCGTTTGGAAGCCATCGCCATGTGGGGTTTAGGCTTTTACGCCCGATTAGAACATTTTTTGCCAACGGCCGTGCGCCGCAGGCAGTCCCACATCGTTTACTCCCTTTTGGAGATTGGCAAGTAGAGAACTATTTCGAATTAACTGTGTCATACCCGCGAAAGCGGGTATCCATTTTCCTCACAAGAGTGGATTCCCGCCTGCGCGGGAATGACAAAACGACGTAAATGAACCGACTGAAGCAATTATTTCAACGTATTGACCCCGGCTATTGGGTCGTTTTGGCCATCTGCCTCCTGGCGCTGTGGCCGTTTATTGGCCGGGCCAGCCTGCCGCAGCAGACGGATGCTGAGCTGCATATTTTTCGCCTGGCCGAACTAAGCTTTTTGGTGCGCGGCGGTGAGTTTTACCCGCGCTGGGCGCCTAATTTTTATCATGGTTACGGTTATCCGATCTTTAACTACTATGCGCCATTGAGTTATTACGTCGGCCTGGTTTTTGAGCTGCTGCCCGGTTTGGATGCCGTGGCCGGGGTGAAGGCGGTGTTTGTGTTGGGGCTGCTGGGGGCCGGATTCGGGATGTACGGCTTTGTGCGTGACAATTGGGGACGGCCGTCTGGCTATCTGGCGGCGGCGGTTTACGTCTATGCACCTTATGTGCAGTACGTGGATCCCATCGCGCGGGGGGTGCTGGCCGAAGCGTTCAGCCTGGGCATTTTCCCGCTGGCGCTGTGGGGATTGGACCGTTTGCGGCGGCAGCCAACCTGGGGACGATGGGTGACGGCCGTATTCCTCACAGCCGCCGTGATTTTAAGCCATAACCTGATGGCCCTGCTCTTTTTTGGCCTGCTGGCCGGCTGGGTGGTGTGGCAAACCATTACGCGGCGCGAGGATTCTCCCGGATGGCGCTGGCTGTGGGCGGCGTTGGGGCTGGGGCTGGGAACGGCCGCATTCTTTTGGCTGCCCGTTCTGCTGGAGCGCAATGCCGTCAACCTGAACACCCTCATCGGCGCGGGGGACAATTACGACTTTCGCACCCACTTTTTGAGCTGGGGCGAACTTTTGGCCCCCACGCTGCCGCTGGACTGGGGGGCAACGGAGCCGGTGTTTCGCTTTAATTTGGGCCTGGCCCAGTGGATTTTGGGTGGCGCGGGGCTGCTGCTGCTCCTGCTGCGGCGGGTGAAGCACAGTAGGCAGGCGCTCTTTTTTGCCCTGGCTGCGGCCGTTCTCACGTTTATGCTGCTGCCGGCCTCTACCTTTTTGTGGGAAGCCACGCCCATTCTGCCCTTTTTCCAGTTTCCCTGGCGGCTGCTGGGCGGTACGGTGGCCATGCTGGCCATTTTGGCCGGGGCTGGGCTGGAAGCCGTGTTGGCGCTGTGGCCCAGCGTGCGCGGTTGGGCAACGGCCGTTGCCCTCACATTTTGCCTGCTCACGGCGCTGCCCCTTACCCAGCCCGCCCCCTGGCCCGACTTTGGCGACGTGTTTGCCCTGCGCATGTCGCTCATCGAGCATTCTGGTCGCTGGTTGGGCACCACCTCCACGGCCGATTACGTGCCCATGACGGTAGACATTATTCCAGCGCGCAACGGCAACGTGGTGGCCGGCTTTTTAACAGACGAGCCGCTGGATCGGGTCAATCGCCCGACGGTGCCGGCCGATGCTGAGGTTATAAGCGAGGAAGTGAGCCCGCTGCACTTTCGCTACACGGTGAACACGCCGGAGAAATTTTTGCTGCGCCTCTTCCTCTTCCAATTTCCCGGCTGGACGGTGACGGTGGATGGTGAGCCGGTGGAGCCGGAGCTGGCCCGCCCGGAAGGGTTTATGGCCATCCAGGTGCCTGCCGGGGAGCATCAGGTGGATGTGCAGTTTCGTGATACGCCGGCGCGTCAACTTGCCTGGGGCGTGACGGCCGTTTCCCTGCTGCTCATGTTGGTGGGCGGCTGGCGCTTACGCCAAAATGGAGGCAGATTCCGCCTGCCGGACAAGCTTGCAACAATCGATTGGCGCGTTTTGGGGGCGGCGCTGTCGGTAACGGCCGTTACCCTCCTCATACTTGGCCCGCTGCAGCTGCTCCATTACAATTCGGCCGACTACACGGCCGAACCGGCCCAGGTGGATCGGTTTGATAATTTTGGCGGGCAGATTGCGCTGATTGGTTACGATGTTTCGGCGGAAACGGCCGTTCCCGGCGAGCAGGGGACGGTCACCCTTTACTGGCAGGCCCAGACTGAACTGATTATCAATTTCCAAAGCTTTGTCCACCTGCTGCGGCCCGATGGCTCATTGGCGGCCCAATCGGACCACCTGAATCCGGGGGAATTTCCCACCCGCCGCTGGCCCCTGGATGAATACGTGCGCGACGTCCACGTCTTACACCTGCCGCCGGATTTAGCCCCTGGGGAATATGCGGTAACGGCCGGCTTGTGGGTGCAAACCGAAGGTTGGCGGCTGCCGCTGCTGGACGCCAACGGCAATCAGGTAGATGATAAGGCCACACTTTTTACCTTGACGGTGGTGGACGAGTAATTGGGTAATTACTTGCCACTTGCCACCTGCAACTTGCAACCCAATCATGACAAATTTCTTCCATAAAAGACCCACGCTCAGCTTTACCTTTTTGCTAACATTGCTGGCGGCCCTTTTTTTGCACCGGGTGCTGTTTCCGGCCGAGGGGATGGCGCTGGCGGGGCTGGACGTGCGCAGCCTGTTTTTGCCGTGGTGGGAGTTTGCGCGAACGGCCGTTCTCTCCGGCCATCTTCCCCTGTGGGACGCCAACAGCTTTAGCGGCTACCCCTTCTTGAGCAATCCGCAGGTGGCCCTGTTTTATCCGCTGAACTGGCCGCTGCTTCTGCTGCCGGTGCGCTTTGCCTTAAGCTGGCACGTGCTGGTGCACCTGGTGATCGCCGGGCTGGGGATGTTTTTGCTGGTGCAGCACCTCAGCGGCAGCCGTGCCGGGGCCTGGCTGGCGGCACTGACCTTCGCCTTTAGCGGCTTCATGGCAGCACGCATTTGGGCCGGGCACATCGGCCTCATCGCCACCGATGCCTGGCTGCCCTGGCTGCTGCTGGGCACGGCGTGGAGCGTGCAGCGGCGCACAATTTGGGCGGCTGTGGTGGCCGGCGTGCCGTTAGCCCTGGCCATTTTAGCCGGACATACCACCTCGCTGCTGTACATCGGCCTGGCCTGGGGGCTGTTTGCCGTTTACCTGCTGTGGACCACGCCAGAGCGCAGGCTCGTCGTGCGGCAGGTGGCGATTTTGGCACTGTTGGGCCTCTTGCTGGCCGGGGTGCAGCTTGTGCCATTGGCCGAATTCTCAACCGTCTCCTCCCGCGCCGCCGAACCAACTTTCGACTTTGCCACGGCCTACTCGCTGCCGCCGTCGCACATCATTACCTGGCTGCTGCCGGAGTTTTTTGGCGAGCCGACGCGCGCCGGCTACTGGAGCGTGCCCGCCTTTGACGAGCTGACCTACTATGTGGGGCTGCTGCCGCTGCTGGGCGTGGCCCTGGCGCTGCGCCGGCCGACACGCCTGGGCTGGTTTTACCTGGCGCTGATCGTGCTTGGCTTTTTGCTGGCGCTGGGCAGCTATGGCTTCCTCTACGGCATCTTTTATGACTTTCTGCCGCCGTTCCGCCTGGCGCGGGCGCCGGGGCGGGCCGCCTTTTTGCTGGTCTTTGCCCTGCCGGCGCTGCTGGGCGAGGCGGTGGCCCAGTGGGAGCAAGTCGATTGGGGCCAGAAGCAGGACGGTTTTATGCGCTGGCTGGTGGGGGGAACGGCCGTTGCCATCCTCGCTTCTTTGGCGGCCACCGGGGCCGTGTTTGCTGCGCAACACCCCACGGAAACGAGCGGCCGTTTGTGGCATCAGCTTGGCGGGTGGGGGATTGCGTTAGTGGGGATAGTGGCTGGTGGTTGGTTGCTCGTTCGATTTTTTGCGGAATCGGATGCCTCTAAAAAACGGTGGTGGCTGGGCGGCTTGACCGTGCTGCTGCTGGCCGATTTGTGGATTTTTGGCTTTAAATTGGTGCAGGTGGGCGGAACGGCCGTTGATTCCCTGTGGACCGACGCCAGACAAATCATTGGCGAGACGGAGCTGCGGGTGCTGCCCTGGGGCATCTCCATTTTTGAGCAAAACGGCGCGATGCAGGTCGGGCTGGCGTCGGTATTTGGCTACAATGCGCTGGAAGTGGGGGCCAACATCGCCTTTGCCTCGTCGGTGCCCGACCCGCGCTCGACGGCGTATGATATTTTGGGGGCGGGCACCGTGGTGGCTCCCACGCCATTACAGGGGGTGGAAGAAGGGGAACGGCCGTTACAACTGCTGGGCAATACGGAGCGTGTTTGCGTGTACCGGCGCCGGCGCACCCTGCCACTGGCTCGCCTGGTGACGCATGTAGAAATCATCCCGGACGCTGCCCAGGCCACCGCCCGCGTCCACCAGCCCGATTTTGATCCGGCAACAATGGTGATATTGGAAACCGAGCCAAATTGTGCCTTACCGGGCAGAGAGAGTGGGGGAACGCCTGCACTGAGCGGGGCCGAAGTGGCCGTCATCAGTGAACAAACAGACGGTTATTGGCAAATCCAAACCAGCAGCACCACCCCTGCACTGTTGATCCTCAGCGAGACGGCGTATCCTGGCTGGCGACTGTTTGTCGATGGGGAGGAGCAAGAATGGCAGACGGCGTATACGGCCGTGCGCGCCACCTGCGTCCCGGCGGGAGAACACACCGTCGAATGGCGCTACCGGCCGCGCAGCTACACCATCGGGGGATTGTTGTCGCTGCTCGGGCTGGTGTTGGTGGGGATAGCAATCTTACGACTACGCGGGTAAAAGTTTCCTCGTTCCACACTACTGACAGGTGGGGGTTTGTTAGTTTTGCATGGGTAATAGCTGATTGTCACCTGCGCCATTCATGCCATCCCGCTATAATCCAGCAACTTAAGGAAAGAAAAAGGAAGCTTAGGATCGGAATTTCGTAGACATGTTCTCTGCGCCTCCGCGCCTCGGCGTTAAAAATATTTGTGACAAATCGAAAATATCTATTTTTTACCGTGTTTGTGGCGGGCATGAGTACGCTGGCCATCGAGTTTACCACCAGCCGGATGCTGCAAACCGTTTACGGCACGTCTAACATCGTTTGGGCCAACGTCATTGGCCTGGTGCTGCTCTTTTTAACAGTGGGTTATTTTTTGGGGGGACGACTGGCGGACAGACGGCCGTATCCCCATACCTTCTACGCCCTCGTGGCCTGGGCCGGGTTTAGCGGCGTTTTTTTCTTGCTGTTGACGAGCGTTTTGTTGAAAACGGCCGCGTCCGCTCTGGCCGCCGTCAACGTGGGGGCGATTGTCAGTTCGCTGGTGGGTGTGGTGTTTGCCCTGGCCGTGCCCGTGACGCTGTTGGGCTGCATCTCCCCGTTTGCCATCCGGCTGGCGGTGCGGGATGTGGCCGAGGCGGGACGGATCAGCGGACGGGTTTACGCTATCTCCACCTGGGGCAGCCTGCTGGGAACGTACCTGCCCGTTTTGCTCGTCATTCCCCTGGCCGGCTCGCGGCTGACGGCGCTGATTTTTGGCGGCATTTTGCTGCTGGTAGGGCTGGTTGGACTGTGGCAAACGCAGGCGCGCAGCCGGGTGGCGGCGCTGCTGCTGCCCATCATTTTGCTGCCGGTGGTCCTGGCCTGGACCTCGGGCGGCATTAAGGCATACGATGGGCAAATCTTCGAGACAGAGTCGGCCTACAACTACATCCAGGTGGTGCGGCAGGGGGAATGCAACTATTTGCTGCTCAACGAGGGGCAGGCATACCATTCGTTTTACTGCGACGGCGGCGCGGTGCCGCGCGTCTCCGTGTGGAGCATTATGCTGGCCGCGCCGTACTTTAAAGAGCCGCCGGTAGAAATTAACCGGCTGGCAGTGATTGGGCTGGCGGCGGGAACCATTCCCAAGCAGTACACGCGCGTGTTTGGTCCGCTGCCGATTGACGGCATTGAGCTGGACGGTGATATTGTCCAGGCCGGGATCGACTATTTTGCCCTGGACGAGCCGAACATTAATTTGATTGTGGGCGACGGCCGTTACCAGCTCAATCAGCTAAATCATCGCTATGACGTCATCACCATCGACGCCTACAAAGTGCCGTACATTCCCTGGCACCTGACCACCCAGGAATTCTTCGAGGAAGTGCGCGATCACCTCACCGAAACCGGCGTGGTGGCCATGAACGTAGGGCGCGCCCCGCAAGATCGCCGCCTGATCGACGCCATGACGGCCACACTGCAAACGGTATTTCCTACGGTCCACGCCATTGATGTACCCGGCTCGCTGAACACAATTTTAGTGGCCACGGTGCAGCCCACAACGCTGGACAACTTAACGCAAAATTTGATGGGGTTAGATGAGTCGGTGGACCCTTTGCTGCGGGCGGCTTTAGAAACGGCCGTCACCAACCACGTCCCTAACCACCCCAGCGACGTTATCTTTACCGACGAGCGCGCCCCGGTAGAAACGATCATCGACAGCCTGGTGCTGCGCTACCTGCTGAATGAGGGCGTGGGGGGATTGCCCGGCTTGGGACAGTAATCCGTCATCGGTAATCGGTGGACAGTTTTTACCGATTACCGATCACCGTTTACCGATAACCGAAAAAAGGGAGAGGAAATTGGAGAACAAGACGCTACTTAAAATCATCAAATGGGTCATCATCATCGCCATGCCCTTTTTCCTGGGGCTGGGCATGATTCGGGCGGTGATCGCCTGGGATTATCCCAGCTTTGAATACCGGCGCATTGCGCCGGATCGTTTCGGCTTTACGCCGGAGGAGCGGCTGTTTTACGCCCACGCTACGCTGGATTATTTGCAGCGACCGGAGCCGTCGGAAGAGGTCATTTTTCTGCTGGAGGAGCTGCGCTTACCTGATTCTGAAGAGCCGCTCTACAATGAGCGGGAAATTGGCCACATGATCGACGTGAAAAATTTAACCGATGCGATCCGGACGATTTGGTGGGGTGCGGCCGTTCTCATCACACTCGGATTGGCATTTCTGCTTTTGCAACCGGCGCTGCGCCCGGCAGCCTACCGCGCTATTTACCAGGGGGGGCTGGCCACCGTCATCATTTTGGCGGCGATTGCCGTCTTTATTGGCGTGGGCTGGAGCGTCTTTTTTGTGCAGTTTCACGAACTGCTCTTCCCGCCAGGCACCTGGACCTTTGCCTACAGCGATTCACTCATTCGCCTCTTCCCCGAACAGTTCTGGTTCGACATTGGCGTGATTATGAGCGTGGGCGCGCTGCTGCTGGGCGTGATTGTGACCGGGCTGGGCTACTGGCTGGTGAAAAAAACTGGGTAGAGACGTTACATTTGCAGATTAAAAGTTTGAACAAGTAATTGAAACCTTATTTATTGAAAGAACAAAAGCAACGTCTCTACGACGGGAATATCATTATGAAATATATCGTTATCACAGGGGCTTCTTCTGGCATTGGGTATGATGCCGCGCGTTACCTGATTGAGCGTGGCTACCACGTGTTTGGCAGCGTGCGCAAGCCGGCGGATGGGGCGCGGGTGCAGGGTGAACTGGGGGAGCAGTTTACCCCTTTGCTGTTTGATGTGACGGATGGGGAAGGGGTGGAAACGGCCGTTTCCCAGGTCGCAGAAAAAGTCGGCAGCAACGGCCTGGCCGGGTTGGTCAACAACGCCGGCATCGCCGTGGCCGGCCCATTGATGTACTTACCCCTGGAAGATTTTCGCCGGCAAATGGAAGTCAATCTCCTGGGCCAGCTGGCCGTCACCCAGCAATTCCTGCCGCTGCTGGGCGCTGTGCCCAACGCACCGCACCCGCCCGGGCGCATTATCAACATCAGCTCCGTCAGCGGCAAGGTCGTATACCCGTTTATGGGGCCATATGCCGCTTCCAAGCACGCCCTGGAAGCCATCTCCGACGCGCTGCGCCGGGAGCTGCTCATTTTTGGCATCGACGTAATCGTCATAGGCCCCGGCTCCGTGCAGACGCCCATCTGGGATAAAGCCCAGGACCTGGACATCGAACCTTATCGTGACACGCCGTACAAAGGCATGATGGAAGGGATGAAGAAGGTGTTTATTCGCCAGGGGAAGTCGGGCATTCCGGTAGAAAAAGTGAGTGAAGTCATTTACGAGGCGCTCACCAAAGAGAAGCCCAAGACGCGCTACGCCATTGCCCGCAAGCTGCTCTCCGGCTGGCTGCTGCCCCGCTATCTGCCCGCCCGCATCTTCGACAACATCATTGCCAAACGGCTGGGCATTACCAAATGAGCTTATCGTGTCATTCTGAGTGAAGCGAAGCGCAACGAAGAATCCCTCCAAACCAGGCCAACCAGAACCGTCGCTTGTGGACCAAACTGCTGGAAGTTGCCGCTCCGTAGAGATACTTCGCTTCGCTCAGCATGACAACGGTGTTGTAGCCGCAGTTTCTTACTGCACGCATTTTGCGCGGAAAGAATCCGCGGCTATGGGGTTGGTTCAGGGGTAGATGTCGGGGATGGGGGATCGATGACGATCTCCACGAATGTGGTTCGGTACGGCTGCACCACAATCTCCTCCGTGACGCGCTCTTCGCCAATTTGTACGACGGCTTTGTAGCTGCCGCCCCCCACATCGTCAAACACAAACGTTTCATTCCACAGTGGATCGCTGTTGAGATTGCCAGCGGCGTAGGTGGTGGTGGTGTGTCCTAAATTGGTTCCGTCGGGGGAGGTTAAAGAGACGACAAGTTCGTGCCACACCTCCCCGGAAGAAGTAACCACGCGCCCAACCACAACGCCGCGATCGGGGAAGGGGTAAAGCCAGAGGCGGGGGTTGCGCGTGCTGTTGTAATTATTTTGCCCGACTCGCACTTCAAAATGAAGATGGGCGCCATCGGCCACGCCGGTGGCCCCGGAGAGGGCAATTTGCTGCTGCATGAATACGTGCTGCCCTTCTTCCACCTGCGTCTCGGACAAATGTCCATACAGTGTGTAAACGGGCTGCCCATCCAGCCGCGTATCGTGCTCGATGACGACCAGATTCCCGTAGAAGTTTGGTTCAGGGCCAAAGACACGTTCGCTGTCATTACCCGCATAGACCACGGTGCCGTCGGCCACGGCCAGCACCTGGGTGCCTTCCGGCACGTAAAATTCCACGCCGTGATGGGGGCGCAGCGTGCCGCCACGGGTGCTGCCGTAAGGGTATACCTTGTCAGTCCAGTTGGTTTGGCCTTCGTGAATGGGCCGCCAAAACCAATAATGTTCGTCCGGCGAGGTGAAGCGTAAATTGGGCGGTGTGGGCGTGGCGGTAGGCAAAATACGGGTAGGAGTTGGGCTGGGAACGGCCGTTGCCGCCACTACATTCTCCTGATTTTCCTGCACGACAATTTCTTCCTCGGGCCGGGCCAGCGAAAATGAAGGCATCTCGGCCGCTGCCGGCGGTTGGCTGTATTCAATGACCGGTTCGGCCAGGGCAGGCGGCAAGGTGGGCGTTGCGGCCATCTCCACGGCAGCGGCTAGCTGTTGGGAAGTTGTCGATTCGGCCGTCGTTGGCCGGCAGCCCCCGAGCAGCAAAACAAGAATTGCGATGCCCCACAAAATCAGTTTGCGTTGTGCTCCATCCCCAAACCAACTCATGCAAAGCCTCCCCGTTCCTGGGCAACCGCTTTGATCTCTTGCACCAGATCGGCCGTGTCTTGTTGCAGCGTGGCCAGCTCTTCTTGCCAGGTGGCAACCAGCTGTTTGTTATCGATATTGGTGGCGTTGATCTTGACGTTGAGGGCGGCCGTTTCCACCGCCGCCTGGGCTAACAACACGCCGGCCGTGGCGTCTGTGACGGCGTTGACGTTGCCGACTTTGGCCAGCTCAGCCGCCAGCTGCGCCGCCCGGTAGCTCAGGCGGGCCACACGTAAGGGGACCTCTCCAGCCCCAATCGTGGCCTGCTGGATTTGGGATTCCTTTTCTTTTTCGGGCAAATCTTTGCTGCGGAAGGCGGCCATGACGGCTTCAAAAGCAGCAGCGTCTTCGGTGATGGCATCGGTAAGCTGTTGGCGCAGCGTGCTGGCTTCTTCCTGAACGGCCGTCACCTTATCTTGCACCTCAGCATATTTTTTGCGGTTCACGGTAAGTCCGGCCACCATGTGGGCCAGGCTGGCCGCCAGCGCCCCGGCCAGGGCAGCGACGGAGCCGCCGCCCGGTGTGGGCCGGTTGGAAGCCACAGCTTCTAAAAAGGGATAAGGCGTTGGATCTTCGTCGTCCTGCTCTTGATGCAGACGATACTCCAACACCTGGTCATCGGCCAGGTCGTCTAGCTGCAAATAATATTTGGCGCTGTCCATGAGCGCTTTTTGTGGAATCATGCCTACCAGCTCGGCCTTGGTGATGGACAGACCATGCTGAGCGGCTTCGCGGCGCACCATTTCCTGAACGTGGTGAACGGCCGTTTTCTCAAAGTTGGTCAGGTTCATGCTCACTTGCGCCTGCCCTTCTACCAAAAATCCTTTAGCCTGCACGTAGCGCAGCCCGCCACCGGAGTAGCGAATCGTCCTTGAGATTTTGTCGGCGATTTCCACATTGTTGCTGTTGAGGTAAAGATTGTAGGCGATGAGGAACGGCCGTACGCCAATTACCGTAGCCCCCCACGGCTGCGCTTTGGCCGGGCCAAAATCCGGTTTGCGCTCAGGGTTCGTTTCTACCTCGGTTTTCCACAATTCGTACTGTCCTTTGCGAATATCGGACAGCTTCTCCCGGTCTGGGCGAGTGGCGGCGCTGCCGTACAGGTAGACGGCAATCCCTAGCTCTTCACCGACGCGCCGGCCCAATCGCCTGGCCATCTCGACGCACTCTTCAATGGTGACGCCGCGAATGGGAATAAACGGGCAAACGTCGGTGGCGCCAATGCGCGGATGCTCGCCTTCGTGATAATCTAAGTTAATCCGCTCGGCCGCTTTGCTGATGGCCCGGAAAGCGGCTTCTTCTACGTCGGACGGTTTGCCGACAAAGGTAACGACGGTGCGGTTGTGATCAGGGTCGGCGCTGACGTCCAGCACATTGACGGCCCGGACGGAACGAATCGCATCGGCAATTTCATTGTAAACGGCCGCATCCCGGCCTTCGCTAAAATTGGGTACACATTCAACAAGCTGCTGCATGGTCAATCTCCTAAAAAACTTAACGCTGAGGCGCAGAGGCGCAGAGAAAAAGTAACCGCGCTTTCTGGTCAACTTCAAGAATTCAAGCTGATGTTCTTAAATCCTATTAAAGTAGTAGATTCGCCAAAGAATGCAAACTGGTTATGCCCCTTAACACATCTCTGCGTCTTCGCGCCTTTACGTTGGCTTTTTCAGCAAACTTACTAAGTGGGAAAAGATCAAAACGTGCTTTTTTATCATGAAGTGGGCAATGAGGCCAACTTAGTGAGACGATTCTGAGCGGCGGCGCAGGCTGGCTTTTACCTGGCGCCACCGTTTTTTAACCGGGTTCACATCTTCTTTGTCGATGGGGGAACGGCCGTAACGCGCTTCTAAAAACGCATCGGTCAAAACATCGACGTCTTCTTCGGCTTCAGGCCAGCTTTCTTTGAGATCGCGGGCAAACTCCAGCGGCGTTTCGGCCTGCTGACGCGACACGCCCTTGTCGGCGGCCCGCTTGACGGTAGACAGGTAAAAGTAGCGAATTTGCTCCCGCGGCGAGAGGGCGTTGAGGCGGATAAAGCGCCAGGGCGGTTTTGATTGCTCTTCTTTGGGGGCTCGCTGCAAGCGGGAGCGCACCGCCTGGCCCAAATCCCGCACCTGGTGGCCGGCGCCGCGCCACGCCGTTTGCAACCAGCGCCGCAGCCGCTGCCAGAACGATTGGACAACGGCCGTATTTACCTTGATGCCCCGTTCGCGCAGGAAAAAGCTGATCGCCATCACGCTTACCACAATGGCCACTGCCCAAAAGAGCGAACTGGTGATGATGCCGGTATCGATTGTTTGCGGTGGCAGGGCCGGTGGAATGGGCGTGGGCGTCGGCGTGGGTATAGGCGGCAGCGTGGGCTGGATGAGTGGTTCGATTGGTTCGGCTGCCCGATTGCCGGAAAACAGCGACAAAACCAGCGCCAGCAGGGTGGAAAACACCGACAAAATAAATGAAGCCACCCCGGCCATTACCCAAATGATCGACTGCAAAAGATTGCCGATGGCGAACGTGGAGCCAAGCGGCAAAAAAGCGGCCAGCAGGGCAATGCCGCCCAACAGCCAGAGCGTGTAGCGGTGCCAGCTGCGCTCCACCTGCCCCCGGCGCGTGACGCCGTTGATGAGCCACCGGGCGTTCATGGCGGCCAGCTGCGCCTGGCTAAGCAGCAAAAAGCCGGCCAAAAAGTAGAGCAGTAAAAAAAGCAGCAGCTCGGGCCGCAGCCCCAATCGCGCCAGAGCAAGGCTGCCGCCGCGATAAATTCCCACCACGTCAAAGCTGCTCATCGCGGTCAAAATGGCCAGGATGAACGCCCCGCCAATCCACTGCTGGAAAAACGAGAGGACGATTTTGCCGCGGTTGGTACGCACGGGTTTGTCGCTGGAAAGGCGCTGGTTGGGTGGCTGAGAATAGTAATACACTTCCGCCTGATCTATGGCCAGCTCGGTAAATGTTGCACTCAGGCGGGTCGTTCGGTCCCAGGCAACCAGGCTGAGGATGCCAATAAAGATGAAGGCCCCGTCCAGAAAGATGGTTTGGGGATACCGTAATATTTCCGGGATGTCGGCCAGGTTGGGCCAGCTGCCGGTGCTGGCCCAAACAAATGCGCGCAGCAGCAAAGCCAACAGCAGCAGCTCGGCGGCGCGGTAGGCAGCGTGGTTGAGCAGCCTGCGGTCCGGCTGCCGCAGCCAAAGGGTTGTATAGCAGCTTTCAAGGCAGACAAACAAGAGAAAAATGGAATATGGCAGCCAGCGCAAACCGGTGAGAATTTCGGCGAAGACGAGCAGGGTGGCGAGCAGGGCGGTAACGAGGATGGTGATGAGCAGCGGCTGCAGGATGGTGCGCGACCATTTGTTGGTGATAAAAGCCAGCCGGGGATCGTCAAGCGAAAGGAATGCATCCTTGTTGGAAACGGCCGTTTTCTTTTCCGCCGCTTTTAAACTCATACCGTCACCCCCGCTGTCTGCGGCCGTCGCCACCGGTCCAGATCGCGCGATTGGGCCACGTTGTACGCCGTAAAACCCAGCCGCCGAGCCCGCTCCTGCACCAGGCCAAAATTGTGGTCTGGCTCGATGGTGATGAGGATGGGGTTAAAGCCGGTGCGCACCAGGCGGTGCAAACTACGACAAGTAGCTTCGCTGCCGTTGGCGGTGATGGCCAAAATTGTCACACCCCAATTAAGGTGCAAACAAGCTGTAGATGCCCACTGGGTAAACGGGACTGTTTCGTCGGCTTCGATGCGGGCCAGCTGCTCTAAAATTTTGATAAGGTGGGGACGGCCGTTGCGAGGCGGAATAGCTGGGGGAATGAACGCTTCTGGCCGGGCCTTGATGACGCTGTGGCCAGGGCGCAGCAGGCGGCCGGTGGCCTCATCAAACCCCTCCGGGTTGTTGGCCAGCGGATCGATGCCGTTGGTGATGAGCCCCACGCTTTGCCGCTGATTCACCAGATGGGCCGCCAGCGATGCCGCTACTTCAATGGCCCATTCGGTGACGTCTTGCCGGTTGCCAAAATGATAGTCGACGCTGTGCAGGTTGAGCAGAACGGCCGTTTCCAACGAAATGGCCGGCTGGAATGTCTTTACCATCAATTGACGTGTATGGGCGCTGGCTTTCCAATTGATTTGCCGGATGGTATCGCCGGAGCGGAAGTCGCGGATGCCCATGGGGCGGGCAGGGTCTTCAAACAGCCGCTGGTGGCTGGCAATGGTGCCAAACGGCAGGCGTGAGGGCAGCCCCAGGTGGGTGAGCGGTGTCAGGCGCGGGTAGATGGTGAGGTAGTCGGCGGGCAAAAAAGCGACCAATTCCGGATGAATGCCGAACAGGTCGCCAGTGGTAAGCCGCAGCGGGCCAAGCTGGTAATAACCTCGGCGGCGGGCGATGATCTGGTAGGTAAATTCGGCCGTTTCGCCACGACCCAGCGATATCACCTGGTGCAGCGGCTCGCCGTGCTTTAGCTGGATGGCTACGCTTTCTTGCACCTGTATCCAGGGAATGGGCAAACGACCCTTATTGGTGAGATGAATGGAGACAGGCACTACTTCACCCCAAAAGGCGTTCCTGTCGTAGTGACGGCCGCTGTGCAGATTTTTGATCGTTCGCGGCAGCAGCCAGCGCCCCCAGGCGTAAATGCCCACACTGACGTAAATCACGTAAAAAATAAAATCAACCCGCAGGTAAAAAGCGAGCAGCAGGAGGATGAGGATTAAGGCGGAAAAATTTCCCATTGTTGTGGGAGATTAGAGATTGGAGATTGAGCTACCTAAAATCTCCAATCTCTAATCTCTATCTATTCCAGTTCGCCAATGTCTAACGGCGTGGCTTCCATGATTTCCTTCAAAATGCCACGATGTGTGTGGCCGCGCAGGGCGCTTTCGGGATGAATGAGGCAGCGGTGGGAGAGAATGGCCGGGGCCAGCTTTTTCACGTCGTCGGGCAGGGTGTAGTCGCGGCCCTGCAGGGCCGCATACGCCTGAATGCCCCGGTAGAGGGCGTGGCTGCCGCGCGGGCTGGCCCCCAAGATGAGGTCTTTGTGCCGCCGGGTGGCAAACACCAGCCGGATGATGTAGTCGCGCACGGTTTCGTCTACGTGCACGTCCCACACCTGCCGCGCCAGCCGGGGCAGATCGTTGCCGTCGACCACCTGGGTGATGCTTTCGATGGGATGAGCCCGGCCCAGGTTGAGCAGCATCTGGCTCTCGCTGGCTTCGTCCAGGTAGCCCAGGCTCAGCTTCATGAAGAAGCGGTCCAGCTGGGCTTCGGGCAGGGGAAAGGTGCCTTCGTACTCGACAGGGTTTTGCGTGGCCATGACGAAAAACGGCCGTTCCAACCCATGCGTCACCCCGTCCACCGTCACCTGGCGCTCGCCCATCGCCTCCAGCAGGGCTGACTGGGTGCGGGGCGTGGCCCGGTTGATCTCGTCTGCCAGCAGAATGTTGCTGAAAACGGGGCCGGGCACAAAGGTGAAGCCCTGCTTTTGCTGGTCAAAAATGGAGACGCCGGTGACGTCGTTGGGCAGCAGGTCGGGCGTGCATTGCAGCCGCTTAAACTGGATGCCCAGGCTAATGGCAAAAGCTCGGGCCAGCATGGTCTTGCCCACGCCGGGCACATCTTCTAGCAGGGTGTGTCCTTCACACAGGATGGAGACGACGAGCAGCTCTAGAGACGGCCGTTTGCCAATAATGACCTTTTCCACGTTATCGACCAACGTCTGGGCAAAGCTCTGGATTTCTTTCATTGGGGTATTTTCCCTCGGAATGGGGATTCTCACAAGGCCACGGCCGTTTGCAGCAGTTCGTTTTGCCCATCACCCAGATTCCAGGTAGCCACTTCACGAATTGGCTTGAAGCCGGCGCTGGTGACGTAAAAATCTTCCTCGATGGCGGCAGGATCAAAGCTGTTTGCCTGGGCGGCGAAGATGGCCCAGAAAAAGTGCGGGTGTGGGTAAGGGTAGCCGGCAAGTTTTGGGTTGAGGTGTTGGAAATGGACGCAGCCGATAACGGCCGTCTTCCCCACCGACCAACCAGTTTCCTCACGCAGTTCCCTTTGCAACGTTTCCAAAACCGTCTCACCCGGTTCGCGCCGCCCGCCGGGGATGATGTAAGGCTCGCTCAGGTGATCGCGGATCACCATCACCTCATCGCCACGAAGCAGAACAGCCCGTGCTGAGCTGATGAGTTCATCTGGTGGCAACAGGGGGCAAACGTATGTTTGCTGGCGTAAGGGCAGGGGATTGTTTTGCCACTGCCAGGTGGGGTGGGTTTGGAAGACGGCCGTTTGCCCTCGTAAAAACGCTGCCAGAGTTGGTGACATTCCATTTCTCCTGATTGTGTTTATGGTTTTAACGCTGTATAATTTGCACAGCCAAAAAGATGATTAAAGAGGTGTTGTTATGTCTCAAATGGAAAAAGTCACACTCACTTTGCCAAAAAAATTAATGAAAACGGTGCGTCAAATGGCTCCTGCGCGAGGTCAAAGTAAGTTTATTGCCCAGGCTGTTGAAATGTTTATCCAGGAACGTCAGCGAGAAGCTTTACGGGCTGAGTTGATTGCCGGATACCAGGCTACAGCCGCAGAAAGTCTGGCCGTCACCCAAGAGTGGAAACCGTTAGATGAAGAAGCGTGGTCGCAGCATGTGCCACCTTACGAAGGTGAGGAGCCTGCCCATGACGCAGCCGATTCGACGCAATGATATTTTTTCAGTAGATTTTGAACCAGTTCGTGGTTCAGAGCAAGGCAAAGTGCAGCCTGCCCTTATTATCCAAAATGATATTGGCAATGAATATAGTCCTACAATTATTGTTGCCCCTATCACCAGTGGTGAAAAAGCGCACTTTCGGATAAATGTCGCTGTAAGGGCACCAGAAGGTGGGTTTACCAATAACTCTATCATCTTGTTGAATCAAATTCGCACAATTGATCGTTCCAGAATCGGCCGTTTTTGGGGCCGAATCAGTCCAGAAACGGCGGCAAAAGTTGATGAAGCGATTAAAATTAGTCTTGGTCTCGTTGATCTCTAAGTTTCTAAAACACGAGAGTTCCAGGTTTTCCCGGTTAGAAAATCAAACAGATATAACCAGCTTGGAAATTGCTATTAGTGAACCTGAGCGAGACTATGAAGATTTTCTGGCTGAAATGAGAGACGTTTATAACGGCTGATCACGATTCATCATCGCTACCAGCCGCTCTTCCAAAAGGCCGTAGCCCGTTTCGCGGATTTCAAGGGGGAGTTCCAGGTAGTCGGCGGCCTGCTGGGCCTGGGCGATGAGGTCCGGATCCGGGTTTTGCGCCAGGTAGACGATGCGCTTGTAGTTGCGGAAATATTCATCTTTTAGCTGGGGGAAGCGATCCAGCCCGAGCCCCTTCAAAATGGTGCCGCGAAAGCCGCGCACTAAAAAATCGGTCAGGAAGAAGGTGCCCGGTTCCTCATCCATCAACTCCTGAAAGGTGGTCCCACCGTACATTTCATAGCAATGCGGGCCGTCAATGCGCTCCAGGCTGTATTTGGCGGCCAGCTGATCCACCGCGCCTCGCGAGCCGCAGTCGCCAAAGCCGATCAGCACCCGGTCGAACCGCTCGCGAATCTCCAGGTAGCGTTTTTCCACGTCTGGCGCGATGCGCTCCGGGTACATGTGGTCCATCGCCGAAATGCCAAACACCTCGGCGTCCCAGCCGTGCTTTTGCACAATGTCCAGAATTTCGCGGGCAAGCGCCCCGCAGAAGATAATGGCTGTTTTCATAGTTCGTCTGAAGATGACAGTCACCTGCTAGGTGACTGTCATCTGGGTAGCAAAATGTTGAATCGTTCGCGAATGGCGGCGTCGATTGCAGCAGGCAACGGAGTGGGGCGATGGGTCTTGAGCAGCTGCTTCGCCTGACGGCGGGCGGCTTCGCGCATGTCCAGGCCGCCGTTGGCCTGCCAGTTGTCGCGCGTTTGGCGATCGGCCGTATGCGGATAATAAAATTCGGTGTTCATTAGCTCTAAACTTTGCTGCGTGCCTAAAAAGTGGCCCTCGCCGTTCACCACCTGCTTAATCACGTCCAGCGAGAGCGTTTCGTCGGTGACCTCAATGCCACGCACCAGGCGCATGATGCTGCCGTTGATGTCGTCGTCGATGACAAACTGCTCATAGGCGACAGTAAGCATCGACTCCAAAAAGCCCGCCGAGTGATGAATGTAGTTGGCCCCGGCCAGCGCTGCCGCCAGCCCGGTAACGCCTTTTTCGTAGCCTGCCTGCACGTCGGGCAGCTTGGCATCGCTGAGGCCGGAGGAGTTGTAGACGGGCAGATTGCAATGCTGGCCCAGTTGAGCCACGGCCGCATTCATGAGGGCAAATTCAGCCGCGCCGCCCACAAAGTTGCCCGTCCGCAAATCAGACACGGAAGGCACGTAGCCGAGCACAACCGGCGTGCCGGGCTTGACCAGCTGGCAGTAGGTTAGGCCAGACAGCTCCTCGGCGTGGATTTGCACCAGAGTACCGGCCAAAGCCGCCGGGCTGGTGGCCCCGGCCTGCGGCGCGCTGGAGAGGAAAACGGGCATCTCTTGCCGAACGATCTCAGTCAGCACCTCGACCGTTTCCGGGGCAAAGCGCAATGGGCTGACGGTCCAACTGGTGATGAAGGAGAGGAACGGCCGTTCCCTTAATTCATCCCGTCCTCCGGCAATCATCTCACCCATTGCCAGCACGTCGCCCAATGATTTCAGGGTAAAGCAGTTACCTGTGACGTGTTTGGTGGTGCTGCTGAGGGCGGCGTAATAAGTGTTCAAGTCTAAATCTTCAGCGGGAATGTCGCGGGCGACGCAGCACCGCAGATAAAAATGAATGTTGTCCAGCGCGTCTACCAATCGGCCCACGTCGGCCACATCTTGCAAGGTGGTTTGTCGCACCCGTTGGCTGTCTAGATCCAGAATTTTGACGGCCGCACCGCCGGTGCCCATGTAAACATGCTGCCCGCCCAGGCGCATATCATGCTTAGGATCGCGGCCGGCGAGAAATACTTCATTTTGCGCCGTCTTTAAGGCGTTGTTGACAAGTTCGCGAGGGATGAAGACGCGGTTCCGGGTGGCGTCGATTTTGGCTCCAGCCGCCTGCCAGATATCGCGGCATTCGGAAGGCTGCACTTCGATGCCGATCTTTTCCAGCACATCGAGCGCCGCTTCATGGATACGCACGACGTCGGCGTCGCGCAGCGGGCGGTACCAGCCGCCGCTGGCACCGGGGGAAACGACTGGTGGAGACGGCCGTTCCCCGGCTGTGTCTTCCTGTCTGCGGCGAATTCGCTTCCTCTGGCGCGAGCGCAACGGTTAACCTCGTCTGCGACGCGTGCGGGAGCGGCTTCGGCTGGATGTGGCTGTGGCGGCAACGGCCGTTTCTACAATCTGGTGCTCAATGGGGGCGTTGTCCAATGCTGCGCGCATGGCGGCAATGTGGGCCGGCGTGCTGCCGCAGCAGGCACCGATGATGCGCGCGCCATAGTTGCGCACCTTCACGGCGTAATCGGCCATCACTTCCGGCGTGCCGTTGTAGTGAAGATGGCCGTTGACGTATTCCGGGATGCCGGCGTTTGATTTGGCGACAAAGGGATAGCTTTGGTTGGTGGCGTACATCGCCTGAATGACGCCTTCGATCTCTTCTGGCCCATTGCCGCAGTTGCCGCCAAGCGCGGTCAGGTTCATACGGCTCAGTTCAGTAAAAGCCTGTACGGGGGTGATGCCCATCATGGTACGGCCGTTGGTATCGAAGGTCATCGTGGCCACAATGGG
>CALBTC010000452.1 GCA_937967805.1 uncultured Anaerolineaceae bacterium
ATCCTCATGCGCAGCGCCGGCCACACGGTGAATACTGACTTTATCTTGCGCCGCCTTTGGCCCCTGGAGCCCGCCTACGAAGACCGGCTGCATGTGCATATGCACCGTCTGCGCCGCAAAATAGAAGACAAGAAAGACAAATCACGTCCTCGCTACATCACCTCGGAGCGTGGTGTGGGCTACACGTTCCGCCACATCTCCAACGATTAGTAACCGTTCATGGAGTTGACAACGGCCGTCATCCGCCAGGCCTTAGCTTTACCAGATTTTGACGTACGGTCGGCCCATTACCACATGCTGCCCACCGACCAGAACCGGCAGCGCCCGCCAGAGCTGCCGGGGGAACCGCGCATCGGCGGCGTGCTTTTGCTGCTTTATTCTCATCAAGGAACAACCCACCTGGTGCTAACCCGGCGGCGCGACGATCTGAATTCGCACGCGGGCCAGATTTCTTTCCCCGGTGGCAAACAAGAGGCAAATGAAACGGCCGTTCAAACCGCCCTGCGCGAAACCGAAGAAGAGATCGGCGTCTCCGCTTCCGAGATTACCATTTTGGGTGAACTGACCAGCATCTACATTCCCCCGTCTGACTTTGAGGTGCATCCGTTTGTGGGCTGGGTGAATGGGGGGGAACGGCCCTCCTTCATACCAGAAACCCGCGAAGTGGCCGAAATTATCGAAGTGCCCCTGCATCACCTGCTCGATCCCCAAACCCGCGAAGTAGGTCCTATATCCGTCCGTGGGGCTATCTACACGGTGCCCTACTACAACGTCAATGGCCACAAAGTGTGGGGAGCCACCGCCATCCTCCTCAGCGAATTTTTAGAGCGACTGCGCCAGGCAGCCCATTGATTGTGTGTTCTCTAACATTTTTATGTAATTTTTTAGAACAAAGAAGAAAGCACAATCGTAAGTGACCGCCCGTACCTTAGTACTAATTTTTCATAATCTCTATTTTTTGCGGAACACCGCAGGAGGAAGCTCAATATGCAAACTTTGCCCCGAACCCGCTTTTTGGCCGCAGCCTTTATGCTGCTGGCCGCCTTCGCCTTTTTTACGTTGAATGTTTCACCCGCAGCAGCAAACATTGGTATCGATATTGAGAAGTACACTGTCGATAAAGTTGGAAATGAATATGACGCCGATACGCCCGATGCAGCTCCTGTTTTGGAGGTTGGCGACCCCGTCATGTGGAAATATATTGTGACGAATACAGGCAAAGGCACAGGCCGTGAATTAACCATCACGGTATCCGATGACCAGGGTGTCGATGTCGTCTGCGAAGTCGCCGTTCTGGAAGTCAACCAAACAGCAATCTGCTACGGATATGGTACGGTTGAGGCCGGTCTCTATGCAAACTGGGGTTGTGTTGAAGGCTTGGACAGACGTGGTAACACCATCAGTGATTGTGACCCCAGCCATTACTACGGAAATGGCGGTACACCGACGCCGACCCCGCCGCCACCGACGCCCACGCCACCACCGCCCACGCCCACGCCACCACCACCTGGAAATGGCACTGAAGGCTGCACTCCCGGCTACTGGAAGCAAGAGCACCATTTCGACTCCTGGGTTGGCTACAATCCTACAGACAACTTTGATACAGTCTTTATGGTTACCTATGGTGGCACGTTAGCCGAGGCAGCAGATGCCAAGGGCGGGCAAGAAAACGCACTGGCCCGCCATGCTGTAGCTGCCCTGCTCAACGCGGCCAATGCTGACGTAGATTATCTTTACAGCACTCAGGACGTTATCAACATGGTGCAGGCTGCCTTTGCCAGCGGTGATTATGAGGATACAAAAGATTTGTTTGAAGCTCAAAATGAGATGGGCTGCCCGCTGAACTAACCAAAGCAGATCAACTGAATTGAAAAAAGGGTGCTCCTGGTGGGCACCCTTTTTTATTGGCTGCGTCCAGTAATCGTGGAAGGTTCTGCATCCCGAGTAGTAGGCAAGCGAACAATGAACTGGCTGCCTTTGTCTTCTTCGCTGCGGACCTGGATACGGCCGTTATGCAGCAGCACCAACTCCTGCACAATCGACAGCCCCAGGCCCGTTCCACCTTTTCCCCTTTCACGCGCGCGGGATTTTTCTACCTGGTAAAACCGCTCAAAAATGCGGTCCAACTGCTCCGGCGGCATCCCTTTGCCCGTGTCTTGCACCGTGAGTTCTACTGCCTTTTCGCCATACGGCCGCAGCGCCAGATGCACTCGTCCCCCCGCCAGCGTATGGTTCAACCCGTTCTCCACCAGGTTAGACACCACCTGGATCAGCCGGTCGTAGTCACCCCAAACTGGCGGGGCAGGCGCTGCCTCAAGCGTCAGGTGAATATCGTGGACCTGGGCGCGCGGCAGCATGTTTTGGCGCACGGCTGTACAAACCTCCGCTAAATTCACCCATGTTCGATTCAACTTTAGCTGCCCCGACTCAATCCTGGCCAAATCCAGCAGTTGGGCCACCATGCGTCCCATTCGCTCCGCCTCGCCATAGATAATGTTGGCCGCTTGGGTCTGATCTTCGGGAGAAACGGCCGTGCCGTCCAAAAGCGCCTGGCTCCAGCCCTGAATCGAGGTTACCGGCGTTTTCAAATCGTGAGAGACGTTGGCCACAAAGTCGCGCTGTGCCTGCCGCGTGGCCGCCACCTGCGCCGACATACTGTTGAAGCTCTCAGCTACACGCACCACCTCTTCCGGCCCTTCCAGCGGGAGCTGCTGTTCGTACTCTCCCTGGGCAATGGCTTCAGCCGCCCCGGCCATGCGCTGCAGCGGCCGGGCCACCGAGCGGGCAATGAGCCAGGCCAGCAGCGCCGAGACCAGCAGCCCGGCTAACCCGGCCCGCACAAAAGCAGCGCCAAAGTCCAATTCACGCAGAAAAGCTAACCGACCCGGTTCCGGCACGGCATAGACCACTATCCACCGGCCAAACCCGGTATTGGAAATGGCTCTGGTATAAACCAGCCAGCGATTCCCATTCGGGTCTTCAAAGCGGGCCGCCACGGTATTGGGATCGGTCGTGGGCAAAAAGTCTCGCGGCAGCTCACTTCCCTCAATAGTGACGCCAACCAGGCTTTGTGATGGATCGGTATCAAAGATGATTTGGGCGTTATTGGCGGTGGCAATGAAGGCACGAACGTTGTTGGATTCGGCCGTATCCTCCAATGTTTGCAAAAGGCTCCGCAAAAAGCTTTCCTGATCGGAGCTGCTGTGTTGGAGCCGGAGAATGTCATTGCGACTGGCCCGGCTGACAATATCCAGCCGCTGCAAAGCGGGCTGGAAGCGCAGCCGCGGCTGGGCACCCAGCGCCACCAGCGCCAGCGAGACCACAAACAGGGTCACGACAATAATGAGCGAGTAAGAAAGCAGCAAGCGGCTGCGTAAGGATCGAAACATAGGTTGCTTTGGTCTCGAGTGTAAACGGCCGTTATAAACCCGTCATTAAAAAAGTGTAACCACCCTGTAAAAATCGGTAATCCGTTATCGGTAATCGGTTATTCTTCACCGATTACCGACTACCGATCACGGTTCACCGACCAACTTATACCCCATTCCCCACACCGTCTCAATCGTCAGGCTGTCGCCCAGTTTTTCCCGCAGGTGGGCAATGTGTACATCGACGGTGCGCGTCTGGCCGTAAAATTCGTAGCCCCAGACCAAATCCAGCAGTTGGTCCCGCGACAGAACGATGTTTTGATGGTCTGCCAGCGTCAGCAGCAGATCAAACTCCTTGGTGCGCAGCGGCATGCGGGTTTCCCCTACCATCACCTCGCGGCTTTTGGGGTCAATCGTCACCCTCCCAATCTGCCGTACCTCGTCGCCGGCGCTGGTGGTGCCGGTGGTTCGGCGCAAAATGGCGCGCACCCGGGCCACCAGTTCGCGCGGATTAAACGGCTTGGTCAAATAATCATCCGCGCCCATTTCCAGCCCGACTATTTTGTCGATGTCGTCGTCGCGGGCGGTGAGCATGAGGATGGGCACGTTGCTGTCGGCGCGCACGCGGCGGCACACCTCCCAGCCATCCACTTCCGGCAGCATTAAATCCAGCACGATAAGCGCCGGTTCGGTTTCCTTCACCAGCTTCAATGCCTGTGCCCCATCCTGGGCCAGAATGACTTTGTAACCATCCTTCTCCAGATAAAGCCGGGCCAGATCGCGGATGTTGGCCTCGTCATCCACGACGAGGATCGTTTCGTTGGGCATCAGCCGGCCTCGGGAATTTCGGCCACCATCTCGATTTCCACTTTGGCTCCTAAAGGCAGATCGCGCACGGCAAAGGCGGAACGGGCAGGGAAATTGGTGGTGATGTAACGGCCGTACACCTCATTCATCCCCGCATAATCGGCAATATCGGCCAGGTAGACGGTGGTTTTGACAACGTGCGCAAACCCGGTGCCCGCTGCCGCCAGCACCGCCTGCAAATTTTTCATCGCCTGCTCCGCCTGCGCCTTGATGTCCCCCTCGACCAGCTTGCCCGTGGCCGGGTCCAGCGGCACCTGTCCGGCCGTAAACAGCAAATTCCCCGTGCGCACCGCCTGTGAATAGGGACCCACCGCTTTTGGCGCGTCATCGCTGTGAATGATTGTTTTCATTTTTTACTCCTTTTCTTTGGAGTGAAAAGTGATAAGTGAACAGTAAAAAAGAACACCCACTTTTCACTTTTTACTTGTCACTTGAGAGCTGGTCGCAACCGCCACCCGCGCCCTGCGCTCCGCGCCGGGATGGCCCACAACTCCGGTGCAGCAGCTTCAATAGTGAAGCGCAACTCTTTGAGCCAATCTTTGCGGGCCGCTTCCACATTAAAGACGACAAATTCCATCAGTTTGAGGGCATCTTCAGGCGCAATGACGGCTTCAATGAAAGCGGCTTTGCCCGGTGGCGAATCCACCGCTTGGAAGGCAGGTTGGCGCTGCACCAGATCGCCGCCAATCTGGCAGATCTCTTCAGTGGGCAAGTCCCAGGCGGGCATGTAGAGACGGCGAGGATAGCCCCACAGCTGCTGCGCATCTTGCTCAACCTGCGCATTGCGTCCCTGGGTCTGGCGGCTGTGAATATTGACACGGCCGTTAAACACCCAAAGCGGCACCCAGGCGTCAATTTGCTCAGGCTCCATCGCCGGGGCGGCAAACTGGACGGGGATACTGTCTAGCCCGGTGTCGGTGATGGAAACGGCCGTTTCACAATTGACACAGCGCAGCACCACCACTTCCGGGTTTTGCGGCTTGAGAGCCTGGGCACAGGTTGGGCAGCGCAGGGCCAGCAGCTTCATCGCTTCCCCTCCGACAGCTCTTCCAGCACGCTCATGCCGGAACGCATCACCGCCTGCACGTCACCGTTGCCGCCCATCAGGCCGCCCGTCAACGCCGACATCAGACTGCTGCCGTCTGACTCTCCGGCCAAGGCCGCCTTGCGTGCACCCTTCTGAATCTCCTCCACCTCTTCACCGTAGCGAAAAGCGCGGTACCCGGCGGCAATCAAACCGATCCCCAGGGCAATGGGCACAAGCAGTAACGGGAGGCCGTCACCGTCATCGCTGTTGCCAATGATTGTTCCTGCCAGCAAGGTGCCATTCACCAAAATGAAGTTACCCACTGACAGTCCGCCGACCAGCGCCGCTGCCCGGTAGAGGATGTTGCCGGGTGCCTTGCCGTAGAGGATACGGCCGTCTACCCCATCCACCACCACTTGATAATTCCGCTTATGGTATTCATAGCGCGATACCCACAGCGGGTAGTAGACAATCGACAACCGCTGCCGCAAGAAGTGAAACTTCTCAAAAAACTTGGTATGCAGACTGCGTACCTTGCGGCCCCGGTAGGTGAAATGCCGGCCGGCCTCATCCAGCGCATCGCTGTGCGACTCCGACGGCTCAAACACCATCGCCTCGGCGTGCAGGCGGTCACTGTCGTACGGTTGCAGCTGCTCTTTGGCGATGGTCACCTGGTGCACGCCGTACTCGGCCACGTCAACGGCCGCATCGTTCCAATGCATCAGTTCGCTTACCTGCACCTCAACCGGTCGGGTGCTGTCTTTGCCAGACTTCACCCGGCCAAACATCCAGCCGGCCACAAACGATTCCACGCGCCAGTAGGGCAGGTAAACGAGGAAGGTGTCTTTAATTTGGGACTCTTTGGCCAGATCACGCGCTTTTTTCATGCCGTGGAAGAAGTTGCCTACCGTTTGCAGGGCGCGTTCCCGCTCCACCGTTTGCGGCACCTGCCAACGGCGCACGCCACGCTCTCCCTGCACCAGTGAATGCGTGTGGCAAAACGGACATTCAACAATGCGGTCGCCCTCGGCAATGGGCACCACGCCACTGCATTCAGGGCAGGTAAGTCCTTGGGTTTTGTTGGTTGATGGTATCATATTACGTTTATGTTAAGTAGGGGCGTTTCGCGAAACGCCCCTACCGATGTTTGTCTATACGCGGGCGGAAACATAGGCAGCCACGCCAAAAATGGGAATGGCCAGGACAATGGCAGCCACGATGTAGCCTAAAATGCCAAAAACAACTCCTGTGCCGTCGGTGGTAAAGAAAGAAATGGCCGGAATGAGCGCGGCGCAAAAGTACAGCGCACAGCCGATAGAGCCGATGGCCACGTAGGGCACCTCGCGCTTAGACGGATAAATGCTGGCAAATACCTGGCTGCTGGCGGCATCGACAACGGCCGTATACTCCCGCCCCTCAAATTTGTACTTAAACAAAAACAACGGCAGGTGCACCAGTGAACTCTCTTTGATCTGCCCGGCGGCAATCTTCTGGTTCTCCGCCAGCCATTTGCGCACCGTTTCCAGCGGCACGGTAGGGGTGATGGCGTCACCGTCCATCGTGTGGTCATACGGTTCCAGGTCTGAAGCGGGGATGCTCAATTCGGTGATGTCAAAAATGGAGAGGGCAGCCGCCGGTTCTAGCACGACCTTCTCCTTGCCATTTTCGTCTACGCGCACCAGCCACATAGGAAACATCTGGAAAGACGGCCGGGCCAACACCGCCTTCTTGTCCAAATCCTTCACCGTGTCATTGCCCCCCATCCAGCGCCGCAGGGCGGCGGCAGCGGCCGTTTCATCCACCGTAGCCCGCACGGCATAATGCAGTACCGCGCCGCTTTTATCCACAAAGTTCGTCGCACCGCAAAATTCACAGGTTACAAATTGTGAACCTTGCTCGACAGGCAGAACGGCCGTGCATTGGTGGCATAAGATTTGGGTTTCCGGGGAGGCTGTGGCAAATTCGTCCATATCGATGGCATTGTACTCAAAAGACAAAAAAAGACGCAACTATGTGGAGAACAAAAGGTCCTTAAAAACAGTTTCAACTTAAAGAAGTTTTTGTTCTCCTAAACGCAAACCGCGTAAACGTAAACCGCAAATAATCCTGGGGTTTCTAAAAACTTCTGGCGGTTTACTTAGCAAACCACAGAAAGTATTTTGAAAAACGAAGCGCGATTTCTCGGTGGTTTGCTTAAGTAAAAACCAATTTTGCGGTCAATCTAATTCAAGCTTCTTTATGGTTTTTACAGTAAATTACACACCCAACTTTGTTTATGATAAACTTCCCAGTCGAGAATCGAAACTTCACAAACCCGAACAAAATCGAGCAGCCGGAAGCCCACCCTCTGCGCCTCCGCGTCTCTGCGTTAAAAACCCAAGGAGTAACCTACCATGATCGATGTCAATCAGCTGCGCCGCGGGGTAAGCTTTACCCAGGACGGCAATCTTTATAAAGTAACCGAATACAGCCACAACAAACCAGGGCGAGGCAAAGCGACGATTCGCGTCAGCGTGCGCGATTTACGCTCCGGCTCCAACTTGCAGCTCACTTTCACCTCGGGTGACCGCGTGGAAGATATTCGTCTGGAAAAACAAACCTTCCAATATTTGTATGACGATGGCACCTTTTACGTCTTCATGAACACCGACACTTACGAACAGAAACAGGTAAACCACCACGTGATGGAAGAGGACAAAGCGTTCCTCGTCGATAACATGGAGCTTGAGCTGTTGATGTATGAAGGGGAAGTGTTGGACTACATCTTGCCCAAAACGATGGATTTTGAAGTGGTGGAAGCAGAAAATGCTGTGGCTGGCGACACGGCTACCGGGGCCACCAAAGAGGTGGTCACCAGTACCGGCCTCAAAGTTAAAACGCCGCTGTTTGTAAACGTGGGCGATAAAATTCGGGTCAACACTGAGTCCCGCGAGTACATAACACGCATTTGAGAAACTTGAAAGTTTAAACTATGTTGAAAAGCGCCCTGGGCCGGCTGGCTCCAGAGCGCTTTTTTTGTTTTGCAACAAGGAAGTTATTGCTATTTCCCCCTGGATTATGCTATAGTGCCAGCAGAGTTTTATGTTAATATACGGCAGGCAACGGCGGGCGACACGGCCGTTCCCCAACCTGCCACCGGCTACTTCTAGGAGGTCTTCTTCATGAAAAAGGGTGTGTTTTCTTCGTTCCGCAGGATAGCACTCCTGCTGCTGCTTTTCGGGCTGCTGCTTGGTGTGACGGCCAACGTCTCCACCGCCCATGCCGCCCCTAAAGAAGCTCCCGCCGAAAGCTACGGCTTCTACCATACGGTGCGCTACGGGGAGACGCTCTCCCTCATTGCCGTCACCTACGGCGTCACCGTGCATGATTTGCTGGTAGCAAATCCACACATTGTGAACCCTCATCTAATTTATTACGGCACGGTGATCTTCATTCCGCATCATCACGCGCCGGCGCCCGCACCGCCGCCGCAGCGATATTGTCGCTACTACCACACCGTGCGCTATGGCGACAACCTGATCAATCTCGGCCTTTGGTACGGCATCAGTCCCTACACCATTGCCGAGGCCAACAACATTTACAATCTTAATCGAATTTACGCCGGGCAATCGCTCTGCATCCCCTAAAGCATTTTTAGATTGGTCCAATCTGGCAGATTGGACCAATCTATTTTTGTTTACACCACGATATTCACCAGCTTTTGCGGCACGACAATGATTTTGCGAATCGGTTGGCCGCTGATGTGAGCCTGGACATTGGGGCATGTTACGGCCGTTTCCTTCACCAGATCCACCGGCGCATCCGCCGCCACCGTCATTCGGTCCCGAACTTTACCGTTCACCTGCACCACGATCGTAATCTCCTCATCCTGCGTCATGGCTTCGTCATAGCCGGGCCAGGACTGCCCATGCACCGATTCGGTGTTGCCCAGCACAGCCTGCCACACTTCTTCGGCCACAAACGGGGCAAAGGGGGCCAGCAGCCGGACCGTCGTGCCAATAGCCTCTTGCCACGCTTCATGGCCAATCGCCTGCTCACGCGCTTCATACAGATAGTTCAGATATTCCATCAGGCCGGCAACGGCCGTGTTAAAGCGAAACGCCTCCATATCCTGCGTAATCCGCTGCACAACCTTGTGCCGCATCCGCACAAACTCGGCCTCAGATGCTTTTTCTCCGCGCCTCCGCGCCTCTGCGTTGGTTTTTGCTACAGCCAGCTGCCAAAACCGCTCAACAAACCGTACCGGCCCGCGAATGCCCACATCGTCCCAGGTCACGTCGGCGTCAAACGGTCCCAGGAAAACGACGTACAGCCGCAGCGCGTCGGTGCCGTGTTGAGCAATCACCTCATCTGGCGTGACGACGTTGCCGCGCGATTTGGACATGCGACGGCCGTCCAGCGGCGACGACAGCACGCCCTGGTTGCGCAGCTCGGTAAACGGTTCCACAAAGTCGATCAATCCGGCATCGGCCATCACTTTGGTCCAGAAGCGGGCGTACAGCAGGTGCAGCACGGCGTGCTCCGCCCCGCCCACGTAGATGTCCACCGGCAGCCAGCGCCGCACCGCCGCCGGATCAAACGGGCTGTCGTCGTAATGCGGGTTGGCAAAGCGCAGGAAGTACCAGGAAGAGCAGGCAAAGCCGTCCATCGTGTCTGTTTCGCGCTGCGCCGGTCCGCCACACTGGGGACAAGTGGTGTTCACCCATTCTGCGATGTGGGCCAGGGGGGAACGGCCGTCGCCCGTCGGGGCAAAATTATCGGTCTCCGGCAGCAGGACGGGCAGATCTTCTTCAGGCACGGGCACCGGGCCACACTCGGGGCAATGCACGATGGGAATGGGCGCACCCCAGTAGCGCTGACGCGAAATCAGCCAGTCGCGCAGCTTGTAGGTTACCTGTGGCCGGCCTTTGTCCTGGGCTTGCAGAGCGTCGGTAATCGCCTGAATCGCTTCCTGCGAAGATTGTCCCGAGAATTGGCCAGAGTTGACCAGACGGCCGTATCCCGTAAAGCAGCCTTCCACTTCTTCGCCATTTTCTGGCGCACCATCCTCCGGCTCAATCACCGGCACGATGGGCAGATCGTACGCCTGGGCAAAGGCAAAGTCACGGCTGTCGTGGGCCGGCACGCCCATCACCGCGCCGCTGCCATAGCCGGGCAGGACGTAATCCGCCACCCAAATGGGCACCGGCTCACCCGTGATTGGATGTGTTGCATACGCCCCGGTAAAGACGCCGGTTTGCATCTTGTCTGATGACGTGCGGTCAATCTCTGTTTTGCGTTTGGCCTGCTCAATGTAGGTGGAAACGGCCGTCTTCTGCGCATCCGTCACAATCTGCTCTACCAGCGGATGCTCCGGCGCTATGGCAATAAAGCTCACACCAAACAGCGTATCGACCCGCGTGGTAAAGGTCTTAATTTCAAAAGCTTCATCAACAGATTTATCAGATTGAGAACTAATCTGCGTAATCTGCGTAATCTGCGGATTTTCAACCTCAAAAATAACTTCGGTCCCTGCGGAACGGCCGATCCAGTTGCGCTGCATCGTCTTGATATTTTCCGGCCAGTTCACTGTGTTCAGGTCGGCCAGCAGCCGGTCGGCGTACTCTGTGATTTTGAAATACCATTGGGCCAGCTCTTTTTTGGTCACCTCGCTGCCGCAGCGCCAGCACCTGCCCTGCTCGACTTGCTCGTTGGCCAGGATGGTCTGGCAAGAGGGGCACCACCATTGGCTGCCCGGCGCCCGGTAGGCCAGCCCGCGCTTGTGCAGCAGCAGGAAAAACCATTGCGTCCACTTGTAATAGTTTGGGAAAGTGGCGTTGATCTCGCGCGACCAGTCGTAGGAGCATTCCATCTCCTTCATTTGCCGCCGGTAAGTGTCGGTAAACAGTTCGGTGCTTTCACGGGGATGGATGTTGTGCTGGATGGCGTAATTTTCGGCGGGCAGCCCAAAAGCATCCCAACCCATCGGGTGCAGCACGTTGAATCCCTGCATCCGCTTGTAGCGGCTAACGATACAGGTGGGCACATAGTTGCGGGCGTGCCCTACGGACAGTCCGGCTCCGGACGGATAAGGGAAGAAATCCAGAATGTAGATATCTGGTTTGCCAGGATCGTTACCCGTCTGGTACAAGTTTTGCGCTTCCCAGATGGGTCGCCACTTTTTCTCGACGGCCTGGGGATTGTAACGGCCGTTTGTCTCATTCGTTTGTTTTGTCATTTTAATCCTCTTAATTTTGTCAATTGTGCATCCGGTTAAACTAAAAACCCGAGTCACCTTAAAACTGCCCGACAGCAGCAGGGCGCTCAGGCACACCCTGCTATTCGGCAAGCGCCGGCGCTGCTGCCGGGCTTAGTAACAATAAGAGGATCCAATTTGGGGTAATGACAAAATCTGTTTTCATGATAATTATTCTTGTTAAAAGTAACCTTCGCTTGTTACTCTCGGGTAGGCGGGAGTCCAGGCGCTTGGATTCCCGCCTGCGCGGGAATGACAGTTTAAAGATCAAACCAGGACTGCCAATCCTGGATTTTCCGGGCGCGAATGCCCAGGAACAACGGTATTTCGGCGCTGGCCCGTTTGTCTGCTTTGAGACGGCCGTTGGCTAACTGCGCCACATCCTTCACCGGAATTTCCTGCAAGCGATCCACCAGCAAGCCGCAGTCAGACAGTCCATTGATGTAAGCTTGCAAAGGCCGGTGAAAACTTTTGGTCGTATGCCCTTTGCCACGCCCGCTGGGCTTTAGCGGCACCCGCAGCGCCGTCAGGTAGCGGTCGATGCGCCGGAAGCGCAGCTTGCGCTGTTCATCCCAACCCCAGCCGCTCTGCCGCGGGATGCGGAAGCAGGGATGGGTCATCAGAATCACCAGGCGGCCGCCGGGCTTGAGCGCCCAGGCTGCATTTTGCAGCACAACATGGAGCGGGTCCATATCTTGAATGCTGAGGAGGAAGACGGCCGTATCAAACACAGCCGCCTCAATTCCTACCACGGCGGCCAACGCCCTGGCATCACCCTGCACAAAATGCGCCTGACGATGTCGCTTTCTGGCCCTTTGTACCAGCTTTGAGCTTGCCTCAACACCGAGGTAATTCATGTCGGCATCCTGCAAGTAAGACGACAAAACCCCTTGCCCCGCGCCAATGTCCAGCACCGTCTCACCCGCCTCAGGCTCCAGCAAATTCAGCAAGGCCGGAACAGCTATCTGCCGGTGATAGTCACTGCCTAGCTGCCCCATCCAGCCATCATACCAGGCGGCGACATCATCCCAACCGGTGGACGGGCCATGATTTTTGGTTGTTAATTTTTTCTGTTTCACGTTCATCTCCACAAAATCCTCCCGCAGGTTCCGTTCCTAGTCATCAACTGGGCATAACCCTGCGGGAGGTTACCCATCTGAAGGCCGGTTTGTGCAGTTGGTGAAACAAAAAACCACAGGATAGCCTGCGGCAACAAGATCAAAAAAGCCACAGGGCTGGAAGCACCTGTGGCCTGAAAAGTTTAGAAAAGGTTTTGTGCCTAATTCATTCAACCCGCGAGGTTTGCCCCAGCAACGCAACAAACACGGCTGCTAAGTAAGTGCCGTTGTGCATTTCGTAATCGTTGGGCAAACACGTAATTTGTCATCATAAGGTTTCCTGAATTAACTGCTTTGAGGGTAGCATACTCCTCCCCATGCGTCAACAGTTTGCTGTAATTTTGGATGCAAAATAAATTGATCAATTAGAACAATTGTGCTATAATTGCAGCAATGTTTTGATGGGCGCAGCGGCTTGAATTTGTCTTTTTTTAAATTGGCTAAAACGTGATATGATTCATTACCTCCGCGCGTTTTATTTCAGGCAAATTTGTGCCACAAGGATATTTCATAAGGAGAGTGTTGAATGTATCAAAAGATAATTATCGTTGGGAACTTGGGTGGCGATCCCGAAATGCGGTACATGCCAGACGGCACGGCCGTAACCAATTTTAGTGTAGCCTCTAACCGGCGCTGGACCGATGGAGCAACCGGCCAGCCTCGCGACGAAACAACCTGGTTCCGTGTTTCGGTATGGCGCAAGCAAGCTGAAACGGTGAATCAATATTTGTCGAAAGGGAGCAAGGTGCTTGTGGAAGGGCGTCTGCGCCCGGACCCGGCATCTGGCGGACCGCGCACTTATACCCGTCAGGATGGCACGGTGGGGGCCTCTTATGAGATTACGGCCGACACGGTGCGCTTCCTCAGCAGCCGGGAGGAAGATGCCAGCTACTCTGATGATGATAGCTATGAGGGTGAGCCAGCCGCAGAAGAAGACGACATTCCGTTCTAAATTGAACACATTTTGAAAAATTTGAAACGGCCGTATCCCTGTTGGGACACGGCCGTTTTTTTGTTACCGATTAAGCCAAAAGCTCAGCCAGCTCCACATCGGTTAGTTGACAGGCAATGGGTATGTCGTTGCGGGCGCTTATGAAGCAGCTCCGGGCTTTACGGCCGTAATCCGCGCACTAAAAATCTCGGCCGGCCCCGCATGGGGTTCCACATTCGCCAATTCCACATCCGCATCACCCTTCTTTTGGATAGAAACCTGGCTAAACCCGGCCGCCCGCATCCAGGCGGCCATATCGGCCACATCCTCCGCCCCGGTAATGCAGCCGGCCCAGGCAGACATGTCGGCCCGCTTCTGCGCCGTGAACTTGCCCCGAGTGACCATGTCAGACACGGCCAACCGGCCACCGGGCTTGAGAACGCGGAACGCTTCCTGGAAAACGGCCGCTTTGTCCGGGCTCAAATTAATCACACAGTTGGAAATAATCACGTCTACGCTGTTGTCGTCCACCGGCAGCGCCTCGATTTGGCCCTGACGGAACTCCACATGCTCGACGCCCAATTTTGCTTTGTTCCGATTCGCTTTTTCCAACATTGCCGGCGTCATATCCACGCCAATGACGTGGCCGGTTGGCCCCACGCGGTCTGCCGCCAAAAAGCAGTCGATGCCGCCGCCGGAACCCAGGTCCAGCACCGTTTGGCCCGGCTCCAGGCTGGCGATGGCGATGGGATCGCCACAGCCCAGCGACAGCCCGGTAACGTCGGCGGGCAGTTGACTGACGTCTACATCGTAAAGCTCTGCGCCGCAGCCGCATTCTTCGACGTAATCGGCTCCGGCGTCGGCAGCGCAGCAGCCCGTTTGGAAATCGGTGGCGATACGGCCGTACCGTTCCTGCACCGCCAGATGAATCTGTTCATTTGAAGCTGTTTTTGTTGTCATTTTTCACCTCACATTGATAGTTGTCTATATGTTTGGGCAAAAAAATTTGCCCTCAAAAAAGGGCACCCTACTTTACAACAACGGAATCGATGCTGACTTCGGGCGCAAATTTTTGCATAAGGGTGCCGCAGCAAAACGCCACGGCATCCTGGTTTAAGGAGTAAAAGATTTGTTTGCCTTCGCGCCGGGTGTGCACCAGTCCGGCCTCACGCAAAATGGACAAATGATGGGACACCGTCGGCTGCGAGACGCCGCCCAACAGATCAACCACATCGCTGACACACAACCAGGTGCAGCAGAGGTGGTTCATAATCTTTTGTCGGGTTTCGTCGGCAATCGCTTTGCCAAAGGTAATTGGGTCTGTCATCGTATTTGTCATATCGAAGATCGTCAATATGACAGCATTATAAACGATGGTTTGTTTTTGTCAAGCGGCCGTTTCTGCATTCTGCCTATTCAGTTTGCTAAAACATGCGAAATCAATTTGAGGGGGTTACAAAACAAAATCTTTTGGGGTAGAGAAAAAGATTAATAAGCTGCTTCATACACTCGTTCAACAAGCTCAATTGAGTTTCCGTCTGGATCAAGAATGCCACAATAGCGCTCATCCGCTTCTTCGCTAATTTCTTCCATTTGCGTTGCCCCAGCGCGAATGGCTACAGAAAGGGCTGTTTCTAAATTTGGAACCAAAAAACTAAGCTGATGGCGACTATTCTCCGATTGAATTCCAAGCATCTCGTTTGGTGCAAGCGTAACACTTACATTTCCCATTCGCCCCTGGTAAAAAGTAAAATCGCCGACGGACATAGGTGAAAGATTCGCATTTAAGACTTTTCGATAAAAATTCACCATTTGGGGCATATTAATTGTGGCAATCGCCATTCTTCCCAGGGAGACCATAGTTAATTCTCCTAAAATAATAAAAAACTAGATGTTAGTACATTTGATTTAAAGCACACGAATATTATATAGCACAAACGTTCTAGTCGTCAACCCCTTTTTAACAATCCCAATCAACATATGGCCTTTCAGATTTGCAAATATCAATAAGTTCATTGACACGATGTTGATGTTCAACTGCTAAAAGTAAGGAAATGACTTTCCCAGTCTTTTCTGGCCCCTCCAGTATCTCGAAATCGATCCCTAGATCGTAACAAATCGTTCTGAGGTCATTCAATGAAAAGCGAGTGTTTAACTCGTTGCGTAAAAATCTGCGACATTCTATTGGTATTTGACCTTGCTCCATATGGATTTTGCGACTAGGAAAAGTAAGCTCCTTTCGAATTTCATCGAGTTCTTTACGAATCCTATTCCTTTGATCCTTATCGTCTTTTGGAATATATGCATCGAATTCTATCCAAAGGTTTGCAAACATTTTAGGCAGAGCATCATATCTTTCAACCCAGTCGATAATATTATTCAGATCCTTAACTGGGTCCTGTTCGAAACGACTACGACGTACCCGCAAGTTTTTGGGAAGCAATCTATAGCGAACTTTTGGTAATTCTTTCATCTCAGGAATTTGCATGATTAGCTCAATCAACCGTTGATATGGTTTGCTTTGGCCTTCAGTAAGCAACTTAATCGGCTGTTTGGCCTTGCTGGATTCCGATGAGTGTAATGAGATTTTTTGAGGTTGCTTTATTGGTTGTGGTTCAACTAATTCTTTTACAGATTCTTGCTGCTCTAGCTGTTGGGGTTTCACCAAAGATGAATTAACTTCTTCCGTTGGAGGTAGTAATTTTTTCGTTTCTTTGTTAATGATTTCATACTTGAGCAACAGTTCATGTTCAGGAAACAAAAGGATACATAATGTACCACTTTCAGCATCCTTGCCGAGTGAAATATGATATTTTGCATCACTATCATCCATTAATTCTATACCTAACGTTGACTTAGACTTGTCAGTCTAACGCCAATTTCTATTGATTAACCAAATTTTGGCTACTTCTTTTCGTCTTTGCTCTTTTTTTGACCGAAAAATGATCTGTCTCTTTTCTTCTTATTGCCGTTGGTTGGATCACCAGGGCGTGGAAGATTTCTCCCCGGCTTTCCATGGACTTTATGAAATCTCCAGTATTCATTTTTATACTCAGGGCTTCGGTGTCCTTTGTCTTTCTTGATTTCTTCTAACTTTTTTTCCCAATCTGATTTGTTCATTTAACCCTCCATTTGAGTTGATCAGATATATACTTTTCCAAAAAACAGCCTCTTCTCTGGCACTGTCCAGGACATTTTTGTTTATGAAGGAGTTCTTTGGTCTCGTGTTCGTTTTTCAAAAGCAGTTCAGCCATATACCGAAGACGGAAGTGGCTACGCCAATCCGGACTTTCTGTTTCCAGCAGCCTTTCTTCTATGATGCGTGTATGGCGTTCGTCGTAATCAAGACCTCCTGTACTTTTTTCAACTATTGCCAAATCGACACTAGTAGCGATGAGGAATACGCGAACGGCACAGCGCAGGTTAAAGGTACGGCCAATATAATCTAAATATTCAAAGCCTTCACGGTAACGCGAATCAAAGCGCGGCGGGAATTTATTAAAGAATCTGCCCGTTTCCCGGTCAAAAAGACCGGTACCCTCTTCTAGCAATAAAATTCGGCGGGCTGTGGTAGAAGACCGTATCTCACGGTCCAGTTTCTCCAAAAATGTAAGCTCCATCCAGGTAGCAAAGCCCTCATTAACGATGATGGCACTATCCTTGATTAAATCCAGTAAAGGATCGTTTGGCCGGTAGCGTTCCATAAGAGCAATCTGTTTGCCCAAACGTGTTTGCGAATAAAAAAAGCCGTGGCCGTATTTTTCATGTAGCAAATAGGCGGCAATGTTCTGCTTAAGTTGAATTTCGCCGCTCTCATTGGAACGCAAAAGATTGTATTCCAGGTAGCGGCGGTCGGTTATGTGAAGCTTTGCCAGATGGCTGGCCAGATCAGGATCATAAGGAATAAAAGCGCCCCGATTGGGTAAATAAGTGGGTACAAAATATTCCAGAATAATGTCTAGAAGGGCCGGGTTAAACCATTGTTCGCGACGGGCAGCCGCCAACATCCCAGAAACGCGAACGGCCGCTTCCCCGGCATACAATTTCTGCACAAACTCATCCGTGGGTAAAATCTCAAACGGCTGCTTTCTGACGCTGTCGTCACTCAAGATCGGGTCTACCTGGCGCAACCGTTCGGCAATCTCTGCATCCAATGGATAAACATATGCGGCATAGATTTCATCCAACTGATAACCCGGCGAACCATTCACCTTGACTAAAACAGAAAGCGACTGATCTCCCTCTTTAAAGCCCAGCGTGATCTGGTGCTCACCCGGTTTTGTGGCTTCAAGATGCCACCGGTCAATCCCATGCCCGGGCTGATGCCCGCTTTCAACCAACCCGCCTTCAACTCTTAGCTGTAATTTCTTTTTGGGCGGTGAAGAAACACCGGTCCAATGAAACACACCTTCGACCGTGAAACTGTCACCTGTCTGAAAGGTTGTTTTCAAATTGCCTTCCTGATCTTTCATTTGCAATGTAAAGTAGCCTGGTGCCAGGCAAACTAGCGGCGGAAATTGATCGAAATGGACAGGTTCCTCGCCCTCTTTTTCCAGCACAAGTCGCAGCTCCTGGTCGCCCAATTTTGTTGGCTCTAGCTGCCACTGAATGGATGCTGTCTTTCTCGGAGGTAGAGCATAGTTGTGGTGAACGGATCGATCAATTTGTGCACCTGCATCTGAATCCAAAATCCACTTTACCGTAAGCCGCTCATCTGCAGAATTATTGAGAAACTCCAACGTGACAGTTGCCGTCTGTCCCCAAGCAACCGATGACGGAACGGACAACGTTTTGATTTCGACGTTGTTCGCTGCCGTCAGCCAGGCAAGCGTGTTTCTAAGCAGATGCTGATTATCGTCTTCGGAAAAATGGTCATTTGAGAGCCAATCCGCGTCGCCGATTGCGGCCACACGGCCGTCTCCCACAGTCGCACAAGCCATCACAGGTTCCTGCGTGGCCTTCGTCAGGGCAATAGGCGAAGCCCCGTTGAGCAAAGACAGCGAGGCAATATGCCCCACGCGAACACGGGAAACATTCCCGGTCACACTATGCGGCCGAAACGTTTGCAAGTAGGTAGGGCGAACGTTGAGATATTCTTGGAATTTCAGGCCAGCCATGGCAGCCATTTCATTGAGAGACCTGGGCGGGTTCAGCATCGTGGCTGCGTTCGTGACTAGCAGCAAAGCGCCGCCGTTGGTCACAAACTGACTCACAGCTTCAATCTCAACAGCATCAAAAACATATTCAGGTACGCCGATGACCAAAATATCGGTCTCTTGAAGGTGTTCATGCACAACTTCTTCAGTTGTGAACTGAATGTTGTAGCCTTCTTCTTGCAGCAGTTGGTAGAACAAGGAGAGCGGGGGAGATTCGGCCGTTTCTTCGGCAGCGTAAAAGTGAACAGGTTCAGCCTGAGCAAAAAGAATGTTCCTGGTTGCCATGCTCACTTCCCTAATCCTATTGAGTAGCACTACTTCTGGATGTGTGGCAATAAGAAAAACTAGGCCGGCACCCTCTTTTATCCGGACCATAGTTACATAATGTACAGCACATTATAAACAAAAAAGGTGAAAACTCAATACCCATCCGGTCAAAAGTTACAGAACAGTTTGATTAGCCTTTCCTTTATTTGTTTTGACTTAAAGACCCCGCCTCGTTAGAATCCGCCAACACCCTCAAGGAAGCGAGAAGGATTACATGAAGATTGTTGTTGACGCCATGGGAAGTGATGATCATCCGGGACCGGACGTAGCCGGGGCGGTGCAGGCTGCCCGCGAATCTGGCGACACCGTCATTTTGGTCGGTGACAAAGCCAAAATTGAGGCAGAGTTGGCAACCCAAAATACAGCCACACTTTCGCTGGAAATTGTTCACGCCGATGACGCCATCACAATGGAGGACAAGCCATCCCAGGTCGTAAAAAACAAGCCGAACTCATCGATGCACACAGGCCTATCGCTGGTGAAAAACGGCGACGCCGACGCCTTTGTTTCGGCGGGCAACACCGGGGCCATTTTGGCCGTGGCCATGCTGCGCCAATCGGGCCTGGGGCGCATTCCGGGCATTAAACGGCCGGCGCTGGGCGTTATCTTCCCCACTAAACACCGCCCCATGCTCATCGACAACGGGGCCAATGCTGACTGCCGCCCGGAGTATCTGCTGCAATTTGGGCTGATGGGCAGCCTGTACGTGGAGCGGGTGCTCAAAATTGAAACTCCCCGCGTGGCGCTGCTCTCCAACGGAGAAGAAGAGGGCAAGGGCAACGAGCTCATCAAGGAAACGATTCCTCTGCTGGCAGCCAGCGGCTTAAACTACATCGGCAATATCGAACCCAAAGAATTTATGAACGGGGCCGCCGACGTGGGGGTGACGGATGGCTTTACCGGGAACTTGATTATGAAAACGGCCGAATCCGTCGCCGGCTACATGTCCAACCTCATTCGCGATGAGATGATGGCCAATCCCATCTCCATTGTGGGCGGCCTGCTGACACGCTCGGCATTTAGGCGCGTGCGCAGCCATCTGGACCCGGATGAGGTAGGTGGTGCGCCACTGTTGGGCGTGAACGGGGTTGTTATTGTTGCCCACGGCCGTTCCAACGCGTACGCCATCAAGCAAGCCATCGGGCAAGCCCGGCGCGTTGTGGAAAACCAGGTCGTCGAGGCGATCACATCCGGTATTGCCAGTGATCAGTAGACCGGTGAACGGTAATCGGTAAACAGTATTCAGTTTTTGCCGTTCACCAATTACGGATTACCGACCACCGATTACGGAATACCGAAAACAAGCAGGTACGAATGAACAACCATTTTCTAGATGCCAAAGGAAGACCCCGCATTGTCATTACGGGCATGGGAGTGATGAGTCCGTTGGGACACACGACAGAAGCGAGCTGGGATAGTTTGTTAAACGGCCGTTCCGGTATCGGTCCCATCACCAACTTCGACGCCTCTAACTTTCCCTGTCGCATAGCCGGTGAAGTCAAAAACTTTGTAGCCAAAAAATATATGGATTTCAAAGAAGCCCGGCGCATGTCTCGCGCCTCTCAGCTGGCCGTGGCCGCCGCACGCATGGCCCTGGAAGATGCCGGTCTGCCCGAACCGGTGCCCAACGCCGAGCGCGTGGGCACCCTGGTGGGCACCGGCGTCGGTGGCTTTGAAGTGGCCGATGAAAACTTGAAAATTTTGCGCAGCCAGGGGTTTAACCGGGTCAGCCCCTTTGCCATGACCGGCTTCTTGCCCAACATGCCCAGCCATCATGTCAGCCTGCTGGCCAAGGCATTGGGACCGATCAGCACGGTAACGGCCGCTTGCGCTACCGGCACCCAGGCGATTGGCGAGGCAATGGAGCACATTCGCAGCGGCCGGGCCGACATGATGATCACCGGCGGGGTTGAAGGACTCATTCACGAAGCGGCTATTGCCGGGTTTGGCGCCATGCGCGCGCTTTCCACCGGTTTCAACGACGCGCCGGAGAAGGCCAGTCGTCCTTTTGATAAGGACCGGGATGGGTTTGTTCTCAGTGAAGGCGCCGGCGTGCTTATTATCGAGCGGCTGGACCATGCGCTGGCCCGCCAGGCCCACATCTATGCCGAGCTGAAAGGGTACGCCGTTTCAGCCGATGCGTATCACGTGGCCCAACCGGATCCGGAAGTGGCCGGCGCCGTACGCGCCATGCAGTGGACGCTGCAAGATGCCTGCTTACAGTCGGATGCGATAAACTATATCAATGCACACGGCACTTCGACCCCGGTGAACGATTCAGCCGAAACGTTTGCCGTGAAGTCGGTTTTTGGCGAACGGGCCTATGAACTGGCCATCAGCAGCAGCAAATCGGTGCTGGGGCACGCTATGGGCGGCGCCGGCGCCATTGAAGCTATCTTTACCGCGTTGGCCTTGAACCGGTGCACGATTCCACCCACCTGGAATTATGAAACGCCAGACCCGGAGTGCGACCTGGATTACGTGACCGACGGTCCCCGATCTGCGCCATTGCAGCTTGCCATGTCCAATTCATTTGGATTAGGCGGTCAAAATGCGTGTTTGATTTTAGAAAGGTATGATACAAATTAAATTGTTATGGTTATTTTAAGAGACGATCAACGAATTGCTCGCCTGAAGCGCATCAGCCAGATCACCAGTTTTGTGGGGATGGGCGTGCTGCTGGTGGGTTTGTTATTAGTTTTTCTGCCGAACACGGCGAATATGTTCTTCTATCAGCTGGTCGCTTTGTTTGTCGGCTGGATGCTGTCGCAGATTGGTATTTATTTGGGCCATCGTTACCTGCGCGATCCGCGCCCGGATGAGGTGTTGGATGATGTACTGAAGAAGGTGGCACGAGACGGCCGTATCTACCATTACCTCCTCCCAGCCCCCCACGTCCTGCTCATCCCAACCGGGATCATCGTCTTTATCCCCAAATACCAATCGGGGGATATCTCTGTTGATGGGGACAAGTGGAAACAGAGTGGCCTGGGGCTGCGCCGCTTTTTTGGCCAGGAGCGATTAGGCAATCCTACCCGAGAAGCGATGCTAAACGTGGAAGCCGTAGCCAGCTACCTGAACAAAAATGCCCCTTCCGTAGAAGAAGTGCCGATTGGAGCCCTGATTGTGTTCACCAACAAGGGCAACAAAAACCTGGACCTGAAAAAATCTTCCGTCCCGGCCATGCATTTCACCAAAGTAAAAGGGTATTTGCGCCAGCAAAAAGGGCAAACTCCAATGTCTGATGAGGTCTTTGCCGCCGTTCAAGCAGCATTCGACAAAAAAGCCAGCCATTTGCTCGATGAAAACCCGGACCCGGTAGAAACGGTGTAAGGAGCCCTTTTTCTGTATGGAGATTGCCCCGAACGTCCATTGGCTGGAAGCCGGCAGCAGCAACGTTTATCTCATTGTGGAGCCGCCCAATATTGTGCTGGTTGATGCCGGCATGCCCAGGCGGGAAAAAGCGATCTTCGAACTGTTGGGCAATTTGGGTCACCAACCACCAGAACTAACGCATATTTTGGTCACCCATGCCGATATGGATCATGTAGGCAGCCTGGCAGCGTTATACAAAGCTTCCGGGGCGCAAATAAAGGCGGGGGCTGCTTCGGTACAGTTGATTGCTCAGGGGAAGTCTCCCAAGCACATGCCGGTCATCGTGCAATGGCTGCTTGATACGTTTGTAAAATATGGTGCCGTGAGCAAAGAGAAAATCGCAATTTTTGAAGATGGGGATACCTTGCCTTTTTTGGGTGGCTTGCAGGTGCTGGCTACGCCGGGACACACGTTGGACCATTTTTCGTTTTTTAGTCCCACGGCAGGGGTATTGTTTGCCGGTGATGCGCTGAACACGCGAGACGGCCGTATCAACCTCACCCCGCCCCGCATTACGGCCGATAAAACGGCCGCGCGCCAGTCCGGCATTCGTCTGTTGGAGCTCTCTCCAGCCGTCATTGCCTGCGGGCACGGCACCCCTTCCACCAACCACACGTCAGATGATTTGATGCACGTCTTCAACACGCTCCGACAAGAATGAGGTGAAACATGTCACAAACAAGTCGCACCATCCTGGATCAAGAGCTCAATCAACTCAAAGATAACATCATTCGCCTGTCCAGTGCCGCCATTGAAAGCATCGACAAAGCAATGACCACCTTACAAACTCGTGATGTCGTCCAGGCAAACCAGGTCGTTGCTAATGATGAAGCTATTAATCAGCTGCGCTACGATATTGAAGAAAAAGCCCTGCTCATCCTGGCTACTCAGGCTCCCACTGCCTCAGATTTACGGGCTGTTATTGCCGCCATTCATCTGGCAGTAGAGCTTGAGCGCATCGGCGACCACGCCTCTGGTATCGCCCGGTTAGTCGAACGCATGGAAGATGAAGATGAAATAGACACGCTCTACAAGCTGCCTAAAATGGCCAAACGCGCCAGTGAAATGCTCCAACAAGGGATTGATGCCTATATCCAACGGGATCCGCAGCTTGCCCTGGAAATGATCAAGCGGGATGACAAAATAGATAGACAGTACAATAAATTATTCCGAGAAGCGATTAAAGAAATGAAAGACGATGACTATATCCGCCGCGCCACTTTTCTTCTGTGGGTGGGGCATAACCTGGAGCGAATTGGTGACCGGGCCACTAACATTGCCGAGCGTGTCATCTTTATGTGTACAGGTGAGTTTGTCGAAACACCAACCACCATCGATTGACCACTTTTTTCAGCAAGCATAAAAACAAAAATCACGACACGCAGAGCAAAGTTGACAACAACCCACAATGCCAATAGAATTTTGAACCACTGAACCCGACTATGTGCACATCACCGCAAACATGTTGGAAGAGGAGGTGATAGCTGCCCAGCAATCAACCAAAATTTGAGCTGAAACAGTCTCAACGAAAACGCAGGTAAGTTTGTCGCTTGCGTTAGTTTTTTTGTTGTTCAAGTAGCTGTTTACCGGCAAGGCTTCATCCAGGGCAAAGATACTGTGATTACGACCTGATTCAAGCATGTGGTAAACAGGTACAAAACCCATAATTTTCCGTAAGGAGGAGAATTACATGAAACGTTCGAGTTGGTTAACCTTATTGATGTTGTTGTTGGCCCTGGCCCTGGTTGCCTGTGGCGGCACTGGTGATACTGAACCAGAAGCTGAGGAAAGCGAACCCGCCGCCGGCACCGAAGAAGAAGCCATGGAGGAAGAAGAAGCGATGGATGAGGAAGAGGCCATGGACGAGCTGGTCTGCGACGACGCTATTGGCTGCGTTGAGATTGGCCCCGATGAGCCTATCCGGGTTGCTTCTGCCCTGGTTATTACCGGCCCCAATGAATCTCTAGGGTTGGACTCCCAATATGGTGTAGAAATTGCCATCAACGACCGTGGCGAAATTGAGGGTCATCCCATTGAACTGCAAGCCGAAGACGAGGGCTGTAATGCCGAAGGTGGCCAGGCCGCCGGGCAAAAGCTCGCTTCTGACCCCTCAATTGTCGGTGTTATCGGCACAAGCTGTTCCGGTGCCGGTGTGCCCATGTCGCAGATTGTTTGTGACGCAGGCATCGCTATGATCTCCCCGTCTAACACAGCCCCTGTGCTCACAGACCCGGAAACCCGTCAATCTTGCTACTTCCGCACCGCCCACAATGACAAGGTTCAAGGCCGGGCAATGGCTGAATATGTTTTCAATGAACTGGGCCTGACCAGAGCCGCCGCCATTCACGATGGTGATCCTTATACCGAGGGTTTGGCTTCCGTCTTTAGAGACTCTTTCATTGAGTTGGGCGGCGAAATTGTGGCCTTTGAGGCAGAAGCGGCTGATGCAACCAATGTTGAACCGCTGTTGACGACAATTGCCGCGGCTGAACCGGAGCTCATTTACTACCCGGTGTTTATCCCGCTGGGTTCTCTTATCACCAAGACCGCTAAAGAAATTGATGGTTTGGAAGATGTGATTTTGGCTGCCGCCGACGGCGTGCAATCCCCCGACTTCATTGATGCTTCTGGTGAAGCGGCGGAAGGCATGTATGTTTCCGGGCCAGACCTGGGCTTCGGCAACGAAATCTACACCACCTTCCTGGAAACTTATCAGGCTGAGTATGGCACGGAACCGACTGCTCCTTTCCATGCCCACGCTTACGATGCCACCAATATGCTGCTAAACGCAATTGAAGAGGTGGCGCAGGTGGGCGCAGACGGTACGATGTTAATCGGCCGTCAGGCACTGATAGACGCTATCGCCGCTACTGATGGCATGGCGGGTATCACCGGCACCATCTCCTGTGATGAAAATGGCGACTGCGCCGATCCCAAGATCGCTGTTAGCCAGGTTCAGGATGGTTCCTTCGTGGCCGTTTGGACCTACGAACCCGAATAAATAATCGAAGAGTGTGTTGAAGCCTGGCTTGCATAAACAAGTCAGGCTTCAATCAAAACAATAGTTAACGGACATGATGACTAACATGTTGGTAATCGTTAATAAATTGTAACATGTACAGTTTTGGACAGCCTGTGAAGCCATTCACAGGCTGTTTGTTACTTGAGGAAGAAGGGGACACAATCTTGCGACGACTCAACTATATCGATCTCGTTCTTTGGCTTATCCGGATTGGAATTATCGGCATTGTGCTGTGGGGTATGACGGGTAAGTTTATCCTCGGCGTTGGCAATAATTACACTGTTTCTGATTGGCTGGATTTCTTTGTTTCCGGCTTGTCGCAGGGTAGTTTATACGCCTTGATTGCGCTGGGGTATACTATGGTTTACGGTGTCCTGTTCATGATTAATTTTGCCCACGGCGAATTTTTTATGGCCGGAGCTATGTCATCAACTGTTTTAGTCGCTTTGCCGCTAGAAAATGCCGGTCTTACTGCTCAATTCCCTCTCCTTAGCTTACTGGCAATCTTTGTGAGTTCCATCTTGATTTCGGTTGCGGTAGCAGTTTTGACGGAGCGCGTCGCGTATCGGCCGTTACGCGGGGCCCCGCGCCTGGTGCCCCTTATTACGGCAATTGGCGCTTCGTTTTTCTGGCAATATTATTTTCGCGGGTTATATGGCTCTTCCCTGATTCCATTTCCGGAATTTGCTTTGTTTGATGGCAAAGTAGAGTTTTTTGGGCTGGACTTTCAAAAAGCGGACATTGCCGTTATTTTGACCTCACTGGTTGTAATGTTTGGTTTGCAGCAGTTTGTACAGCGCACCAAAACAGGACGGGCTATCCGGGCTGTGGCGGAGGACAAAGATGCTGCAACGCTGATGGGAATCGATGTTAACCGCACCATTACGCTTACATTTGTCGTCGGTGCGGCGATGGCGGGCGTGGCCGGGGTTTTATATTCGATTGTTTTTCGGCAGTTGAATTTCATCATGGGGTTCATTCCGGGAATTAAGGCGTTTACGGCCGCAGTTCTCGGCGGTATTGGCAGCATTCCTGGTGCAGCGTTGGGCGGACTATTTTTGGGGGTCATTGAAGCGATTGGCCCGCCACTTTTCCTTGAAGGGTTGGGGGTTGCCGGATCGCATCAATTGAAGGATGTGATTGCCTTTACAATGTTGGTGCTGGTGCTTATTTTCCGTCCGCAGGGAATCATTGGTGAACGGTTAGCGGAGAAGAAAGCTTAATGAATGAAAAACTTCGTAGAACTTTCAAAATTGGTCTGACTGTGGGCTTCATTACCTTGAGCCTGAGTATGATTGGTCTCATTGATGCCTTTGACCAGCGCTTTATTGTGACAGACTATTTGACCCTGGCGGACCTGCTGCTGTTTGGTCTGGCGTTGGTTGCCGGTTATTTGGTTTCCTCCCGGCTGGATGCGGACTCTTTGGTTAGCAAATTGTTGTATGGCGGAGTCGCTGGGGTTTTATCAGGCGTGCCTACATTTCTGCTTATCTTGCTGACGCTTGTTTGGGAAAACATTCGAAACTCATTTATTAATGTGAAGCCGGATCTGATCACCGTTTTGACGTTGAATCATGAGAGCGTTGTTGTGGGGGGGCTTTTGCTGCTGCTGTCGTTTGGCGTTTTGGGGCTGGTGGGTGTCGGCTATGCCTTGCTGCCCAGCCGCTTCCGCCGGCCGATTAGCATGAGTCTGGCGTGGACAGTTGCTACCGGCACGATGTCTGACATTGTGGTTGGCGTTTTGCGTCCCCGGCTCAGCCGGGAGACAATGCGTGATCTGTTTGGCAATACAGGGCTCATGCTGGTGCCGTTTGTGGTGTTATTTGTGGTGTTAACGGCCGTTTTCTTCTGGTGGCAGCAGGGCGGACAAACCCGTTACCAAACCCTGCGCCAAAACTTGACCCCCAAACAACAAAAAAGCACGCGGCGGATCAGCATCTCGCTGCTCATTATCTTTTTACTCATTCTGCCCTCACTGTTAGGCGTTTACTTGAGCGAAATCGTTAACGAAGTGGGCCGGTTCATTTTGATGGGGCTGGGATTGAACATTGCCATTGGCCTGGCCGGATTGCTGGACCTCGGATATGTAACTAACTTTGCCGTGGGCGCTTACATCATGGCCCTGCTTACCTCCAACAGCGGCTTTGGCCTGAGTGAACCCATCTCCTTCTGGCTGGCGGTGCCTGTTTGTATCATTGCCGCCATGTTTACCGGATTCTTCCTGGCGCTGCCCGTTTTGAAGATGCGCGGGGATTACCTGGCCATCGCCACGCTGGGCTTTGGTGAAATTATCCGTGTGCTGGCCCGCTCTGATGCGCTTAAGCCGTTTATTGGTGGCGCGCAAGGCATCCTGCAAATTCCTTCAGCCAGAATCGAGGGCTTTGTTGCTCAGACCCTGGGTTATGTTTTGAATCCGATCAACAATTTTTTGCAGCAGTTTGAGCTAGGCATATTAGCTACGCAAGATGGCGCTATTGTCTTCAACAATCCGCCACAGCTTTATTACCTGTTCATTTTGGCCTCGCTGCTGATGCTGTTTGTTTCCCGCCGGCTGAATAACTCACGTACCGGGCGGCGCTGGATGGCAATTCGGGAAGATGAGGATGTGGCCGCCGCCATGGGCATCAACACCACCAACGCCAAGGTGCTGGCTTTTACGCTCAGCGCCGCGTCTGGCGGGCTGGCCGGGGCGATTTTTGCCGCCAAGCTGGGTTCCATCTTCCCCACCAGCTTTGAACTGCTCATCTCGATTAACGTGTTGAGCTTAATTATTGTGGGTGGATTGGGCAGTATTCCCGGCGTTATTGTCGGCGCGTTTTTCCTGGTGGGTATTCCGCAGCTGCTTACTGAATTTGCCGAGTTCCGTCTGCTGCTGTACGGCATTGCCCTGATTGTGATGATGTTGGTCCGCCCGGAGGGTCTTTGGCCCTCTGAAGTGCATCGGCGAGAAATTCATGGGGACGGTGAGGATGAAACGGACCCGCCCCTTAATGAAACGGCCGTTCCCGTCACAGCCAAATCGTAGGTGAACACAATGAGCGATTACATTCTAGAAGCACACCAGGTTGTTAAACGGTTTGGCGGTTTGTTGGCCACCGACCACTTCGACTTTGTTTTACCACGCGGCATGATCGCCAGCATCATTGGGCCAAACGGCGCGGGTAAAACCACTTTTTTTAACTGTCTCACCGGTTTTTACCAGATCGATGAAGGCAGGTTGGAATTCAATGGAGAATCGGTCGTCGGCCTTGAATCTTATGAAATCACGCAAATGGGCATCTCGCGCACCTTCCAAAATATCCGCCTGTTTAATAACATGACCGTGTTAGAAAACATTATGGTCGGGCAGGAACCGCATCTTAAATCCAATTGGATTGGGGCGCTGCTTGGCCTGCCCAGCGTGCGGCGCGAGGAGGAAGAGACCGAAAGGCGGGCCCAAGAACTGCTAGAATTTGTGGGCCTAAAGGGCATGGGAGATGCGCTGGCCAAAAATTTACCTTATGGCGACCAGCGTCGCCTGGAAATTGCCCGTGCCCTGGGAGCAAAACCCAAGCTGCTGCTGTTGGATGAGCCGACCGCCGGGATGAATCCGCGCGAAACGGCCGAAACTACCCGATTCATTCAGCGGCTGCGGGATGAATTGGAGATCACCATCTTGCTGATTGAACATGACATGCGCGTGGTGATGGGCATTTCAGAAAAGGTGACGGTGCTGGATTACGGCCGTAAAATAGCTGAAGGTCTCCCGCGTGAAATTCAAAGTGATCCCGTTGTCATCGAAGCCTATCTGGGTAAAGGGGCGACGGCCACTATAGCTGCCAAAGAAGCAAAGGCCTAAAAGAGAAAGACCATGCCATTACTTGAAGTCAACGACGTTCATGCTTATTACGGCAACATCCACGCCCTGAAAGGCGTCAGTCTAACCGTTGAAAAAGGGGAAATTGTTACCCTCATTGGTGGCAACGGCGCAGGCAAAACCACCACTCTGCGCACGATAAGCGGACTCATGCCGCCGCGCGGCGGCCACGTCGTCTTTGATGGCGAAGATGTGTCGCAGCATCCCGCCCACGCCTGGGTGAAGAAAGGGATTGCCATGGTGCCGGAAGGGCGCGGCGTCTTTGCCAAGCTCACCGTTGAAGAAAATCTGGAAATGGGCGCGTTCCACCGCAACGATAAGGCTGGCATCAAGGCCGACATTGAAAAATCGTATGAAATGTTTCCCCGGCTGGGCGAACGGCGCACCCAACTCGCCGGCACGATGTCTGGTGGGGAGCAGCAAATGCTGGCCGTTACCCGAGCGCTCATGTCTAAACCTCGCCTGCTGCTGATGGACGAGCCGTCGATGGGGCTGGCGCCGGTACTGGTCGACGTAATTTTTGAGGCGATTCAAACCATTAACCAGGAAGGAATGACCATTTTGCTGGTGGAGCAAAATGCGCATATGGCATTGCAGGTGGCCAATCGGGGTTATGTGCTGCAAACCGGTGAAATTGTGTTGACAGACAAGGCAGATGTCTTGCAAAAAGACCCCACGGTGCAGAAAGCGTATCTGGGTATTGAGTAACCTGCGCCCAGCAGTCAGGCTGGCGTTTCTCTGTCTGGCCATCGTCCTATTGATTACGGCCTGCCGCACAGAGGCCGTTACTTGTGATGATCCGCTGGGCTGCGTGGTAGTACGGCCGAATTCTCCGATCCGCTTTGCCACATTGCTGCCGGCTTCGGGAGATACGGCCGTTTGGGGCCAAGAACTGTCGCGCGCCATCAACCTGGCAATCGCCGAACGGGGTAATGAACTGCTCGCTCATGAGATTGAGCTTATCGCGCTGGATTCCGGCTGTGATGCGGAAACCGGGCGACAGGCAGTGCAGACTCTCAGCGGCGACGATACCCTATTGGGGCTCATCGGCCCGGCTTGTTCCGATGTGGCCACGGTTGTTCTGCCCGCTGTACGGCTCAATGATTGGCTGTTGATTTCCCCCGCCAGTTCCCTGCCTAACCTCACCGCCAGCCAGAATGAACTTGCCTTCTTTCGCACCGTGCCCAACCATTTGCACCAGGCTGTTGTGGCCGCCCATTTTGCTTATGAGCAGGCAGGCGCACGGCAGGCGGCCGTATTTCAGGACGAAACCAGCTACAACAGCCTGCTGGCCCAACAGTTTAGCGACACGTTTACCGAGCTGGGCGGCATCGTGAGCTACCAGGGCGTTTTGCCGGTGAGCCAAACCGGGCTAACCGGGAATTTAGATGAAATATCTGCCAGCCCGCCTGATCTCATTTACCTGGCATTGTTTGAACCTGAAGCCACGCTGCTGATTAACCGCCTGGCGGAAACCAGCCGGCTAAATGGGGCAGCAATAGTAGGCAGCGACAGCTTGCTCACAGCTAATTTTGTCGACCGCGTTGGTGAAGCGGCTACCGGCATGGCCATTACCGGCCCGATCCTGGCCGGCGCTGCGTATGACGACTTCCTGGCGGAATGGATCGCCCGCTACAAAACGCCGCCCACGTCACCGACAGCCGCCTACGCCTACGACGCCGCTCATCTGTTGTTTACGGCCGTTGAAGACGCAGCGCGCATCGGGCAAAATGGTTCGCTGGTAATTGGGCGCACCGCTCTGCGCCAAAGCCTGGCCGCCAGCCAGGAGATCGAAGGGTTGGCCGGCACGCTCAATTGTAAGGCAAATGGCGAGTGTGGTTCTGTAACGTATGGCGTGTATGAGTTGGATACGGCCGTTCTCAACAACAATACCTGGCCGCCCCCACTCATCTGGCAGTTCAATGAATAGCCCAATAACAACAACGAATTGGAGTAACGAGCGAATTTTTCTGTGTGAGACCCATTCGTTAATTACTAAAATTCGTTGTAGTCTCCTAAAAAAATAGATAACCTCACGCAGGTTCCCGTAATTTACCGCCACCAGGCCAAAAAACCTGCGGGAGGGTTAGACACAGGTGATCCTATGAAAATGCGAATCCTTTCTGCCAACGACGTTCGCCAGGCGCTGCCGATGGCCGACGCCATTGCCGGGATGAAGCAGGCGTTTGCCCAGCTTTCCACCGGCAAGGCGGTGGTGCCGCTGCGCGGGCGGGTTGATGTGGCCCCGCAGCAAGGCACAACGTTAGTAATGCCTGCTTATCTGTCCCAAAGCAGCGATCTGGCGGTGAAGGTCGTCTCGGTCTTTCCCCAAAACAGCCGGCGCAATGAACCGACGATTTATGCGGCCGTTCTCGTTCTGGATGCGGAAACGGGCCGTCCCCTGGCATTAATGGAAGGCGGCACGCTCACCGCCATCCGCACCGGGGCCGGGGCCGGAGCCGCCACCGACCTTCTGGCCAGGCAGGAGGCCGGCGTGGTAGCCATTTTGGGCAGCGGCGTGCAGGCACGCACCCAGCTGGAAGCGGTTTGCACCGTGCGCCAAATTCGCGAGGTGCGTGTGTACAGCCCTACGCATGAACACGCCGTCGATTTTGCCCGCGAAATGCGCGGCCATGGCCCAATCCCCCAGCTAATTCGCATTATGAGCAACCCGGAAACGGCCGTGCGCGGCGCAGACATCATTTGTGCCGCCACCACCAGCAGCAAGCCCGTCTTCAAAAGCAAAGACCTCACCCCCGGCGCCCACATCAACGGCGTCGGCTCCTACACCCCCACCATGCAGGAAATTGACGCCGCAACGGTCACACGGTCCCTGGTTGTGGTCGATTCGCGCGAAGCCGCCTGGGAAGAAGCCGGCGACCTGATCATCCCGCTGCAAGCCGGGCTCATCAGCAAAGACCACATTCATGCTGAAATTGGCGAAATTGCTGCCGGTCTCAAAGCGGGACGCACCGGCCCGGAGCAAATCACCTTCTTCAAATCGGTTGGCGTGGCGGTGCAGGATGCCATTTCCGGCCGTATTGCGCTGGAGAATGCGATTGAGCACGGTTTGGGGACCGAGGTTAATTTGTGACAGGGTGACAAGGTGAAGGGGTGACAAGGTGAGGGGATTGTTGGGGGTTTTAACGGCCGTTCCCGAAAAAAAGAGTAGCGGCACGGCTGCGCATGGATGCACCGATACCGACCACAATCAGTTTTTACATTACTAGCAGCCCTCGCGTGTCATTCGAGCCGCTTTTGGCGAGAAATCCCTCTAACCTGGGCCAGAAGCTTGCCGGGCAGGCGCTAAAAGGGGTTCTCCTTTCAGTCGAACTGACAAATGGTGGGTGTGCGTTTTGCCTGGACCTTTTTTATGTGGTACATCTCTCTAAAAGAGAAGGTAAAATAGGGGCGACCCTTGTGGTCGCCCAATTAAGCAGGCACAAAGCCTGCCCCCGGGAGAACGGCCGTGTCTGAAGCACTTTTTGATTTCCTGAACGAATTAGACAAACGCACCAGCGGCGCGCTGCGCGCGGATGAGTACAGTCGCATCCTGTACAGCACCGACGCCTCCATTTACCAGGTAAAGCCGCACGGCGTCCTGCTGCCGCAAACGGTGGATGACGTGCAGGCGGCGGTCGAGCTGGCGGCCAAACACCATGTGCCGCTGCTGCCGCGCACCGGAGGCAGCAGCCTGGCCGGGCAGGCGGTCAACCGCGCCCTGGTGATGGATTTTACGCGCCACCTGGACCAGGTGTTGGAAGTCAACCAGGAGGAGATGTGGGTGCGGGTGCAGCCAGGCATCGTCCTGGACGCGCTGAACATTTACCTGCGCCAGTACGGCCTGCAATTTGGCCCGGACCCCGCCAGCAGCAACCGGGCGGCGATGGGCGGCATCGTTTCCAACAACTCTACCGGCAGCCATTCGATTATGTACGGCATGACGGCCGATCACGTCCTGGAGACGGCGGTGATTTTGAGCGACGGCACGCTGACCCGCTTTGGCCCGCTGGAAACGGCCGTACTTTTGCAGCACACGCAAAAAAGCGGACTGGAAGGCAACATCTACCGCCGGATGCAGGCCCTCACCCAGTACCCGGCCAACCAGGAAATCATTCGCAGCGGCACGCCGCGCCACTGGCGGCGCTGCGGCGGCTACAATTTGGACAGGCTGGTGCCGGTGAGCAACGGCCGTCCCACCTACCGCTGGCCCTATGACGACAGATTCAACCTGGCCAAACTAATCTGCGGCGCAGAAGGCGGCCTGGGGGTCATCACCGAGCTGAAGCTGAACCTGGTGCCGCTGCCCACGTACACTGCCCTGGCGATTGTGCACTTCAACAGTTTGCCGGAGGCGTTAACGGCCGTTCCCCTCATACTCGAAGTCAATCCCTCGGCCGTGGAGCTGCTGGACAACCTGGGCCTCACCCTATGCCGCGACGTACCGGAATATGCCCGCCTGCTCTCCACTTTCATCCAGGACATGCCCAACTGTGTCCTCATCACCGAGTTTTACGGCGAGAGCGAGGCGGAGTTAGTGAGCAAGATGGATAATCTGGAGCGGCATCTCAAGGGGCAAATGGTGAATTTTACGGCCGTCTCCCGCGCCACCACCCCCCAGCAGCAAAACGACGTCTGGACTGTGCGCAAGGTTGGCCTGGGGCTGATGATGAGCATCAAGGGGGACCACAAGCCGATTCCATTTATTGAGGATGCGGCCGTTCCCGTGGAGCATCTGGCCGAATACGTGACTAAAGTCGAGCAGTTCTGTAACGACATCGGCACCAACGTCGCCTACTACGCCCACGCCAGCGCCGGCTGCATTCACATACGGCCGCTTATCAACACAAAAAAAGCGACCGAGGTGGCCAAGCTGCCGCAAATTACCCGGTTTTCCGTTGATTTGCTGCGCGGCTACGGCGGCTCCCTCTCCAGTGAACATGGCGACGGCCGGGCGCGCAGCTGGCTCAACGAAAAGTTCTTTGGCCCCGATTTGTACAAGCTTTACCAGCAGGTGAAGCAGATTTTTGATCCGCACAATATCCTCAATCCCGGCACCGTCGTCAACGCCGGACCGATGACCGAAAATCTGCGCTACGGCGAAAACTATCAGGTGATTTCCATCACGCCCCACCTCGATTTCAGCAGCGACCAGGGTTTTGACCGGGCCGTGGAGATGTGCAACGGGGCCGGCATTTGCCGCAAGCGCACCACCGGCACCATGTGCCCCAGCTTTATGGCCGTTCGCGAGGAAGAGCACGCCACGCGTGGCCGGGCCAACGCCCTGCGCGCCGCCATGAGCGGGCACCTGCCCCCTAGCGAATTCACCAGCAAGCGCATGTACCAGGTGATGGAACTGTGCGTCAGCTGCAAGGCGTGCAAGGCGGAATGCCCTTCTTCAGTGGACATGGCCAAAATCAAAACCGAGTTCCTGGCCCAATACCACGACGCCCACGGCATCCCCTTGCGCGACCGGCTGTTTGCCAGCATCACGCCGCTCAGCCGCCTGGGCAGCGGGCCGATGGCACCGTTGGCGAACTGGACACTGGGCAATGGACTCATTCGCAGAGGGATGGAACGCACGCTGGGGATTTCGGCCAGGCGCAGCCTGCCCCATTTTGCCCGGCAATCGTTTACCGAATGGTTTGCCAAACGCACGCCGGTCGTAGGGTCAAGGCATGCCTTGACCCTACAGAAGGTGGTTTTGTTTAACGATACTTTTTCCACCTATAACTACCCACACATCGCTATTGCCGCTACGGAATTGTTGGAGGCAGCTGGGTTTGAAGTGGTTTTGCCGGGGATTACCGAGTGTGGACGGCCGTCTTTCTCCAAAGGTTTGGTGGACAAGGCAGGCAAAATCGCCAAAAATGTGCTGGCCCATCTTGCGCCACTGGCGGAACAAGGATTGCCCATCATCTTCCTGGAACCCAGCGACCTCTCCGCCATCACCGACGATTACAACTCGCTGCTGCCCAATGACAAGCGCGTGGCCCTGGTAGCCGGGCAATGTTGCAGCTTTGAGGAGTTCATTGCCGAACTGGCCGACAGCGGCAAACTCAACTTGAATTTCAGCGAAGAAAAACGCCACCTGGTGCTGCACGGCCACTGCCACCAAAAGGCGCTCATCGGCACCAAACCGGCCCACCGCGCCCTGACGCTGCCGCCCAACTACACGCTGGAGGAAGTGGACAGCAGCTGCTGCGGCATGGCCGGCTCGTTTGGCTACGAGGCGGAGCATTATGACGTCTCGCTGCAAATGGCCGAGCGCCGCCTGCTGCCCGCCATGCGCGCCGCCGCCCCAGAAACAATTCTGGTAGCAGCCGGGGTGAGCTGCCGCCAGCAAATCAAGCACGGTGCGGGGCGGCAGGTACTGCATCCAGCGGAGGTGCTGCGGGCGGCGATCAGGTAACAAACAGGTAATTGGAAAATTAGAGACTGGAGATTGGAGATTCAAAAAAGCGACCCTGAGATTTCAGGGTCGCTTGGTGTAATCTGAATTTTATTTTCTTGCGGTTAATAAAATAGTGGCTGACCAAAAACGGCCGTTACTATTTTCACTAGATGTGTTGGCTCTTCTTATCTTGCCAGAAGCCCTATTTAATGCAGTTTCCAGCCAGCCAGTGAGTTTCCGTAACGTATTCCAAAACGATAAACTACCTCCTTTCTGACTAAATGAAACTTTTAATATAAATGTAAATCACGTTGTTGAAATGGCCATTCGTAACGTGCCCACAGCATACACTTTTTACCCCGCGCAAGTCAAGATGACCCACGTGCCATTACAGTGGCATCTTGTGGATAACTCATATTTTCCTCACAATAGACGATAGATTGTGGCACATTTACACATACACGCACAGACAGAGGAATCAAACAGAGGGTCTGTATAGCTTATAAATTTTGGTAGGCTGAGCCACGCGGGGCAATACGAATAACCAAAATGAGCAGTAGATCATTTTCTACGGTATAGACAATTCGCCAATCTCCCACCCGGATTCGATAACTGTTCGAAAAGCCAATTAGCTTTTTATGTCCTAAAGGGAAAGGGTCTTCTGCTAATACCCAAATGCTTTGGCGTATACGTTCACGCAGGTTTTTTGGCATTCGTCGTAATGCTTTCTGTGGTTGCTTCATTACGACAACACGCCACTTATCCTGCTTATCGTTCATCCAAAAGGCCTTCGGCAATTAACTCTGCTTCTACTTCTTCCCACGGACGGGCCGTTGAAGGATCACGTTTCCACTCTTCGTAGGCAATTTGGGCCAAACGGCCGTCACGCAAATCTTCCAGTTCCTCAAGGAGCGCTTCATAATCTTCAAAGGCAATGACAGCAGCAACAGGTTTGCCGTAGCGCTCAATCACTACGTCAGTTTTTCCTTGATTAACAGCATCTAATACGTCTCGCCAACGGGTACGGGCTTCTCGGCTGCTTAAAACTGTTTGTGCCATCTTCCACCTCAATTACTTTCTATTGAAAACATCATGCACAACTTGTAAAAGATGTACACAAAT
>CALBTC010000453.1 GCA_937967805.1 uncultured Anaerolineaceae bacterium
AATCGGTCTAAATGTATTTCTGGCGGAACGCTTCCGTGATAGCCAGGAGGTCCGGGGGCAAAAGCGATCGCACTTTGGCCCGGATGCCGTCAGGGACATCTCCATAATAAGCTTCAGCGATCCCCCCGGCTATGCAGGCCAGCGTGTCGCTATCTCCACCCAGGGAGACGGCGTTGCGGATGGTATCTTCATATGAGGTGCCGTCCAGGAAGGCGATGATTGACTCGGGTACCGTTCCCTGGCAGGAAACGTCAAAGGTGTAGGTAGGACGGATGTTGTCCACCGTCCGCTGCAGATTGTAGCCGAACCGCCGGCTAATCTCCTTTCTAATCTCCTCTTTGGCGTGACCCGTCCGGGCCAGAAACACGGCCAGAGCAGCTGCCTGCGCGCCTTTAATGCCTTCAGGATGATTGTGGGAAATCTCAGCACTCTTCCTGGCCTCGCTGAGCACCTCGTATTCGGTTGCAAAGGCCCAGCCGACGGGCGACACTCGCATGGCCGACCCATTACCCCAGCTGTTGTACGGTTGCGGATCGTCTTCGTAAAGCCAGTTAATAAACGTCCCGCCATAACCGGCGCGGGGGTAGCGGCGGCCGATTTCGTGAACCGCTTGCTTATAAGAACGGCCGTTCAGGATGACCTCAGCTACGGCTACGGTTAAAACGGTGTCGTCGGTGAACCGGCAGCGGGGATGGAAGAGGGGGAAATCCTTTGTTTTGATCGGGTTAGCCTCATAGACCGAGCCGATGATGTCTCCAGCAATGGCACCAATCATCTTTTATCCTCGTTGAGTTGACCCTTGCCTATCGAATTGATTCAGTAAGTGTGCTTGGAGCAACCTTTTTTTTCAATGGTTGTCCTTTTCTGATTGTTTGCACTCATGATACCTGACCAGATGAATGTGGTCACATTTGGGGCGTCAGACTCCGCCAGATTAGCATAGAAATGAGATTGACTCCATAGTAACAGGAACATCCGCTTTTCCCTTCGGCGCAGAGGTTCTTGAGGTAATTTCCAGAGATGGCGAATCGAACTGCACAATCACGCATGAGTCTTGGAGGTTCCTATTATTGGCGAAGGAACGGCCGTATTTTCAAACGGGTCAATGAACTCCGGTGCCGTAAAATGATCTGGTACCTGCTTAAAACCCCGATGATTTTCAGGCACGGTTTTTCAATTTTGCTTCAACCGATGTCAGGCAAATTTTCTGGTCAAGTGCCGGAGAGTCCATGGATATCGCCTGGTAATGGCACCATACTTGTGCTCATTTTCAGGGGTTCGCGAGTTTGCTCTCTTCCTATTATATATAGGTTTTATATATAGGTTGTATGTAGGGGAGAGTTTAGCGCGAGTTTTTTTTGATTCAGTTCCCCCGTTTCCAGATCATCTTCTTAAACTAAGAAAGAAGTTAGCGCAACAGCCTTTGTTGTAACTTTTGAGGTCGCCTTCAGGCCTGTGGCCTTCCGGTCGCCGCTTTGGCGCCTGGCCAGCGTATCGTGCCCGCTATCTGTTCGGTCATTCAAGACTATAACGCCTGCCCACACGGGCGCCAAAGTCGGTGCAAATTTTGGCACATCGAGTGCCAAAAATTTGCATGTCGCTTGCGAGCGACGGCCGCACCTGCGTCCAACAATGCCTCTTTCTAAGACATTTCCCCTGACTGCCTCCTCTCCCTTCTCTTTGGCCAGCTAACTTGTCACTTCGTGAGCAGCACCCCCATCCAACACAAACGGCTACGCCGTAGACCTGGTGAAGGGGAAGGGAAGGGCGGGTTCTTCTTCCTTCTTTACCTATCCATTTTAGTTATTGAGGGGATTGCGTAAACCGCCCGTAGCTTCGAGTTTCTCCAAAAACTTTTTGCGGTTTACGTCGGCGATTCACGTTCAAGAAGGAGGTTTTCCATGAGAGTCATCAATTTCCATCATTATGGCAGCGTTGAAGCGTTAAATGAGGCGTTCGGCGACCGGTGGCTTTACATCGGCCGGCGCAATAAACGCTGCAACCTGCCCCATAGCCCGCTGGCCAACCGGTACAGCCACAATCCATTGGCCAACGTGCAGGCGGTGTGTGCTAACCGAGCCGAAGCTGTGACCAAATACGCTGTCTGGCTAAATCAGCAGGTGGCCGCGGGGAATACGGCCGTTTGCCAGGAACTGGCACAGCTGCACGGCCGTTCGGTGCTGGTGTGCTGGTGTGACCCCAAAGCCTGTCACGGCCATGTGATTCAACGATGGTACGAGAAGCAGCGGGTGGCCTATATCACCCTGGCCGGTTCACGCGATTTGCCTCAGTTATGGCAGCCCCTGGTGCAGCGGGTGGTGGGGAGTATCAAGGCGCAAGGTCGCGGCGTGACCGTAGGCTGTGCTGCGGGGGCCGATGCCCTGGCTCTGGAGTCTGCTCTGACACAGGATGCCCATCTGCGCCTGTTTGCTGTTGGCAGCGCGTCGGGAGGTGGGTTTTGGCGGCAGTCTGCCCTGGCCAGCGTCAGGCGAGCGCAAGCAGCCGGCCGGTGGGTAGCATGGTGGGCCGGGGGTGTGTGCCGGTGCGACCGGTGTTTGGGGAATATCCTCAGTGGGCGTTGTCCGACCCTGGTTGAGCGACTGGCCGGCCGTTCCTGTGCCTGTGTCCGGTTTGCGGTCGCTTCGGGGCCAGGTGCCGGGTTTGTGGGGTTTGTATCCCGGCCGAATTCATGTGGGACGGTGGGCAGCGCTCGTTTTGCTGTTCACTGTGGTTTGCCGGTGATTTTGTTTCCCTGTGGTTTTGACGGCCGTCATCTGCCTTTACTGGGTAACGGCCGTTGGCAGCCGGCGGCTGGTGAGGGTGTCTGGGCGGTAGGATACCGGTGGGTAGGAGCGCCAGGGTAGGGGAATGATGGGGAGCCGAATTGAGTTTGTATAAGAGTTGATATATGGGGAAACGGCCGTTTAGCCAGGACCGATCAATTTGCGTCAGGTCTGCGCTGGCGGCCGTTTGTCCCGAGGAGATATACACATGTTTTCACAAAAGATCTTTCATTTGATCCAGCAGCTTCTCTTCAGCCGCTGGGCGCGTGGCTATGAAGAACATCATGGGGCTTGCGAGGACGCATATGCCGCCCGGTTGGGTCCATTGCACCTGGAGCTCAACCGATGTTTTGTGCTTGACCATGACGATGCTTCAGTCAGCATAAAACTCCCTTTTCCTGGCGGCAAATTGCATCTGGGATATGTCATGTGTCTGGGGACGGATGAGATCCGCCGGCCAGGATTCTACGCCCATTGGCAAAAGTCGTACCTTCAGCTTCGCTCAGCACAACTGCCCAAAGTGGCCTACGGCCAGGCTCGCCAACCCACTGGCGATGACGAAATTCCTTTTTAATCGTGGCTTTGTCTTGGACCAGCTTTGCTGAATTTTCTGCCGAGTTGGTTGGGACAGGCTGTATTTTAAACAGTTTGGCAAGCGGCTGTTTCATAACGGATCGAATTTACGCCAAACTGCCCTTAGGGTTTGCCCGTTTTCAACTCTAGATTT
>CALBTC010000454.1 GCA_937967805.1 uncultured Anaerolineaceae bacterium
TGCCGTTCATGGAAACGGCCGCTGCCGCCAACCGCCACTGCTTTTGCCCAATGCCAATCACCTGCCAATGGGAATTTGCCGGGAGCTGATCCACCTGCTGCACCAAGGTTTTGGTGCCGGCCGGAATGCCGCCCAGCACGCCCATGATCAGGCTGAACTGGTACGGGGGCTGCAAAATCTCCAGATCAATCAGCGGCTGGGCGTTGTTGATGTGGCCGGTGTCGAAGCATTCCATTTCGGGCCGGGTGCCGGCTTCATTCATCGCTTCCAAAAAAAATTGGATGTCTTTAAAGGGATTGGCAAAAACGTGATCGTGATAAAACGTTTTGTGTTTGCGCGAATAGATAGCGTAATTCATCGAGCCCATGTTGAGCGCAGCCATGTCTGGCTTGAGAGCGCGAACGTGGTGGATACGCGTCTCGCGGTCAATGCCGATAGCCCCGGTGGAGTAGTTGATGATGACGTCAGGACAGCGCCGGCGCAGTTCGGCATCAATTTGGGCATAGGTCTCGACGTCGAAGGCGGGACGGCCGTCTGGCTGACGGGCGTGAATATGGACAATGCTGGCCCCGGCTTCCACGCTGCGCCGGGCCTCCTCGGCAATCTCGGCGGGGGTGTAGGGAATGGCGGGGGATTGTTCTCTGGTAGTGAGGACGCCGGTTAAAGCGGCCGTAATGATTGTTTTCATATCGCAAATTTATGAAGCAACGGGTAATAACTCAACGCCATCTCTTCGAACTTCCTGAAACAGATTTGTTTTGATTCGTGCCTGTTCTTCAAAATAAGCTTCACTCCACACGCGCGTTGAAAGGTAAGTAGAGTAGTCAAGGCTAACATCAGCTGCAATATTACGGACATGATCACGTAAATCTAGGCTCACAGCTGGCAGCACCAAAAGTAAATCAATATCCGATTCGGCATCAAAATCTCCACGTGCCTTTGAGCCAAACAGGACCACAGACAATGGGAAAATGTTTTCATCTGCCAAACGAGAAATGAAATCGGCCGTTGCTTTGTGTTCTTTTTCAGATAAGTAAAGTGGATGTTTTTTTCGCTCAACACCTATACTTTTTAGCAAAGCGGATGCTGCGTAGAACATCGCGTAATAAGAACGAGATATTGCCACCGTATACAATCCGTTCTGTAGGTTGATCTCCACGGCCATTAAATCTTCTTTGGCTCGATTCAGATAAAGTTGAATTTCTTTCTTAGACACAAAAATGCTCCATTTAGTAATGGAGCATATTGTATCATACTGATTTGCTGAACCTGAACCACCTGCTTGATTTAAGTCCAGTCGCGGGCATCGACCATGCCGGGGGCGTCGTCGGCCAGGGTGCCGGGGGGGATGAATTCTACTTCGTCCACGCGGACGCGGCAGAGGCCCTGCACGGCCGTTTTCACCTGTTCGCTTACGGCCGTTTCATCCACCCCTTCAGCCTCCACGCGCACCACAAAATAATCCTTGTGCTCCGGGCGGGAAACCACGCCCTGGACCTTTTGCACGCCGACAATCTGCCCTGTGGCAAAACGTAGCTGGTTGGGATGGACAAACATGCCGCGCACCTTGGCCGCCTCGCCTGACCGCCCCACCAAAATAATGCTGCGCTCGGTTTGCGAACTTTGGCCGGGATTCGGGTCCATGTTCATCGCCATATCGCCTAAGCCAATGCGAATAAGCGGATAAGCCCGGCTAAAGTTTGTGGCCACCACTTCGCCCGCCTCGCCGGGGCCAACCGGCTGGCCGGTATCGCTATCCACAATTTCCACGATGGGTTCGGGCAGCAGGGGCATGGCCATGCCTTCGCCCGTGTTAAGCGCCAGTAGGCCAAAATCGGCCGTGGCGTACGCGTTGCCTACCGTCAACCCGTACTGTTCCACAAACGTCTGGCGCAGGCTGGGCGGCAGCGGTTCTGCGGAGAAAATCGCCGTTTTCAAATGCAAATCTTTCTTAAAATCAATGCCGCCGGCTTCCGCTTTTTTGATCAGGCTCATCAAAAAGCTGGGCGTACCGCTGTAGCCGGTCACCTTTAAATCCTGCATCATCTTAAGCTGGAGATCGGTGCTGCCGGTGCCACCCGGCACCACGGTGCAGCCCAACCGCACCAGGGCATTGTCAAATAAAAAGCCCGCCGGCACCAGATGATACGTGAAGCTGTTCAACACCACATCGCCTGCTTTGAACCCGGTGGTTTTCAGAGCCTCAACGGCCACATCCCAGGCGCCCTCATCCGGTTCCGGGGCCGGTTCATAAATGGGACCCGGCGAAAAGAAGATATGGGTCACTTTTGCCGGGGGCACGCCCAACATGCCGCCAAACGGTGGATTGGCCTGCTGTAGCGCCACAATCTCATCTTTCGGCAGCACCGGGATTTTGGGCAGATCGGCCACGCCTTGCACATCATCAGGCGTGATGCCAGCCTTGTCAAAGCGGGCTTTTACTGCTGGCGCATGTTCATAAGCGTACTTGACTGCTTCTCTCAGTTTGGCATCTAAATTAGTCATAAAATCAGTTCCAATAATGAGGAGAAAGCATCCTCAGATGCGCTCTGAGATAACCTGTTCGCATCTGAGGATGCTCACTCCTCACGCATTATTTTTCGTCGAAAACCTGGTCATTCTTGCCCAGGCCATAAATTGTTCACTGCTCACCGATGACCGTTTACCGACCACCGATCACCCGAGCCACCGTTTGCGCCGTTTGTAATGTTTCACGTCGCGATAGCTTTTTCGTTCGCCCACCTGGGTGAGGCCCAGATAAAACTCTTTGATGTCGGCATTTTGCGCCAGTTGGTCCGCTTCGCCATCGAGGACGATACGGCCGTTTTCCATCACATAGGCGTATTCGGCCGTGCGCAAAGCAACATTGGCATTTTGTTCCACGATTAAAATAGAAACGCCCCCATCCTGATTAATCCGCCGAATAATTTCAAAAATATTTTGCACCAATAATGGCGCCAGGCCCAAAGATGGCTCATCCAGCAGCATCAGGCGCGGTTTGGCCATAAGCGCCCGACCGATGGCCACCATCTGCTGCTCACCGCCGGACAAATACCCGGCGGTTCGATGGCGCAGCGGCTTCAGGGCAGGAAAGTAGCCGTAGACCTGTTCCAGCAGGCGTTTGGTATCTGCTTGACTAGAATTGACCAGCGCGCCCACGCGCAAATTTTCCTCTGTAGTCAAATGTTGAAAAAGGCGCCGGCCCTCCAAGACCTGCACGATCCCCAGCCGGGTGATCTCTTCAGCCGCCAGCTTATCCAGACGTTCCCCTTCAAACTCGATGCTGCCGCGCGTAACGGCACCATCCTCCCGCAGCAGCAGGCCAGAGATAGCCTTCAGAGTCGTGGACTTGCCGGCGCCATTGGCACCAAGCAGGGAAACAATCTGCCCCTGGCCTACTTCCAGCGAGACGCCGCGCAGCACCAAAATAACATCACTGTAAACGACTTCGATATTGTTGATCTTTAGCATAGTCAAGGGAATGACCTGCGGGCAATGAATCTGGCCCATTGCCCACAGGTCAGACATCGGTTTACAACTTATTCAGATTATTCAGAGGCAAAATTTTCGGCCGGTCGCAGGTCGGGTGTGTCTGTCCAATCCTGGATCACAACAAAATCACCACCCTGCACCTGGCGGATTTGGGCCTGGTGCGGTGAGCGATTGTTGTTGGAGAAGTCGACCCGCATCACACCATCAAGCACTTCGATGGCGCCCAGTTCAATCAGCGCCTCGTACACATCATTGCCGGTGAGGTTGTCGAAACCGACGTTGTCGATGGCCAGTTCAATGGCCCGCACAGCCAGATCAACGCCGGCAAAGGTGAGCAGGTAACCGACACCCCGTTCGCCCGGCTGGCGATCGTTGGCTTCAAACTGTTCAGCGGCGTACTGTATGCCGGGATTTTCCTCATCATTCCAGAAGAGATAGGGGAAAGGCGTAATCATCCCTTCAACCAATGCCGGGTCGCTGACAAAAGCGTAGATGGCAATGTCCATCGCCCAGTTATTACCGCCGAACAGGAAATCATCGCGTAACCCTAGCGCGCCAAGCCCGTTCAGGATAGAAGCGGGGCCAAAGGCCAGAGAGTTGGTGTAGATGACATTGGCCCCGGCTGCTTGCGCATTGAGGATAGCGGTGGTGGTATCGGCCGTGGGCGATGGATCAATCAGCTCGTTGGCCACAATTTCGATGCCCAGACTTTCGGCGTAGGCCAGGGCCTCATCGGTGTAGGCGCCCTGCCCGTAGGCGGTAGGCCAGCTGATATAGGCGATCTTGATGTCGTCCCCGGCACCCTCTGGCTTCACGTCATCCCAATTGGCGCTGATGTAATCCATAAACAGGCCAAACTGGTCAGGGTAGATGGGGGCATAGCCAAAGGTATAGCCAGATTCAGGACCGTAAAAAGCGACGGAGCTCAGCCCGGCAGCCAGGTTGGGAATCTGATCTTCAACAAAGCGGCTGGCCAGGGCTTCGCCATCACCGGAGCCGTAGGTGAACATGACAAGAACGTTGTCATCCTCGCTGGTGTACCGGTCATAGGCAGCCACGGCCTCATCTACGCTGGATTGGGTATCGGTGAATTCCAGCTCGATTTGCGCGCCGCGAATGCCTCCCTCGGCATTGACGGCCGCAACCGCATCGTTAAAGCCATTGATCAGCGGCCCGGTAATGCCGGCCAGCGGACCAGAGAGATCGCCAAAATGGTAAAAAGTGATGGTTTCACCCTCAAGATTATCGGTGCGCATCTCTTCCATTGGCTCTTCGGTCGGCTCTTCGGTTGGCTCCTCAACCGCTTCAACTACCTCGGTCGCGGCGGCTTCCACGGTTGGGGCGACTTCTTCAACGGCCGCTTCTACGGTGGGCGCCACTTCAGTCGCGGCGGCTTCTAGCGTCGGCGCGACTTCGTTGACGGTATCCTCAACGGCGTCCTGCACCTCGGCGGGCGTACCGCAGGCAACCAGAAACAAGGTGCCCAATAAGAAAAACAGTAAGGTAAATACGGGCTTATTCTTCATTTTTCACTCTCTCCTTTCGTCAATAAAGTTAAGGGGTTTACAGCTTTCACAATTCGTTTTCAGAGTCACCTCCTTGCATAAGAGTGGCTGGTGGTTAGTTGATAGTTGTTGGTTTCTGGTTGCTGGTTGCGAGCAAATCCTACCAACAACCAGCAACTAATTCAGCCCTTATCGAGCAAACGGCCGTAAGCGCCAGGCCGCTTTGATCAGCCGCCAACGATAGGCCAGCCCGCGCGGTTCAAAAATCAAAAACAGGGTCAGCGCCAGGCCAAAGATAAACGGCCGTAACGCCGCGCCAATACCGCCGGCATTTTCAGGAAACAGGTTAATAATAATAGGCGTGAGCAAAGTGGCCAACTCTTCCAACAGAATGATGAGTGAGGTGCCAAAAATGGGTCCGACGCTGGTGCCCAGTCCTCCCACAATGAGCATCCCCAGCATAATGATAGAATCATTCAGGCCAATCGTTTCAGAATTGATGTGGCGCAAGTTGTGGGCCAGCAAGGCCCCGGCCACGCCGGCATAAACAGAAGCAATGAAAAAGGCACGCAGTTTGTAACCAAACAGGTTAATCCCCAGCAGCTCTGCTGCTAGATCGTTATCGCGGATAGAAATGAAAGCACGTCCCAGGCGGCTGCGTGAAATATTATGGGCGGCAATGGTGCTGATGATGAGCACCACCAGGGTGATGTGGATAAATTGGGTGGGGGTGGCAAAGCGATAGGTGCATGCGGCCGTTGCTGCGTCAAACGTCGTGCCTAAAAAACAGGTGTTGTTAATCACCGGCAGGGTAATCACCGGCACCGGCACGTTAATCCCTTGCGCTCCGTTGAGCACGTCATTCCACACGTTGCGCGTAAACCAGGGAATAATAAATTGGGCGCTCAGCGTGGCCATCACCAGATAAAACCCCTTGACACGCAAAGAGGGCAGGCCAAACAACAAACCCACCAGACCGGCGCCCAGGCCGGCCACCGGCAAGGCCAAGAAAAAGCTCCAGCCCCACAAACCAACCAGCAGCGCCGAAATGTAGCCACCAACCGTCATGAACGCTGCCTGCCCCAAAGAAATCTGGCCTGTGTAGCCGGTTAGAATATTCAGCCCTTGCACCGCAATAATAAAGATGCAAATGCGGTTAACCAAAGAGACCAACGATTCAGAAGCGATATAGGGCAAGGCAAACAACAACAGCAAAAATAGAATCAGCACCCCATACTGCCACGGCTGCCGCACCACGGCCATATCTTGTTCGTAAGAGCGGTCAAAATCACCTGCGGGTCGTAAAACTGACATTTTTTCTCCAGTTACCGTTTGCTGGTCTGTTAATTACCTTCGTAAATCCTTTCAACAACATCTGTCATTCCAAACGGAGTGAGGAATCTTTCTACCTATCACATCGAAAGATTCCTCGTTTCACTCGGAATGACACTATCCACAGACTAAATCCGCTCAATCCGTTTTTGGCCGAAGAGGCCGTCTGGGCGGATAAGCAGGACGATGAGCAATATGACGTAAGGCACAATGGCGGCCGAGTTGCGCACGGCTTGGGCTGCTTCCGGCCCAAAGATGAAGTCGTTGTTAGGCAGAGCCACCAGCCCCTGCGCCAGGCCTACGATGAGGCCGCCTACCACCGCGCCGGGAATGGATTCCAGCCCGCCCAGCAGGACGGCGGGAAATGCCGCCAGCACCACAATCGAAAGACTCAAGTCCAGGCCGCTGGCCGTGGCGATGAGAATGCCCCCGACGGCGGCAATAACGCCGGCCAGCGCCCAGGAGATGCCAAATACGCGGTTGATGCGAATGCCCACGCTTTGCGCCGTTTCATGATCTTCGGCCGTGGCGCGCATAGAGAGGCCGGTGCTGGTGTATTGGAAAAACAGCCAGAGCAGCGTGACGCAAATCATGGCCACCACAAAAGACCAAACAAGGTTTTGCCTGAGAACAAGAATGATAGGGTTGTCGTTGTAGGTTATGGGCAGTGTAATCTGGTAAGGATTGGTTACTTCGAAAATAACGGGGAAGTTGCGCTGCACGGTGCCAAATACCAGAATGGTAAGCCCCTGTAAGAGCTGCGCCAGCGCCAATGTCATCAAAATAATTGAAAGGAGCGGCTGGCCGGTCATGGGCCGTAATGCCATGCGCTCGATGAGCAAGCCCAGCAGCACAGAGACGAGCATGGCACAGATGATAGCCAGCCAAAGCGGCAGGCCCAGGCCCGCGTCGGGTGACCAAAACCACCAGGTGGCCATGGTGCCGATGAGAAGCATCTGCCCCTGGGCAAAGTTAAACACCTCAGAGGATTTGAAGATAAGCACGATGCCCAGCGCAATGAGGGCGATTGGGCCGCCGTTGAGAAGACCGGTAATTGCAAATTGGGGAAGGAGTTGCCAGTTCATATCTTTTGTCCGTTGCTGTTTGCTGGTTCCTAGTTGCTAGTAGTTAGTAGTGAGCATTTAGTAAAGGGAGGCGACTTTAACGGCCGTTTCCACCACACTCGTACTGCCGTCCTGATATTGCACCGTGGCCCGCACTTCGATCCGCTCGGCGCCGTTGTACATGCCGCTGATAATGTCGTCGTACTTGCTGTAGAGCACGCTGCGCTTCAGCTTGCGCGAACGGGTCATCTCTTCCTCGTCGGCGTCGAACTCTTTGTGCATGAGGACAAAGCGGCGCACACGGCCGTTTGGCGGCAGGCTTTCGTTTACTTCGGCTACGGCTTGCTGGATCAGATCGTATACCTCCGGCTTCTGCGACAGATCGATGAAGGTGGTGTAGCCCAGGCCGCGCCGCTCGGCCCAGTTGCCTACGTTGCCGTAATCCATCACGATTAGCGCCGACACAAAATCGCGCTCGGTGCCTACGGCCATTACGTCGCGAATGTACGGGCTAAACTTGAGCCGGCCTTCAATAAACTGAGGCGAGAACTTCTCGCCGTTGGCCAGCGTAAGCATCTCTTTGACGCGATCCAGGTAAATGATGTGACCGTCGTCGTCGATAAAGCCGGCGTCACCGGTGCGGAACCAGCGACGGCCGTCTTCGTCCACCTGCAAGGAATCTTCCGTCGCCTCCGGATTCTTGTAATAGCCCTGGAACAAGGTGGGGCCCGTCAGCAAAATTTCGCCGTCCTCACCAATCTTGGCATCAGATTCGGGAATCGGCTTGCCGACGCTGGCAAACTTGATGTCACCGTCGCGGTGCAGCGTAACGCCGCCCGTCAGCTCGGTAGAGCCGTACACCTGCTTCAGATTGATGCCCAGGGCATGAAAAAAGCGCATCGCGTCCGGGCTCAGGGCAGAGCCGGCGGTGTAGGCAGAGCGAATGCGTGATAATCCCAGCTTGTCGCGCAGCGGCGCAAAGACGGTCAAATCACCCAGTTTATAGGCCAGATTCAAGCCGGTTCCTACCGGCTCGTTGCGCAGCCGCTTGTCGGCCATCTGGTAACCGATGGGCAAAAAGGTTTGGTACAGCTTGCGATTGACCCAGGTCGATTCGTTGATGCTCACCTGCACCATGCCCACCAGATTCTCCCATAATCGGGAATTGTACAGCAACCCTTCCGGGGCAATCTCGCGGATGTTTTCGCGCACCGTTTCCGGCTCTTCGGGGAAGTTCATGACAATGCCGGAGTAGACGTGGGGCGCAATGCCCAGGGCGTGTTCACCAATCCAGCCCAGTGGCAAAATAGAGACGTGGTTATCGGTCTCGTAGCGGGGATCAATCTGGTTGAAGAGGCGGGTGCTGTCGATGAGGTTGTTGTGGCTGAGCATGGCCCCTTTGGGCAGGCCGGTGGTGCCAGAAGTGTAGCAGAGAACGGCCGTATCTTCCCCTTGCCCCAGCCAAACCTCCGTCTCAAACCGGTCCGGCTCCTTTTCGGCCACTGCGCGCCCTAATTCCAATACCTCTTCATAAGAGATCAGCCACGGTTCATTGTAGCTCCAAAGCCCTTTGTCTTCCCAATAAATCACCTTTTTCAGATTGGGAACCTCGGGCCGAATCTCCAGCATCTTGTCGCACTGCTCCTGGTCCTTGGCCAGGGCAAACGTAGAATCACTATGCGCAGCAATGTAGGCCAGCTCTTTGGGAATGGCATCGGTGTAAACGCCCACCTGGGTAGCCCCTACCGCCAGCAAACCCAAATACCCCCATAAATATTGCCGGTCGTTGTCGCCGATTGTGCAAACCTTATCCCCTCGCTGCACGCCCAAAGCAAGCAAGCCCAGAGCAAACAGCTTCACATTTTCATACGAATCTTGCCAGGTGAACTCGCGCCAGATACCAAATTCTTTCTGGCGCAGCGCCACTCTGTTGGCACCATGCATTTGTACCTGCTTCAGAAAATATTGGGGAAGTGTTTGTGGGTTGTTCATAGATGTTTTTAACCAGACCACCAGGTTTACCAATCCCGAAGCTCTGCCTTACTAATTGGGAAAACATGGCAGGTCTTTTACGCTTTGCCTAAATACGCATCGATCACTTTGTGGTCTTGCTTGATATCGTCGGGTACCCCGTCGGCAATCTTCACACCAAAATCCAGCACGACCACGCGATCAGAGATGTCCATCACCAGCCCCATGTCATGCTCAATCAGCACAATGGTTACGCCGCGCCGCTCGTGTATGTCCAATATAAAGCGGGCCATATCTTCTTTTTCTTCCACGTTCATGCCCGCCATCGGTTCATCAAGCAGCAGCAGTTCTGGCTCCATAGCCAATGCCCGCCCCAGCTCCACACGCTTGCGCAAGCCATAGGGCAAGGCGCCAACGGTTGCCTTACGAATATGGGCTATTTCCAGAAAATCGATGATTTCTTCAACAAATTCACGGTGGGTGACTTCTTCACGCTGGGCGCTGCCCCAGTACAACATGCTTGCCAGGCTGTTTTGCTTCATGTGGATATGGCGGGCCGCCATTAAATTATCCAGCGTACTTAGTCCGGTATAGAGGGCAATGTTTTGGAAGGTGCGGGCAATGCCCAGCGTGGCAATCTTATGCGTTGGGGTTTGGGTAAGATCTGCCTGCTTGAAGAGAATTTCGCCTTTCTGCGGGCGGTAAAACCCACTGATGCAGTTTAGCATTGAGGTCTTGCCGGCACCGTTTGGGCCAATAATGGCGCGAATTTCACCTGATTTGACACCAAAATCCACATCTGAGAGCGCACTGGTTCCTCCAAAGCTCAAAGATACATTTTTGACATCAAGCAGGACGGCGTTTGAACTCATGCAACCTCTGTTTTGTGTTGGGTGGTGCGGGACACCGACTAAAATGAACCAATTCTGTGATGGTTGGATTTATGTTGTTTGCACTAAGGGTGTTCTTCTCTTCTGTACAAAAGTTACCATAAGCAACGTTTACAGGCAAGATTTTGCACTGCAATAACCCCATATTCGCCTGCTCAATTTTTGCATAAACTGCTTACAGGAGGCTTGGACCGGCTAAACGTTAACGCAAAATGCTGGTTGCTTGATCAGGAAGTCGCACGGACCTGATCTGTTAGAAGCATTTGGGGTAGCTCGGCAGGGACAAAGCTGGGATCGCGCCAGCGGGTAAGCTTGATGAAATGGCGCGCCGCCCACCAACCGGCGCGGAAAAGTCGGGGATATTTAAGAACGTAAGCAAAGCGGGCCAGCCGCGTACGAAGGCGCAGCTGAACAAAAAGCGGGTGCTTTTTCAGGCGTGTCTTGTAACTGTTAAAGCTAAACTCTTGCCGGGCAAAGGCATCTTCTAAAGCAGCAGCGGCGACTTCACCGTAACCCAGGGCAAAGGAAATGCCTTCACCAAAAAGCGGGTCGGTACCGGCGGCATCACCCACCAGGATCACGCGGGGGATGGCAAAACGGCCGTCTGACCCCCACCAGCGAATCGGATGTCCTTTTAACTTGTAATCGCTCAGGTTCCGGCCGCGCGCCGCCATTGAATCGCCGAGGGTTTGCTTGAGATCGGCTTTGGGGCGCTCGGGCCGGGCCCGGCTGTCGAAGACGCCCCGGTTCATGTACGGTTGGCCTTCTACGTAGCTGGGGAAATCCCAATAATAGCCTTGAAGCTGGTGGTCGGTCATAGGCGTGAAGTCGAAGACGGCGACGCCGTCGCGGAATTCTGGCTGGAGGCGGGCGTTTTCCGGGGTGAGCACTTCAATGAGGCGGGCCACGCGGGAATCATCTTCCCACTTGAGGCGGCTGCGCACAAAGCTGCGCGCGCCATCGGCGGCGACAACTGTTTTGGCGTGGAAAATGGTCTTCTCCGTGGTCACTTCCACATAATCGTCGTGAGGTACGACATCGGTAACCGCTTCGCCCTGCCGCACGGTGACGCCCAGGGATTCGGCCGTTTTCACCAGCCAATGGTCAAACTCATCCCGCCGAATGATGCGAAAAACGGGGTTGCCAAAGAAGGAGTAGCTTTTATCTTCGTACAGCAGGCGAACTTCATGCACTTCAAAACTTTTTGGCTCAAAGGGCAGCCCCAGCCGCGCCAAAATATTTTGGCCGATGTGGGTCACACCGCCGCCGCACAGCTTCTCGCGGGGGTGAACCGCTTTGTCCACCATCACAATGCGCCCTGCCCAGGCCGGGTTGCTTTTTACCAGATGTAAGGCTGTTGATGTGCCTGAAGGCCCCGTCCCCACAATCAAAATATCGACGTGTTGAATCTGCGTCATTTTCTCCTTCTGCCTCCATACCGTTATCCGTGAACGGTAATCGGTAATCGGTTTTTGTTCACCGATTACCGCTCACTGATTACCGATTACCGTGTAATAAGCGGCAACATTATAGCATGGGGCAGCGGAATTGCCTGTTCGGTGCCGAGAGCGGCAGCCGGGGTGTCGGCCGGTTGGCTGTTGCCGGCGGCGTCGGTGGCGCGGACGCGGAATTCGTAGAATTGGGCCGGATCGGGTGGGGTGAAGGTGGCGCTTACGGCCGTTGTCTCCGTCAACCATGCAGTCCAATCCACGTCACCCTGGGCACGGTAGTCCAACGTATAATTTGCCACCCCAGAAAGCGCGTCATTTCCGCTCCATTTCACCAGAAAATTGTCGTTGGGCATCTGGTAAACGGCCGTCACCGTCGAGGTCGGTACGGTGCTGTCAATGCCAAACTGGATGAGCGGCGTGCTGAGAGTTTCCGTGAGGCCGTCGGTGTTGCTGACAACGGCCGTTGCCTGCCAGTAAAGTTGCGGCTGTTCGCTGCCAAAATCGTGCGTGTGGCTGAGAACGGCCGTGTTCCACGTTTCCGTCACCAGCTTGTTGGTTTGGGAAACATCGGTGCTGACGGTGAGCGTGCTGGTGAGTAGCTTGCTGGTGGTGGTGACCACGTCCCAGCTGAAGTCAACCTGTGGATTGTTCAGCCAGCTGTCCTCTACTGGAGCAATGGCGTTGATTTCATCAGGTGGCGGAGCCACTTTCAACAGCCGCAAGCTGTCGAACCAGACACCCCGCCCGTCGTCTGTGCTGACGAGATCGTCCAGATAGATGTAATTGTCGGTGCCCGCCGTGAGGCTAAATTCGCCCAGCGGCAGCCAGAGGCCCACGTATTGCTGGTGGCTACGCGTCAATTCGGTGACGCCGTCGGCGTGGTGAATTTCGTAGGTGGCCCCGTCGGTTTCGCTGGCCCCGGTGTTGCAGTAGGGGATGTACGCTTCGATGGTGTAACGGCCGTTTTCCGGTACGTTGGGCCGCCAGATGCCCCAGTTGGCGCTTTCAGCCGGGTTGGTGGTAGAAAACGTGTAATAGGAGTGCCCATTGTGGCCGCATTCGTTGCCGCCTTCGTACCAGTTGGCGTTACTCTTGGTAAACGCGGCGCTGCTTTCATTGACATAAAGATATGGATCGTCCAGGCCGATGTTGGCCGCCACCTCATCACGCAGCCAGGGGATGAGCACATGGGCCTGGTCGCCGGGGCATTCCGTCGTGCCGTATACGTCGCGGTGGCCCATCAAATTCGGCCGTCCGCCGGAGACAAAGGGCAGCGTGGCGCTGGCATCAAACACGTTAATGTCCCGCTGGTCGGCCTTCCAGGAAAGCAATTCTACCAGCGACGCCTTCATTGGCTCGGAGGGGGCAATACCGGGCAAACCGGGGTAATCCACCGAGGTAAACGTGCCGATGAGCGAGACGCCCATGCTGCCGGTGTTGGCGCCGGAGGCGTGCGTGCCGACTACGTCCAGATTTTCGTAATCCTCATTCATGTGCCCTTCGTAAATAACGCCGTTGAGGTCGATGAGATAGTTGTAGCCGATGTCGCCCCAGCCGCGGCAGTTGGTGCAACTGTCGGACGCGGGATAAGTGTGGAAGGCCCAGATGGCCCGCACGGTGGCGGCCCAATCGCTGCTACTGTTGCTGGAAACGGTGTGATGGACAACCATGTGGCTGGCGTCGTCGTAGGCCAGTCCGGTGGTGTAGTCACAATCCACGGAGGTGCACCATACTTCACGGCTGATGACGGTGGGACGCGGGTAGCCGGTGCCGGCGGGTTTGCTGCCCTGAGCGTCGTCTAGCGCCTGCTGGCGGGCCAGCAGTTCCTCGGTGGTGGGTCCGGAAGATGTGTCGATAATGGTAAAGCTGATGCTGTGGAGCTCGGGAGCGATGAGGCTGTTAAAACGGCCGAAGCTGGCGCGAAACTGGAGGGTATTGTGGGTTTCATCTGCTTCCGGCACGGTGATCATGTCGCTGAGGTTTTCGTGATCATCCTCTTGTACCAGGTCCAGGTGGCTGTGCAAATGGAACCATTCAGACCACGCGCCGCTGCCCTTGCGGGTGCGCACCTCGATTTCCAGGCTGGTGTCGGCCGGCAGGTCGGCCTGCCAACTGGTGACGAGGGCGTTGAAGTTGATAGGCGTTTGGATGGGGTTGGAGGTGTAGACGGCCGTAAATGCCGTATCATCCAAAGTGAGACCGGTGGGGGAAACGGCCGTATTCACCCCACTGCCCTGGGCAAAATCTTCGCCCTGCCAGGTAATGCTTTCCATGATGGGGGCTGCCGCCGTGGATTCGGTTTGCGGCCAGCTGACGGCCAGCAAAAGTGTGAGTAAACCAAGATAAGACAATGTTTTCAAATTTTTATACATCATTCGCTCCCGCAAGGATGGATTCAGTACTACCTTTCTCCCCCGGCATCGAGCATCTTAACAACGGCCGTAAAAAAGTGCGGTATAAAAAGGGTGAATTTTAGATTAGGATGGGGTGAATGCAGGATGGAGGTGTGGGGGAATTACGGCCGTTACACCGCTTAATCACCTTGTCACCCCTTCGCCCTGTCACCTTGTCATTTTCATAGGAATACAGGTTCTTGTACCAAACGGCCAACATCCGTAAGATTACCCCATGCGCGATTCCAGGCTCAAATGGGGCCTTATTTCTCTCTTTGTTCTGTGGCTGTTTTACGGACTCAGCGCCTATTATGTGGTGCAAAAGCCGTTCAGCGTGCCGCAGCTTGTCGCTCTGTTAGAAGACCCATCCGTCTGGCTGACGCTGGATTTTGCCTGGACGTCGGTTGCCCGCTCGCTGCTTGATGTGGGCACGGCCGTTCTCATCAATCTGGCAGCCTGGGGCATTGGCAGTGAAATTTTGCGTTACACCTCGCTGAAGATGAATGGGTTGGAAACGGCCGTCTTCAGCACAGGCCTCGGCTTTGGTGTGTTGGGCCTGTGGGTACTGTTTCTGGGATTAGTTGGCGGGCTAAACATTATCGCCTTTTGGGGCACAATGGGTGCCGCCACCGGGCTAACCATCTGGCATATCTATAAAAACGCAGAGACGCAGAGACGCAGAGAGAATGAAAAAAATCTGCGGCAATCTGCGAAATCTGCGGATTCTTCCACTAATTCTCCATGGTTCAATTTCCCGTCACGCGGCGTCACAATTTACCTGCTCATTGTCCTGGGGCTGGCGCTCATCATTGCCCTGCTGCCACCCACCAGTTGGGACGGCCTGTTTTACCATCTTAAGGGCCCCAAGCTGTATCTGGAAGCCGGACGCATCGTCGGCGGCATTGACATCCCCCACCTCAGCTTCCCCGCCCTGTTTGAGATGCTCTTCACCCTGGCGATGGGTTTACGTGGTGACATCACCACCAAGCTGCTCCACTTTAGCTTCATTTTCTGGCTCATCGCCCTCGTCTACCTGATTTCAACTAGATTTTTTGCCACAGAGAACACAGAGGCAAAAAAGAAACCCTCTAAAACCTCTGTGCCCTACTTCGGCTCCGCTCAGCACAAGCCTGTGGCTAATAAAAAAAATGGATGGACGGCCGTTCTCATTCTCATCTCAATGCCCATGGTGCTCAACCTGGGGGCCCAGGCGTACAACGATTTGCCGCTGGCCTTTTACCAGGTGGCGGCGCTGGTAGCCCTGCTCCACTGGCGGAAGACCGAACAAACCGGTTGGCTCGTCCTCAGCGGCGTCTTTGCCGGTTTAGCGATGGGGCTGAAATACACCAGCTTCGTCGCCCCGCTGGTGCTGGTTGGCATGGTTGCCTGGCACTTTTGGGACAAAGAAAAGCAAAACGCCATGGCTCTGGCCGGTGTCCGCACCAAGCCACAAGGCGGCACGGTCAGGAGACCGGCCGCAGCTAACTCTCCTCTGCGCCTCCGCGTCTCTGCGTTGAAAAAAGCAATACGGCCGTTAGCAATTCTCACCCTGGCCACCACCCTCGTTGCTCTACCCTGGTACCTGAAAAATTGGCTGTTCACCGGCAATCCGGTCTACCCGTTCGTTTTTGGCGGACCATTTTGGGACGACTTTCGCGCGGCTGCCTACGCCGGCACGGGCACCGGCCTCGGCTTTGACCCGATCGCCCTGCTGCGCCTGCCCCACGACCTCATCCTGGGGTTGAACGACGCCAGCCAGGACGGCCAGCCAGGGCCGCTGTTTCTCATCTTTTTGCCGGCGGTAATCGTGTATGGGTTTAGTCGGTGGAAGAAGAATAGCGGGGTAGAACGGCCGTTCAACCTCCTGCTCATTTTTGTGTTGGTCCAATACCTGTTTTGGGTCTTTGGCGTCATCTTCTCCGCCGGACTGTGGCAAAGCCGCCTGCTGCTGCCTGCCTTTGTCGCCCTTTGCCCCATCATCGCCTGGATTTTTGATGATCTGGCCCGCTGGGATCACCCCCAATTTTCGCTGCGCCGCTTTGTCCGATTGGTGATCGTTCTAGCCCTGGCCTTTAACCTGGTAGGGCAGCTGCTCAACTGGCTGCCCGGCGTGCCGCTCACCTACGTGGCCGGCAGCGCCGGCCGAGACGAGATTTTGACCCACTGGCTGGGCAGCCATTACGTTGCCATGCAGGGCATCAACGAACAAACACCGCCAGACGCCGTCGTCGTCTTTTTGTACGAACCGCGCAGCTATTACTGCGACCGCGACTGCCGTCCTGACTCCATTTTAGATAGATTTGCCCATCTAGAATATTTACATAACGACTCAGATGGCATTGCTCAGGCGTGGCGCAGCGAAGGCGTCAGCCACGTGTTGTTATTCGAAACCGGCTACGAATTTATTCGCGAACAGCAAATGGACTGGATTTCGCCGCAAAACACCCACCTCATGGACGAGCTCGCTGCCGGGCATTTGCAGCTAGTCGCCGACTGGGGTGATTACCGACTGTACGCGCTGCCACAGGCCGCTCCATGATGCCAGACAAGAAGCCTCTTGTCATTTAGGGAATCGTTTTGTAGGTTAAAAAATCATTTGGGTAGTTTCAACAAATAGCCCATAAATTGTCATTCTGAGCCGCTTTTGGCGAAGAATCCCTTCAGGCTTGACCCTGTTTGAGTCATGCCTGCCTTGAAGGGATTCTGGCTGACAGCGTCAGCTTGTCGCTCGAATGACAAGTCAGGATGCTAAGGTAATTACCCGATTTTTTTTCTTAAACGCTCATTTGAAAAATTTTGCTGACGTTACTCACTTGTCAACCAACCACTCCCAACTTTATACTTGTACCATGAACACACATTTCCACGAGATTACCCAATATGAAACGCCGACGTCGGTAACGGCCGTTCTGCAGCTGCTGGCTCGATACGGCCGTCGCGCCCGCCTTGTGGCCGGCGGTACAGATTTGCTGCTGGAGCTGGAGCGCGGCGTGCGCCCCGATGTCGATATTTTGATAGACGTGACGCGCATTCCCGGCCTGGCCGATATTTCCCAGGATGAGTCAGGGCACATCCATTTGGGGCCATTGGTCACGCACAACCAGGTGGTGGCCTCGCCGCTCATTGTGCAGAGGGCGCTGCCGCTGGCCCAGGCCAGCCTGGAAGTCGCTTCGCCGCAGCTGCGCAACCGGGCCACCATCGCCGGCAACCTCATCACCGCCAGCCCGGCCAACGACACCATCACCCCGCTGCGGGCGCTGAACGCCCGCCTCACGCTGGCCTCCGTGCGCGGCGAACGCGTCGTGCCCCTGGCCGATTTTTACACCGGCGTGCGCCAGACGGTGATGGAACCAGACGAGATGGTGACCGACATCGCCTTTGCTCCCATTCCGGAAACGGCACGCGGCATTTTTGTGAAGCTGGGCTTGCGCCGGGCCCAGGCGATTTCGGTAGTGCACCTGGCCTTTGTGCTGGATTTTGCCGCCGACGGCACGGTAAAAAGCGCGGCGATTACCCAGGGCAGCGTGGCGCCCACCATCATCAGCACGCCAGGGGCAGAAAAGTACCTGGTGGGTAAGACGCTCACCGACGAGGTAATTGCCCACGCCGCCAATCTCACTACTGCGGCCGCCACGCCCATTGACGACGTGCGCGGTCCGGCAGAGTACCGCCAGGAGATGGTGCGGGTGCTCACCAAACGGGCCCTCACCGCGCTGCGCGACGGCACGGAACGCAGCCAATGGCCGCAGGAACCGGTGATGCTGTGGGGCGAGACCAACGGCCGTTTCCCCACCGGCGCGCAATTCCAGCAAACCCACATGCCCGATACCCCCATCACCGCCACCGTCAACGGCAAAACGATCAGCGCCAGCGGCGGTAACCATAAAACATTGCTGCGCTGGCTCCGTGAAGAAGGTCTTTTGATCGGCAGCAAAGAAGGCTGCGGCGAAGGGGAATGCGGCGCCTGCACCGTTCTGCTGGACGGTATGGCCGTGATGTCTTGCCTGGTACCCGCACCGCGTGCCCACGGTGCCACCATTGTGACCATTGAGGGATTGGCAAACGGAGCCGGTGACGGTACCTTGCATCCACTGCAACAGGCGTTTGTGGAGACGGGTGCGGTGCAGTGCGGCTACTGTATTCCCGGGTTTCTGGTGGCGGGAGCTCAATTGCTGGAGGAACGGCCGTCGCCCAACCGTGAGCAGATTTTGCAGGCGTTCAGCGGCAATCTGTGCCGCTGCACCGGCTATTACAAAATCATCGAAGCCGTCGAGAAGGCCGCTACATAATATTGCTTGGAGGTAACACACCATGCGTTTAGAAAAGAAACGGGAAGAAGAATTAGCCAGGCGAAAAGGGCTTACGGGAAAAACAATTATCCAGGTAATCTGGCTGTTGGTTACAGGAACCCTGGCCTACTTCTTTACCAACTATCTGTTTAGCGAGGGCATCGTCACTGCCAATACCTTTTACAATCAGCTTTACATTCCTCGCTCCGTACCGGAACTGGGTGTAAAACTTATTATGGTCTTTGGTATCGTTGTTGTCATGCAAATTGTCTTTTCCATTGGCTTTATTATTGCCAGTCCCGAAGGACGCCGCCGCTTAGGTGACCCTACAATGAAATCACGCAACAAAGACCCGTTTGACGATCGTTTCGGCTAGAATAATAAACCCTAAGGGTTTGGAATTGGTTTCATCAACCAGCCTAACAAAAACCCTTAGGGTTTGAACTGTGAAACCCAAAAATCGAGAAAAAGTATGCTTAAATCCCAATCCACTTACCGCGTAGACGCGCCCGGCAAAGTGACCGGCGAAACCCTGTACGCTGGCGACATCACGCCAGACAATTTGCTGCACGGCAAGGTGCTGTTTAGCAACCAACCCCACGCCCGCATGATTTCGATGGACACCGCGGCGGCTGAAGCCGTACCCGGCGTGGTGGCCGTCCTCACTGCCAAAGACGTGCCCGTGAACGAATACGGTCTCATTCTGCCGGACCAGCCGGTGCTGGTGGGGCTGGGCAGCAGCAATCCCCACGCCGACGTCAGCCGCTGGGAAGGGGACCAGGTGGCCGTGATCATTGCCGAAACCGAAACGGCCGCAGCCAAAGCCCGCAGCCTCATCCAAATTGAATGGGAGCCACTGCCCATCGTCGGCAGCATGGACGAGGCGCTAAAGGATGAAGTCATCATCCAGCCGTGGCACGGCAGCAACGTCCTGCAAAAGTACCAGATTCGCAAAGGCAACATGGACAAAGGCTGGGCTGAAGCGGATCTAATCCTTGAAGACACCTACCACCTGCCCTACCAGGAGCACGCTTTCTTGCAGCCTGAAGCCGGCGTCGGCTACATCGACGACAAAGGGCGGGTGACGGTAGAGATCAGCGGCCAGTGGGCCCATGAAGACCGGGAGCAGGTAGCCCATTCGCTGGGCCTGCCGGAGGAAAAAGTGCGCATTATCTACCCGGCCATCGGCGGCGCGTTTGGCGGCAAGGAAGATATGTCCTTGCAAATTGTGCTGGGCCTGGCGGCCAAACGGCTGCACGAACGCGGCATTAACCGCCCGGTGCGCATCATCTGGACGCGCGAAGAGAGTATTTTGGGCCACCACAAGCGGCACCAGGCGACGGTTTACACAAAGTGGGGGGCAACAAAAGAGGGGAAGATTACGGCCGTTTCCGCCACCGTGCATATGGACAGCGGTGCCTATGCCTACACCAGCACCAAAGTGCTGGGCAACTTCCACCTCATGGTTACCGGCCCTTATGAAATTCCCAACGCCCACATCGACAGCTACGCCATCACCACCAACAACGTGCCCGGCGGCGCCTTCCGCGGCTTCGGCGGACCCCAGGGCGCCTTCTGCGCCGAAACGCAGATGAACAAGCTGGCCGAGGCGCTGGGCCTCAGCCCGGTAGACATTCGCCTGAAAAACGTGCTGCGCGAAGGCAGCCTGCTCACGGTGCAAACGCCGCCACCGCCGGGAATCAGCATGGCTGAAGTGATTGAACGGTGTGCCGTCGAAGCTGGGTGGTCGGTAAGCGGTGAACGGTTATCGGTAAACGGTGAACAGTCTCCCGTCTCCAGTCTCCAGTCTCCGTTTAACAGCATTCAGTCGCTGCCGGCCAACCCGAAGGCGCTGCGCAAAGGGCGGGGGATAGCCTGCTCATTTAAGAACGTCGGCTTCTCTTTTGGCGCACCGGAAAGCTGTGAAGCAACCATTGAGCTGCACGGCCAGGCCGAGATTGAGCGCGTGGTGCTGCGCCACGCCGGGGCCGACGTGGGCCAGGGGGCGCATACTGCGTTTCGCCAGATGGCGGCAGCGGCCGTTGGCGTGGACGAAAGCCGGGTCGAACTTATTGTGTCAGACACGGCCAACAGCGGGAATTCCGGGTCGGCTTCTGCCTCGCGCATGACGTGGATGGCGGGCAACTCGATTCGCGGCGCGGCTGAAGCGGCGCTTACCGCCTGGACCAACGAGGACCGCCCGGCAATTGGGCACCATCGCTTCGTGCCGCCCGGCACACAGCCTTACGATGCGGAAACCGGGGTTTGCATGCCCAACTTCAGCTACGGCTACGTGGCCGAAGCCGTCGAGCTCACGGTCGATATCGAAACGGGGCACATTCACATCGACAAGGTGGTGTGCGCCAACGACGTGGGCAAGGCGATCAATCCCATGCTCATCGAGGGACAAATCGAGGGGGCGGTGGTGCAGGCGCACGGCTATGCGCTGATGGAAAATTTGCAGGTGAAAGACGGCCGTATCCAAAACCCCTTGCTCAGCCAATACCTCATCCCCGGCATTAAAGACGTGCCGGAGATTGTGCAGTCGGTCATCATGGAAGTGCCCGATCCCATTGGCCCCTGGGGCGCGCGCGGCATGGCCGAGATGCCCTTCTTACCGCTGGCACCGGCGATTGTTGCGGCCGTTCACGATGCCACCGGCGTCTGGTTTGATGAAATCCCCCTTACCCCGGCCAAAGTTGTAGCTAAATTGCAGGAAGTTAGCATTCACAGCTAGGCAAAATCTGTTACCCTTCTGCCGGTGCGATACGCTTACTGCTCAGGAAACTGTATTACACCGCTAAAAACACCGACAATTTGTGAAAAATCAAATTTGTTGGTGTTTTTTTCTACCCATTCCAAGGTCGGTAGAACAAGAAAGGGGGTGCAAATTGCACCTCCTTTTTTATTTAGTCACTATGGGGAGGTAAGTGTGGAAGGGGGCGGTAACGGCCGTAGCCATCTTGCACCACTGCCGCTGCTCCACAACAAAGCAAAAGAAGGCTTGATTCACCACAACAACCGGATTTGGCGGAGTCGTCGCTACCGTCGGCGTGTCTGTAGGTGTGGGGGTTGGCGTGTCTGTATAAGTTGGTGTTGTTGTCGGCGTGGAGGTGGGTGTACAGGTCGGCCTGGGGCGCGGCGTGCCGCTTAAGATTGTGTCGCCGCTGGCAGCACATCCTTTAACTTGCGTGGGACGAATGTTTGCTTCAGTCGGCTGCACCACACTTTCGGGGGTAGCTGTTATTTGCGGTTCAGGTTTAGATGGGAGGATGGGGCCGTTTGGCGTTGCTGTGTTTGTGGGTGACACAACGGCCGTAAACGTTAATTGCAGCCGATGATTGATGGGCAGTTCAAGCCCACTTGCCGTTAACATTTGCCCATCGAACGTAAAACCGGGGGCAGCTATAAGTTGCAGATTGGCAGGCAACGTGTCTGTTATCGTAACATCATGCAGGTCGCGCACGTTGTTGCTGATGGCTGTCAGCGTGTATGAGATTTCCTTACCGGGATAAGCAATATCCTGAGGCGAACTCTCTTTAGTAAAGAACAGCAGCGGCGACCAATAAACTGTGGCTAAAGCTTCGCTCTTGAGCGATTGTTTATAAGCGTCGAGGTGACATTTTTCATTTGTCACACCGGGAACGTCGCTGTTCTTTGTGCCGCCTACCAGATAGATTCTGTCTAATTCAGACGTAACAGCAGCATGTCCGTAGACCGGCAGCGGCAGGTTGTCTATCATCTCCCAATCAGATAAAAGCTCAGTACTATCTGAAGTATCCTCAGCGCCAACCAGCTTTGCCCGATAGATTGTTGTTGAACCAGGAAAGCAGTTGTAATAAACATGGAGTGAACCCCCAAGGAGATAAAGGTAATCTCCAGAGTGCACTGCGGTTAAAAGCTGTAGCCCCTGGCCGGCAAACTGTGGCAGAGACCGCCATTCCTGAATACGTCCCTCCTTGTTAATTTCTGCCACGATGACCGTTGATTGATTATAGTCTCGGGTTCCTCCGCCCATGACAAAGAGCAGCTCTTTACCTTGATGCTGTAGGGATACGGCCGTGTGGTTGGCCAGGTGATATTCCTTTCCGCCAGCTTCAAGCGGAGGTTCTTTACGCCATTTGAGCTGCTTATCACAACTGTTTTGTGTTTCTGCCGACCACACATGATTTGTATAGGTAATATGGTTGATAGCATTCTTTCGCGTGCCGCCAATCAGATAGACATACTTCCCTCCCCCACCCATCACCGAGGCATGAAACGCGACACCGGCTTGAAATTCAGGACGCGTTGGCAGCTCGCCAAGGAGCGTGTGCCAACCACCTATGATCTGACCCGTGTTGGCATCCAATTCCGCACAATAAATGAAATGACTGTAGCCGGTTTTATTGCTGCCAGCCAGGTTATTTTCGCCCCCAAACACATAAATGAGTTTATCTGTGGCCACAACAGAATGGCCTTTCAGCGCCAGAGGCAGTGGCGAATCATCCTGGCTCCACGGACCCAAAGAGCCATCTGGTTGAATTTGGGCGTGCGTAACCAACTTGGAACGCGTACTGTTCTGCGTCCCTCCACCAATCACGTATAAATATTCTTGTCCTCCGAGGTTTACCGAAACGGCTTCCGCAAAAGAAATGGCGCTGGGGCCCTGTTCTTCAATCCATTTTATTCCCGAATCCTCTGTCGCCATTAGCAAATCACCATTTTGAACCAATGGCAGAAACAATCTGAATAAATTGGATTCAGTTGCAGTTAAACCGATGCCTTTTCCAGCCAAATAGAGCAGCAATGTGAAGAAAACGACAGGGTAAAGGAAACGATAATCAAAAGTTGTAAATTTGTTCCCTTTTCCTCTATTGGTTTTCATCAAATCAGTTCACTATATTTAAATCCTGCATTTATCAGGGACATGATGGCGGGCAAGGTTCAGGCGGTGGAGGGGGCGCGTTAACAAATAAAGAGCGGTCTTCAGAACGCACGACTTCATGGTGTTCCCCTTCACTGGTCCCTTCCATTACCGCAACATTGATCTTATAGGTTCCAATAGGAAACTGCGTATTATTCACGCTAAACTGGTAGCCATACTCTTTTGTCCAGGTGATGCTAAAACGTGCCTCGGGACGGGGATCGTTCTCGGACCAGAACCGTACGGCAAAATTTTGCGTGGGGCTTAACTTCCCGTCCCAGGTCCAGGCAATGTGTACCGCGCCACCGGGCACAAATTCCAAATCAGTAATGACCGGCATATTAAGCTGGGGCACTGGCGTCGGCGTAGGTTGGGGTACAGAGGTAGACGTTGGCGTGGCGGTTGGTTCCGGAGTGAGGGAAGGCTGTGGCGTGGGTTCCTCAGTAGGCGCTACGGTCGGTTCTGGAGTCGACGTTGGGGTAGCGGTGTGGGTGGGCGCCAGGGTGCTTTTGGGCGTTACGGCCGTATCCTCTGCCACCCCTGATTCTGTGCTTACCGGTGGGTTTATCTCAATTGGGTGAACGGCCGTCTCTTCACAGGTCTCGCTAATCGCAACGTGCAGCCAGAATGTCAGGGTGCCGGCATAATCAGGCACGCGAAACTTTATTTCCTCGTCCTGTTGCTCAAAAAAGTTGCCTGTGAATTGCTTTGGCTCAGTTGACCAGGTGTACGACAAATCGGCGCTAATTTTGTTGGCGCTTAATTGAAGTACGTCACCGGATTGAAAGCTATCGCTATCCGGGGCAACTATTGCCAGGTCTAATTCGCAACCTTCAGCTTCATTTATCGCCACGGGCGCCAGAGGATCAGCAGATGCACAGGCGCACGCGGCGAATAAAAGGAATGTAATTACCCAAACCAGTCTCTTTGAATTTTTTGTCATGTTTTTCCCCAAGTTGGCTTATCCTGCTACTGTTCAAAGTTTAACTGGAATGCGAAATCCCGTCGCTGATTATCATGTAATAGAGAAACAATAATCTCATCACTGTCGGCTGACGACGGTGACATTTCTAAGGTTACGACCCATTTTTCGCCATCTACCAATTCAATAACATTCCGATTTTGAGATTCCCAAAGGACCGTTACACGCTCGCCTTCTAGAATAAACTGTCGGCAGCTCTCCGGCAGGCTTGGGGGACCCCATCTCACCCACAGTTCCATTGTCTGCCAATTTCCAGGAAGTGAGGCCGGGCTTCCTCCATAAAGAACAACGTGATCCACGCCTTCATTTTGTACATGCAGCCGGGGTTCGGCAGACAAAAAACAATCATCCGGCGAAAGGTTATTGTTGTTAAGCAAGATGAGGGCCGTCATAATGAGCACAACGGCCGTCAGCCCCACCCCGCCCCAGGTTCGCCCTTTCCTGGAGCTAAAAAAGCGCCAACGGCCGGCACGGCGAACTCGATCTCGCTTGATGGCAATTTCCTGGCGCAGGGCAACGGCCGTTTTATGCTCACCCAACGGCGCCAACAGCGCCAGCGCCTGATCGTATCTTTGCTGGGCAACGGCCGTGCGTGCTTGCTGCAAAGTGGCTTGTATCTCTTCTGCCACTTGTGCCAGCAGTTGGTTAACATCTTCATAATTTGGCGCTAGAAAATCAGCCTCGTCCAGGAGCTTTTGCGCCTTAAACCATTGGCCATCTTGCATAGCGCTTTTCCCGGCCTCGTACTGCTCTTCGGCCTGGATCATGCGCCGCACGAACTGCAATTTTTCCTTTTTTTCCTTTGTGTCTGAAGCCCTTTCTAAAAAATAGGCCGCATCTCGCCACCGTTTTTCCTCAATCGCCACATCGCTTTGATAAAAAATGCCGGAATCCTGTTTTCTTCGTCGGGCACGTTCCAAAGCATCCTTAACCGCCAAATCTTCCGGCCTTAATTTTTGTGCTTCACGATAAGCGTCAATGGCCGCTTCCCATTGCCGCTCCTCGTAGTAACGATCTCCCTGTTCCTTGAGCGTATCAAAAATATGGGTCTCACCGGCCAGGATCAGACGGTTGATAACCTCACTGGCTTGAGTGAACCGGGCATTGGCCTCTTTGGCCAGAGCTCTGGCCAGGATGGTATCAAACTGCTTAGGCAAATCCGGCACCACCGCTGTTACTTTAGGCAGCGGATCATTTTCAATGGCCAACCGTAATTCTTCGGCTGATGCTCCGGTAAAGGGAAGCTGTCCCGTTAACATCTCAAAAATCATCACGCCAAACTGGTACACATCTGTTTGAGATGTGATGGTCTCCCCGCGCCACTGTTCCGGCGCCATGTAGGGCATATAGCTTAGCGGGCTTTTTTGATCCAGCACGGCCTTTGTTAATTCGGCAACGGCCGTAATATGAAAATCCGTCAAATAACATTGCCCATCCTCATCCAGCAGCACGTTACCCAAATTGATGTCGCCATGGGTCAGATTGGCTTCATGAAGGCAGTCCAGCGCCTGAGCCAGGCAACGGGCCAGTTCAAAAACCGTCTCCATAGAGAACACGCGCTCTTTTCTGAAACGCTCCCGCAAAGAAGCGCCTTCCACAAACTGCATGGCAATGTACGGCTGGCCTTCGTACTGATCCACATCATAAATAGACACAATGGTGGGATGAGCCGGCAGGTTTAGCAACAGGTGCCGCTGGTGCTGAAACCGCTGCTGATAAGAGGGATATGGTATCAGCGCTTGTTTTAGTACCTTGAGGGCCACATCTCGCTTTTCAAACAGATCGTGCGCCAAATAGACGGCCGTTAAACGGCCGTGTTGCAGCTCCTCTTTAATTTCATACCGGTTCTTGATCAGCTTGGGGTGCAGCAAATTGGCAACCTCCTGGGCCAGTTCCAGACAGCTCTTGTGGCGGTCCAGTGGATTTTTGGCCATCGCTTTTTCCAGGATAGGCTGAATCGCTTTAGGCAGCCGGGGATTGAGGTCGCGGGCCAGGGGAATTTGGCTGTTCATATGCCGATCCATCAGCAGTTCCAGATTGTCTTCGGGAAACGGCCGTTCCCCTGTCAACATCTCAAACAGCGTCACACCTAACTGGTAAACGTCCGTAAATGGCCCTGCCGGTTCCCCCCGCCACTGTTCTGGCGCCATGTAAAATGGCGACCCACCATACGACTGCGGCAGAAATCCTGCTTCGATCTTGTCTACCGGCGCCGCCAGGCCAAAATCGGCCAGGAAGACCGTTCCGTCCTCGTCCAACAAAATGTTGGGTGGTTTAATGTCCCGATGCACAATGCCGCGATTGTGGGCCGTGTTCAGCGCCGCCGCCAACCGGTTCAAAATCAGGCTGGCGTCTTCCAGGGGAATGGCTCCTTTTTTTTCCAGACGTCTGTGCAGCACGTCTGGCATCAGGCGCATCACCAGGTACAGCTTGTTGGTCGGCTCATCCTGGCCAAAATCATGCACCGGCAAAATGGCCCGATGCTCTAAGCCGGCAATTGTTTTGGCTTCATTCAGAAACCGTTCCTGAAACTTTTTGTCCTCAGAAAAATTTTTGCGAATAATCTTGAGTGCGACCAGCCGATCCATCCGCGGATCATAAGCCTTATAAACTGCGGCCATGCCGCCTTGACCCAGCACATCTTTAATTTCGTATCGGCCAAATTTCGTTAACGTCATGCGGGGAGCCCTTTGAAATTCACTTTATGTAAAGCTTCGCTGTTTTGCTGCGCACGCGGCTTGTTGCTGAAGAGATACAGACGCTAAATAACGGTCGTCCCATCCAACAAAGAGCGGAACACCAATTTCTTTTAACAAATATGTGATTTTGCCAATACAGTCAGAATTTGCTTCCGATAAAAGCGCAACTGAGGGGCATTATACAGAACACCCCCCCGTAAAGTAAAGTCAAAATTGGTAAAGCGACACATTTGTAACAACTTTTAGTAACATCTTGCCCCATTTTTCCCCTCTCAGGTAAGATCACGCCATGTTATTTCAAGATCATTTAGTCATTTTGCGCGGCGGTGGCGATCTGGCAACCGGTGTCGCTTACCGCTTACACCAGGCAGGATTCCCGCTCATCGTGTTAGAATTAGCCCGGCCATTGGTAGTAAGAAGAAAAGTGGCGCTGGCAACGGCCGTTCTGCAAAACCAAATCACTATCGAATCCCTCCATGCCCACCTGGCCCACTCCCCCGACGAAGCCCTCCAACTCGCCCATTCCGGCCAGATACCCGTCCTCGTTGCTCCCCAACTATTAACCATTTACCATTTACCATTTACCATTTTGATCGACGCGCGCATGGCCAAACGCAACATCGACACCCGCATCGACCAGGCCGACCTGGTCATCGCCCTGGGACCTGGCTTCACCGCCGGCGTCGACTGCCACGCCGTCATCGAGACGATGCGCGGCCACACCCTGGGGCGCGTCATTTGGCAGGGTGCCGCCGTCCCCAACACGGGCACGCCGGGCACGGTGGCCGGTAAAGGGGCGGAGCGCGTGCTGCGCGCCCCGGTGGCGGGAAAGGTTGACTGGCGCTCGGAGATTGGCGATTTGGTGCAGGAAGGGGTCATCATTGGGAAGGTGGCAGGCAATCCAGTTATCGCCCCGTTTGCCGGAGTGCTGCGCGGGCTCATTGCCCCCGGCAGCGAGGTGCCTGCCGGACTCAAAATTGGCGATCTGGACGCCCGCGCCGATGTTTCTGCCTGCTTCACCATTTCCGACAAAGCGCTGGCTATCGGCGGCGGCGTGCTGGAAGCCATCCTGACCCATTTGAACCGACAGCCATGAGCCAAAATTTCACCCTTCCCGCTGCATTTGACCTGCATTCTCAGAACGAACTGATTGCCTTTGTGGGCGGCGGCGGCAAAACCAGCCTGCTCTTTACGCTGGGGGCTGCCCTGCCGGGGCGGCGCATCCTCACCACCACCACGCGCATCTTTGCCGCGCAGATGAAACTGGCCCCAGAAGTGATTTTTGCTACAGAGGACACAGAGAAAATAGAGGGGAAAATTGGAAAAGCCCTGGATCGGCAGGGAACGTGCCTGGTAGTGGGTGAAGTAGCGGGGGAGAAAGCAAAGGGCGTACCCTCGGAGCTGCCGGGCAAATGGTTGGCGCGACCGGATGTCGATTTTGTGCTGGTGGAGGCAGATGGTTCGCGGATGCGGCCCATCAAGGCACCGGCGGCTCACGAGCCGGTGATTCCGCCCGCTGCAACGCTGGTGGTGCCGGTGGTGGGGATCGATGCGCTGGACGGCCGTTTCTCTCAGGTCACCCACCGGCCGGAGGTAGCAGCGGAGCTGCTTCAGTGGTCGGTAATCCGTGAGCGGTTATCGGTAAATGAGGTGGCGCGGTTGGTGACGCATCCGCAGGGAGGCTTAAAAGGTGTGCCGGATGGGGCACGGGTGATGGTATTTATTAACAAGGTGGAAACGGCCGCACAGCAAACCGCCGCCCGCCAGATTGCCCAACAAATTTTGCACACGCCGCGCATCGAGCGGGTGCTTATCGGCGCTGTCCAAACAGATCAGCCTGTCCGCGAAGTTCACCAACGGGTGACGGCCGTCATCCTGGCCGCCGGCGAGGGCAAGCGGATGGGCGAAACCAAACAGCTTTTGCCCTGGGGCGACACCACCATCCTGGGCCAGACAATTCGCAACCTCAAGCAAACGGCCGTCCACAATCTCCTCGTCATTACCGGCCACGAAGCAGATGCCGTTATACGCATTGCCCAGACCTCAGGTGTCAAAACTTTACATAACCCAAATTATGCTGCGGGCGAGATGCTTTCTTCGCTGCAAACGGCCGTCCGCCATCTGCCCCAGCACATTGCGGCCGTCCTCGTTATGCTGGCCGACCAGCCAATGGTGGAACCAGAAACAATTACTTTGCTGCTGGAAGCGTATTGGCAAGGCCACAGCAACCTGATCGCCCCCGTTTTTGCCGGGCGTCGCGGCAATCCGGTGCTCATTGGCCGCCCCTACTTTGCCGAACTGCTGGCCCTGTCCCCTGGCGACGCGCCGCGCACCCTGCTGCGCCGCCACGCCGGCAAACTGCACCTGGTTGAAGTCTCTACCGATTCTATTTTGCGCGATCTGGACAAGCCGGAGCAGTATGAACAGGAACGGCCGTCATAACCTACGTGAAGCGTGAATTTCTCACGGTTCACGTTTCACGCTGTCTTACCGCTGAAGCGCCTCAACTGTCTCCACCAAATGTGTGGCCCGTTCCGCCAACAGGTGGGCAATAAGCCGGTGCAGTCCGGCGGCGGCTTCTGGCGCTTCCGCTTCCATCTGGGCCAACTTTTGGCGGGACAGCTCGTACACCACGCCGGGCCTGTCGGCCACCACGGAGGCGGTGCGCACCTGCCCCAAATAAAAGCCCATCTCGCCCACAACCCGGCCGTTGCCCATCGTTTCCAGGCGAACGGGTTCCTGAGACGGCCGTTCCAGCTGGGCCGTCACCTGGCCCGATTCCACAAAAAAGAGCGAGTCCGGCGCACTTCCCTGGGTCATCAACACGTCACCGGCCTGAACCTCGTGTCGCGTTAAATAGGGCATCAGGGCATCAACCACACCGGCATCTGGTACCAATATCTGCAGTTGTTCCTTGAGGGTGGACGGTAGTTTGCCAACAACATCAGCCGGTTGCAGCAAGGCATCTTCACACCATTCCAGCCCTTCATCTAAATTGGGGAACCATTGCATACACGCCTTGTCGTCGATGGCGCTTTGCAGTTGGCGCTGAAACTGCGGCATCAACCCCGTGTACACGATAGTAAGCTGCTGCTTGTCGGCCACCTGCTGCAATTTTTGGAAGCTGAATACGGCCGTTGAATCCAGACCCGTCACGCGCTGAAAATCCAGCACCACAAACGCCAGCGCACACTGTTCCTCAGCCCCCTTGCTGAGAATCTGGGTCAGCAGAGAATCGGCCGTGCCAAAAAAGATGTAGCCCTGCAATTGCCATACGTGAATCCGGTCCGACAGCGCTTGCAACTGCCGGCGCTCGGCGGCGGAGCGGGTGACCCGGCTGCGCACGTGCCGTCCGGACAGCTCATGGTGCACCACGTTGGTACGGCCGTAATTCACGCCAAACAAAATAACGGCGGCTACCAATCCCAGCAAAACCCCTTGCAAGAAGCCCACTGCGGCAATCACCACCACGATAAGAATAATGATCAAGGCATCTGCTTTGGGCAGCTTAAACCATGATTCCAGCACCCATTCCACCAGGAAACCGATGCCCAAATAAAGCAGCAAGCCGCCCACCACCACCTTGGGCACAAACGCCAGCGCCGCCGCCCCTTGAAACAACACGATGGTACACAAAACGGCCGTGATCAAACCGGTCAGCCGCGTGGAGGCACCCAGCTTAATATTGAGTACCGATAAGCTTAACTGCTGAAACCCAACCAACCCACCGCCCAGACCGGCCAGCACGTTGCCCACGCCCGCCGCCCTGAGTTCCCGGTTCAAATCCACATCCTCAGCCGTGCTGAGCTCCAATCCACCCGCATTTAACAAAAGCGAAACGGTGCTGACAACAAGAATGGTCAAAATGCTGCCCGCCTGGCTGCCAATGGCTGCCCAATCCACCTGTCCAAAATCGAGGCTGGTAAGGGGCAGCCACAAGCTTTGGTCCGGAAAGGGACCCAACAGCCAGCCGGCAGTCGTTACCTCGTCAATGGTTAAGCCAGAGAGCCAGACAACCAGATAAAAAAGCAGTATTCCCCCCAATAGCAAACCGGGCATCACCAGGAAGTGGTCAAAATAGCGACCGGCAAAAAAGAGTGTGAGCGCCAAAAGCAGCCCCGGCAGCCAGCGCAGCAAAACGTCCGGTTGCAGCAAAACCGCCAGCTCCACCGGCAAATCAATCGTCAGGCCGATGGCGCCGGGAATGAGCAGCCAACCCGTGCCACCTAAAAAACCGCCAATGACCGGATAGGGCAAAAAGCGCACCCAACGCCCGGCCTTAAACGTACCCAATCCCAGAAAAAGCAGGCCGGTGAGCAAGGTAGTGAGGGCCACGGCCGTAACCACCGTCACAAACAGGGATGCAGCACCGGCCTTAACCTGGCCGGCAAGGGCCACCGCAATAACCGCCAGAATGGCGGCAGGGGCATCCTGGTTGCCGGAAACGGTGCCCGGCAACGTGACCAGCAGCGTGGTTACAATGGCCGTCACAATCGCCCCAAACAGCGCCAGCCCAATGCCGCTGGCCACAAACGGCGTCAGCGGCCCGGTAAAAATGAGAGCCGCAAAAGAAACGGCCAGCACCACCTCAAACAGGGCAATGATACTGCCGCCTACCAGGGCCGGGAGCACGGTTTTAAGCGTCAGTCCATCCTTTATTTTTGCCAGCAAGCTTTGCGCAAAGGTTGTGTCCATGTCCCCTCTAATCCACTTTGCCCAGGCGTTCTTCCAGCTTGGCCACCGTTGTTTGATCGCCAATTTGGCGGAAGATGGCCATGCTTTGCCGGTATTGCGCTCTGGCTTCGGAACTGTTTTGGCGGGCAACGGCCGTATCCCCCAAATACATGCGGCACAAACCCTGGCCCCGCGCATCCCCCATCGCCTCGCGAATGGCTAAACTTTGTTCATAGTTTGCTTCGGCCGTGGCAAAATCCCCCAGCGCGTAAGCCACGCGTCCCAAATTCACCAGCGAAAAACCCATGCTCCAGCGATTGCCTAGCGCCTGCTCCAGCTGCAAACTCGCCTGTGAATGATCCAGCGCCGCCTCAAACTCCCCCTGCACATACGCTATCTGGCTCAAAATGTTATTGCTGATTGCCTGACTGTACCGGCTGCCGTATTCTGTACCGATTGCCAACGCCTCCTGGCACAATGCCTGGGCCGCTTCAAAATCATTCAAGAACTGGTTGACTACAGCCAAAAAGTTAAGGGTGTAGGTGAGGGCTTCCGGATCGCCATCGGGACGCAGCACAGCCAGGCTTTGTCTGAGCAGGTCTGCTGCCCGGTGCGGCTTGCCAGACAAGAAGGCAAACCAGCCCTGCCGCGACGTGAGCTTGGCCACCACCTGGGGCGGAGCCGGCCCATCCAGCCGATTGGCCGCCAGGCCAAACAGTTCCAATCCTTCACGGAACCAGCTGCGCATGTACAAAAAGAGGGACAGGGCTTCTGTTGCCTTATCCAGCGCCGTCACATCAGCCTGAGTGACCGCCAGCCGCCACGCCTGGCGGATGTTTTCAATTTCCCGATTGATGGCGGCCAGCGCGTTGAGCTGGTTTTCACCTTGCAGATCGGCCGTTTGCGCGGCGACAAAATCGAGGTAGTAACGGCCGTATCGCTGCCGCAAATCAAACCCTACCTGCCCATTTTCTAAATGCTCAGACGCAAACTGGCGTACCACAGCCAGCATTTCATAGCGAGAGGTGGCCGGAGCGGTCGTATCGCCCAACTGTCGCCGCAAAAATGATTTGTCCAGCAGCGCCGAAAGCTGCGGCAATCGGGCCTGGGTCACCTGGGCCGCCGCCTGCCGCTCAAAGCCGCCCTGGAAGATGGCCAGCTGGGCCAGCGTCTGCTGCTCCGCTGGGGTGAGCAACTGCCAGGAATAATCAAACACGGCGCGCAGGCTGCGGTGGCGCTGCGGCAGATCCACCGCACTGGCGCTGAGACCGTTCAGATTGTGGCGCAGTTCGGCCAAAATTTCCGGGCAGGAGAGCAGCCGCACCCAGGCCGCCGCCAGCTCAATCGCCAAAGGCAAACCATCCAGCAGCCGGCAAATTTCGGCCACGGCCGCTGCCGACCAATCGCCCGATTCCGCCAGCGCAAAGCGGGACTCCACCTGCTGCGCCCGCTGCACAAACAGGGCCATCGCCGGGCTTAAATCGGTGTCGGTAGTGACTTTTCCGACTGCATCGCTGGACAGACCGCCCAGCGTCAGCACGTGCTCCTCCGCCAGGTTGAGCCGCTCACGCGAGGTGACGAGCAAGTTGAGCATCGGGGCCCGTTCCAGCAGCGCCAAAATCAGCGTCCGTCCCGGCTGCATGAGATGCTCCAGATTGTCCAGCACCAGCAGCATCTTCTTGTCTTGCAGGTAAGCCAGCAGCTGTGCCTGCGGTTCAGACGAACCGGCAAACGTGTAGCCTATCGCTTCGGCTACGGCCGTTACCAGCGGATTAAACCCGGCGGACTCCACGGCGGCCACGCCGGCCAGCGGCACAAAAAAGACGCCGTGCATAAACGGCCCCAGGTGGGCGGTAGCCACCAGCCAGCCGGCTTCCAGCGCCAGACGCGTTTTGCCCATGCCACCCGGCCCCACCACGGTGTGCAGCCGCTGCGCCGGGTCAACCAGCCAGGCAGACAGTTGGGCCAGCTCTTCATCGCGGCCAATCAGATTTTGCTCGCGAGGCGGCAGTTGGTACGGCCGTTCCCCCGTGGCCGTTTCAATTTGTTCGGCTAATGCGGCCGTTTCTGGCAGTGGCTCTACGCCCAATTCTTCTTGCAACGTCTGGCAAAAAGCCTGGTACGCAGCCAGCGCTGCGTTTCGCTCACCCAGCAAGGCCAACGCCCGCATGAGCTGCTGCTGGGCCGGTTCGCACCACGGCTCAATGGTCAACTGCTGCCGGGCAAAATCTGCCGCCTGGTCATACGCGCCGCGCCGCTGGTGAAACTGCGCCAGTTCGTCCAGCGCCGCCAGCACCATCTCTTGAAGCTGCTGGCGCTGCCCCAGCAGCCATTCTTCAAAGGCGCTGCTGTCTTCCAAAAAGAAGCCGTCAAGGAAGGGACCTTTGTAGTGGGAAACGGCCGCAGCCGCCAAGGCCATGCAGTCAACACAATCACCCTCCCGCCCACCGCGATGCTGCTTACAGCCCGCCAGTCCCCCCTGAAATTGCACGACATCCAGCGTATGATCGCTTTCCGTGTTGAACTGGGTCGATTCACGGGAGGACAGCAGAAACGGAGGCTCCGCTTTGGCATCGCCGATAGCCCGGCGCAGGCGGCTGAGTGTCTGTCGCAGGTTGGTACGGGCAGCAGCATCTGGCATATCGGGAAAAAGCAAGCCAATCAGCATCTCGCGCCGGTGGGGGCGGTCTGCTTCCATTGCCAAAAAGATCAGCAAGGCTTCAATCCGCTTGGCCCGCGATTCGGGGATCGGCTCACCGTCAATCGCCGCTTGAAAACCACCGAAAAAATTAAGTGTGAGAAACATGGGGCATTTTAGCCGATGCCGGAGAAAGTGTCACGGTTGTGTCACGGAACGGCCGTATCCTACCCATCAGTTAAGTTTTGGCACAAGAAATCGGCAGAAAAAGGACAAACTCATGTTTTCAGCGACCACAATCCCCACGCAAAAATTACAAATCTGGGCCGGCAAAACGATCGCCCGCTTCAGCCAAAAAGCCCAGGCATTGCCCACCTTGAATCAAGCCATGGCCGGCCGCGCCATTGCCAACACCCAGTATGCCGGTGTGCGCCAGGTGTCGTTGAGCCAGATCAAAGGCACGGTCAGCGACGCCCGCAGCCATGACTTTGACGCCGAGTTTCGCCTGACCAACAGCCACAGCCGCAGCCGCCTGGACGGCGTACGCAAGGCCCGCCGGCAGTTGGCTTCCCTGCCACCCATCTCCCTGGTAGCTGTGGGCAACGATTACTACGTTCAAGATGGACATCACCGCGTTTCTGTATTTCGCGATTGCCAACAAACAAGCATCGCTGCCCACGTGACTATTTTGGAACTTCACTAGGCATTTTCCAGACCTGCAGCGGATAATATCAACAAATTTCGCAGATTTACAAGATTTTTATCTGTGTCCATCCCCGTTAATCTGTGTCCTATTTTGGTAGGGATGATGCGTGGTGCAACCTATGGTTGCCAATCACGTTTCACCTAAAGCGTCTTCTTCGAGACCGATGGCCATCAGGTAGCCGCGGGCGCGTTCGGTGAGAGGGTATTGGTTTACCAACGCCCAAAAATTGGGGCCATGGTTGGCTTCTTCCAGGTGGGCCAACTCGTGCATAATCACGTATTTCAGCACCCAATCGGGCATAGCTGCCAGCCTGTGGCTGAGGCGAATGGTGCCGGTTGCGGGGGTGCAGCTGCCAAACCGCTTGTTTTGGTTGGTGACATAGCGAATGGATTGCCACGTTAACCGGTTTGAAAAATATGTCTGGTTGAGCTGGTGAGCCATTTCTTCCAGTTCGGCATCCGATTTAGGCGATCGGTGAACTTTTTTATGCAGCCGCCTCTTCAAATTTTCAATGATGGGAGCCAGCTCTTTGTTACTCATGCGGGCCGGAGCCCGCACCAGCAAAACGCCATTTTTCAGCTCAGCACTGACTGTCTTTTTCCGCTTTTGGCTGCGAACAATTTCCACAGGCCAGTCAACTTTCTCTGTTTTTGAATGGGTCATCCGGAAATTATAGCCTAAACATGGGCGCAATGGTGTGTTGGACCAATGTTTACCAATGCAACTCCACAAACCGGCTGGCCAACTGACCAGGCTTTAACCTACCCACCCGACCAACTCCAACTCCCCCCGCTTGCCTGATGACTATCCCCATGCATTTGTTTACTCTAAAAGCGATGCGGTGAAATGTCAAGAGACAAAAACAAGTAAATTTCACCGTAAAG
>CALBTC010000455.1 GCA_937967805.1 uncultured Anaerolineaceae bacterium
CCCAAGACGGCAGAACACATTCTCGCCGATCTCACCGTCAAAAATCTCAACTTCACCTATCCTGGCAGCGAGAACGGCATTCACAACATCGATCTGTCGCTCAAGGCAGGCCAGTTTGTGGTGATTACGGGGCGCATCGGCGCAGGCAAAACGACGCTGCTGAAGGTGCTGCTGGGGCTGCTCCCGGCCGATAGCGGCAAGATTTTTTGGAACGGCCGTCTCGTCCCCGATCCCGCCAACTTTATGATCCCTCCCCGCGTGGCCACCACCATGCAAATCCCACGCCTGTTCAGCGAGTCGATTCGGGACAACATGTTGCTGGGCCTGCCGGAAGATAAGGTAGATGTGATGAAGGCGGTGGAAACGGCCGTTTTCGAGCAAGATTTAGCCCAAATGGAAGCCGGACTGGACACCATCGTCGGGCCGCGCGGCCAGCGGCTGTCTGGCGGGCAGGCACAGCGCGTGGCGGCGGCGCGCATGTTCGTGCGCCGGCCGGAGCTGCTCGTGTTTGATGATCTCTCCAGCGCGCTGGACGTGGAGACGGAGAAGGTTTTGTGGGAACGCGTTTTTAACGCAGAGGTGCGCTCGAAGAGCGGGCAGAGGCGCGGAGGGGAAGTTGGACAGCAGACGTGTCTCGTGGTGAGTCACCGGCGGGCGGCTTTGCGGCGGGCGGATCATGTGGTGGTGTTGCGGGACGGCCGTATCGCCGACGAAGGCACGCTGGAGGAACTGCTGGTTCGTTGTGAAGAAATGCAGCAGCTATGGCAAACGGAAACGACCGTGGGTGAATGAGCGAGTTTGCAACATATCTAAAAGCAAGATAAGCAATGTTTGAAGGTTTTAGGGATGCTTCACTGCGTTCAGCATGACAGCTTTACACCTGATAATAACTATGACTGAATTTGTATTTTTGCTTACGGCCGTTCTCACCCTCACCATCATCCTCGCCCTCTACGAAGCCAAACGGCGGCGAGCGGCGCTGCTGGCAACGGTGGCGGTGGTTTCGCTGCCGGAATTTGCTTCGGCGGAATTGGGCAACAGCCGGGAGATCACCGTTTTTTTGCCGCCAGAGTATGCCCAGGCGGGCACGCGCCGCTACCCCGTCCTCTACGTCAACGACGGCCAGGACCAGGAGGCGCTGCAACTGCGCGAAACGCTGGCCACACTGTTTGAACGGCGGCAGGTTCCGCCCCTCATCGTTGTGGCCGTGCCCGCCAACGATGACCGCCTTTACGAGTACGGCACGGCCGTTTGCCCCAACGCGCAAGAACTCGGCACCAGGGCGGCGGCATACGGCCGTTTCCTCACCACCGAACTCATGCCGGCCATCAACCAGCAGTTCCGCACCAGCCACAACCCGGCCGATAGTGGCATTTTTGGCGTGTCGCTGGGCGGATTGTCCGCTTTTGACATTGCCTGGAACCACCCCGACCAGTTTGGCGTGGTGGGGATAATGTCTGGCTCCTTTTGGTGGCGCGCTGCTGCGGATGAGACGGCGATGCCGCCTAATCGGTTAATAGCTCACGAAATGGTGCGGGGAACGGCCGTCAAGCCCAACCTCCGCCTCTGGTTTGAAGCCGCCACCCAGGACGAAGCCAGTGACCGGGACCACAACGGCGTCATCGACGCCATTCAAGACACGCTGGAACTGATTGAGGAACTGGAAAAAATTGGATTCTCACGCGGTGAGGATGTGGTGTATATCGAAGTGCCCGGCGGACGGCATAACTACGACACCTGGGCCCAGCAGTTCCCCCGCTTCCTACGCTGGGCCTATGGTTAAATAGAGAATTAACCGCGGAAAACGCAGCGAGCACGGGTCCGAGTAAATTCATTCGCACATCGGCTGAATCGCCGCTGAGCCTATCGATTAACGGCCGTATCGCTACCCGTAGGCCCGTCGTAGATGGCACAGCGTGGTGAAGGCAGCTTCGCTCACCAAAAAATCGCTGTCGCGAGCGGCCGTTTCCAGCGCCGGCATCGCATCCAACGCCGGCAAATGGCTCAGCAACATTGCCGCCGAAGCACGCAACTTGGGATCGTCGGATTCGCTGATGAGCTGGACCAAAAAGGGCATCGCTGCCTGACCGTCGGGCACGATACGGCCGTCTTGCCGGAAAGCCATCGTTAACCAGCGCTGGTCGGCCGGATTAGGCGGTTCCCACCTGGCCGCCTTGCGCCGCGCCCGCATCAGTTCTAGCGCCCCATTGGCCGCCGAACGCACAAACCATTCATCATCGTGCCGCTCCACCTGGATGAGCTGCTTTTCTACCCAGCCGGCATCCAGCAACGATAAGCCCAAAACCGCGGCCCGGCGCACCTGAATATCGTCGTCGGTGAGGGCATCTTGCAAAATTTCCACGCCACGTGCCCCGTTAAGCGCCAATCCCTCAGCCACGATGCGGCTCAGCGCTTCATCGTCGCTGAGCATGGCGGACAGCAGCGGCTGTTCGGCCAGCGGATGATGTTGTTGCAGGAGGAGGCCGTAGACGGCCGTTTGCCGTACCCATTCATCCCCATCCGTCACCATTTTGGCCAGCAGCGCCATCGCCTGCTCATTTCCTACAAATGCCAACGCTGAAGTACCCAACTGGCGCATAAAGGGATCGGTGCGCTCCAGCAGCTGCGTCACAAAGGTCATCACCCCCGGCTCGCCGGACTTGGCCAGCGCCGCCATGGCCCGCTGCCGCAATACTTGCGTAAATGAAGTGGCCGAGCGGATCATCTGCCCCAGCAAAATCATCGTCTGTCGCCGCCATTCCCCTTTTTCGGCCGTCAGCGGCAGCCAGGACGCCACCTGAAAGACCGATTCCCGCGATGGCGTATTGTCCTGACCCTTCAACAACTGCCCGGCCAATGGCGCCGGATCTACCTGCGCTACGTAAAAACGCAGCACCTGGGCCCATGCCGGATCGTTTAGATGGACCGCCACAGCCGCCACATCTTTTTGAGCTACCAGATAACCTGCTGCCAAAAAGTCGCGCCACCACACACCGCGGCAGCTCAAGCGGTCGTTGCCCCAGATAATAAAAATGGGCGTATTTTTCACCGATTTTTGCAGTTGGTTGGCCAGACTGCGGTTGATTTGTCCGTCTGATTCTTGAGCGAACGCTTCGGCAGCGGCCGTCACCTCCGTTGTTCTTAATGCCATTTTGTCTTCATGCAGCATCTTGTAGGCCAACTGCTGCCAAAAAGCGCGTGTCGTCTTATCCGGTGGGGTTTTATCCGCCAACAGCGTAAGGCTTTGCGGCAACAGTTCATGGTTTGGCAGCGGCCGTTTTGGATCACCAGGCAGCTTGGCCAGAGCCCGTAAGGCAAAATTGAGCGTCGTCGTACCGGTTGTTTGCCCCGGCTGCCAAAAGTAAGGTAAGCGCGGCGGCTTGCTTACCGACAACGCCTGGGTAAATCGTTCGGCAAACATTTCCGCTTCACCCAGACGCCAGGGCATTAGCGTGGTCCAGGTAAAATCCAGCTCCAGCAGCAGCCCATGGCCGGTTAAGCCCCCCGCTACAAACGTTTGCGTCTGCCCATACTTTCTTAGCAGCGCTTCCAGCCATTCGGCCACTTTGGGCCGTTGGGTTACCGGCAGCGCATCCCAACCATCCAGCAGCAGCAGCACCTGCCCGGCTTTCAATCGTTGGTGCAGCAAATCTTTAATGCCGGGGCTGGTTAGCGGATTGGCCCGCTTTTGCAAGGCGCCGGCTAAAACGGCCTCCGCGTCTTCGCTTGCTTCTCCCGTGGCTATGCCCAGCTCGGCAACGTGTACCAGCACGGGCAACATATTCACCAAGCGGGAATCGGCACTATCGGCCGTCGCTGTGGCACATCGATATGCCAGATACGCCAGCAGACTGCTCTTCCCAACGCCGGCTTCCCCGGCAATGATGACGCGACGGCCGTTGCGCAGCAATTGATCCAAAGTCATCGTCGCCGGGGTTGGCAACCCCATGCCCCAGGCCCATTCCGGCCACAGATGGGTGAACGCCGTAGCGCCCCGATCTTCCGGCAGCAGCGCCGGGTCTTCCAACGGGGCCAGCAGACGAGGCGGCACAAAAAGGGTGCTTAATTCCGTCTTGTTTTTTAGAAGATGGTAATTGTTGGCGTAAACGGCCGTTTCTGCCAAAAAGCGTACCGCCACCCCGGAGCGCAAGTAAGCAATTCGTTCACGCACCCACCCCGACAGCCGGGCATATTGGCGACGCAGCGGTGGCCGCAAGCGCAAGAAGCCATACGCGGCGGCGATGCCCAGCAGCAGGCCAATGAAAAAAGATAATGTGTCAAACTGCCAATTCTGGAATTGTTGCATAGATAGATACGGTTCTCGTTGCAGAATGGTGGGGATTATAACACGGCCGTTTTATCTTTCTATACAATATTTACGCTCTTTATACACTTAAGGCAGCCGTCTAATAAGGAGCAATTTGCCGTTAAGGAAGGGAAACTTTATCGTAAGCCAAACTGTAATTTGCTCTGGATATGTTACGTATAAGGGCCATACTGTGAGATGTTTACTATAGCAGAATAGCGCAAAAATTAATTAAGCAGATAAGTTTTACCCCATCTCCAAATATGCAAACAGAACCAGGTTTCTAAAATCAGGTCTATCCTACACACATGCGTACACAACCTTGAGCAACTAATGGAAGGTGCTACACAACTCACAATCCACCGGATCACGTCCATATGCCTGTGCTCTCTTGGAAAAATGTTTACCAATACTCCTCAATTTGGTATAGCACCCACCCAAAAAGTTAAAAATTTTATACTGAGGAGGTGATTCTATTTAAAGAGAAACATCGGTTACAAGCTTAATCGGAAGATTAGCTTTCATTGAAGAAAGCAAAAAAACTTACAATGTATTACATAACAGGAGAACAGATGTTTAAGAAAAACCCGAAAAAGAGTGTGCTTACAGTATCGCTTTTGGCACTGTTAACACTCGTCCTTATTCTTTCCTCAGCCTCCCTCGGCTTTGCTCAGGACGGTGGATTCACTGCCTCAGGCGATGCAATTACTGTTGACGCCACCTATAGCAACAGCAAAACGGCCGTAGCAAACCGCATCGAAGTTGGTGACCTGGAAGAAGTCAACCTTATCATCACCATTGATGAAGCGATAGATGCGGGTGCCCTCAAAGATATTTTAGGCGCTTATGGCCAGGTGACGCATGAATACGACAAAGTTTTCAACGGTGTTGCCGTATCCGGCGTTGCCAGTGTCAACCTGGATGCAATTGCGTCTATTTCCGGCGTCACAGGAATCTACCTCGATGAACTCCGTCAATTGGAAACAGATGCCGGCCCAGAATGGATCGGTGCCCCAACCGTATGGGACGCCCTCGGTGGCCAGGAAAACGCCGGTGAAGGCGTTATTGCCGGCATTTTGGACACCGGCATTTGGCCAGAGAACCCCTCCTTCTCTGATCCGGATCCCAACGGGAATCCCTACCCGGCGCCCGCAGGAACATACGCCTGTGATCTTGGCAGCACGCGGGCTGACGGCACGGACCTCGGTTTGGACTTCGATTGCAACAACAAGCTCATTGGCGCTTATCGTTTCTTGTCCACCTACGATGCCGTGATTGGTCTAACTGACACCGAATTCACGTCGGCTCGTGATGACGACAGCCACGGTTCCCACACAGCCTCAACCGTCGCCGGTAACAGCAACGTGGCGGCGACCGTTTTGGGCAACGATATGGGCATTATCAGCGGTGTAGCACCCCGTGCTCAGGTTATTGCCTACAAAGTTTGTGGTCTGGAAGGCTGTTTTAGCAGCGACTCCGTAGCCGCAGTTGAACAGGCAATCATTGACGGCGTTGATGTGATTAACTTCTCCATCAGCGGCGGTGGCGATCCCTACAACGACATCGTGGAACAAGCTTTCTCTGTTGCCTACGACAATGGCGTCTTTGTCTCCGCTTCGGCTGGTAACTCTGGCCCAACACCAGACACGGTTGCCCACCGTGGTCCCTGGACAATGACCGTAGGTGCCAGCACCCACGATCGCGGCCTGGTTGCCAGTGTAACGCTGGAATCTGACACAGACTCACTGACCCTAGACGGCGTATCCATCACCGATGGCTACGGACCGGCACCCATTGTCCTAGCCGCTGATTATGGCGATGGCCTCTGCCTGGATCCGTTTGCTCCCGGTACGTTCAATGGTGAAATTGTTGTCTGCGAGCGCGGTATCATCGCCCGTGTTTCCAAGAGCTTCAACGTCGCTGAAGGGGGCGCCGGCGGTATGATTCTGTACAACCCCGCTGTGCAAACCTTGAATACCGATGCGCACTGGATTCCCAGCATCCACATCCAAAATGATGCTGGTGCCGCTTTGCTTGACTTTATGGCCAACAACAGCAATGTCGTGGCTACACTCAGTGGCGGCGTGAAAGCGACCGTACAAGGTGATGTTATGGCTTCCTTCAGTTCACGCGGTGGCTCCGGCCAAACCCTGGGCGTGAGCAAGCCAGACGTAACCGCGCCTGGCGTCAACATTCTGGCCAACACCTCCCCGTATCCGGCAGAAGTTTTAGGCCAACCCGGACTGTTTGGCTTCCTGAGCGGAACCTCCATGTCCAGCCCGCACACCGCTGGTGCTGGTGCCTTGCTCAAAGCGTTGCACCCAGACTGGACACCGGGCCAGATCAAATCTGCTTTGATGATGACCGCTACGGTTGATGGTCTTGTAAAAGAAGATGGCGTAACGCCCGTTGATAACTTCGATGCTGGTTCCGGCCGCATTGATCTGAACGTAGCTGGTAATCCCGGTCTGAGTATTTCAGATTCGACGGCAAGCTTCCTGATGTATGAGGATAACTTGTGGAATGCCAACTATCCCAGCCTGTACATTCCCAATATGCCTGGCCAGATGACAGTACAGCGTACGCTGCAAAGCGAACTGGGCCACGACGCTTGGTGGTACATCACGGTTGAATCGGATGATGGCCTGGTTGTAGATGTACCCGCTGTTGTAGGTATCCGCGCCGGACGTCAGGCAACGTTGAACATTCATGTTGATGCCAGCGGCGTTGAGCTGGGTGACACGGCGATGGCTGTGATGCACCTGACGCACGGCGACCATGCACTGCGCTTCCCCATCACCATCGTGCGGGCCCAGGCTCCGGTCAGCATTGACAAGACCTGTGATTCCGCCAGCCTGACACCAGGTGAAGTTACTGAATGTACAATCTCCATTACCAACAACAGCTTCAGCGAAGCCGACTTCAGCGTGACTGACGTTTTGCCGCGTCGTTTGCGTCTGGTGAACGGCAGCGTTGATGGCGCTACGCAAACCAGCTCTCGCTCCCTGAGCGCCAGCGGTACGTTGTTTGGCGCTGCGCCACCCATTGTCAATGCAGCCGTTGACCCGCTGGCTTCCCCGGCCGGTTACCTGCCGCTAAGTCTGTTTGGCTCTTCCCTGGATCTGGGTGGCTCTGACGAAAGCATTGTGAACGTAACAGTTCCGTCCTTTGTCTACGCCGGCGAAACATACTCCCAAATTGGCGTGGTTTCTAATGGTTACATTGTGGTTGGCGGCGGCACCGGTGCCGATGTTGATTTCATCAACCAACCGATCCCCAGCGCAAGCATACCAAACAACATTCTCGCGCCGTTCTGGACTGACCTGAATCCCGACTTCGGTGGCCGCATCCTGGTCAACACCCTGACAGACAGCGTCAGTGGAAACTCTTGGGTCGTGGTGGAATGGGAAGCTGTTTCCAACTACGGCGACGGTGAACTGAATACCTTCCAGGTCTGGATTGGCTACAGTGGTTTTGAAGATATCAGCTTCACCTACGGTGAAGAGATTTCTGACGGCGACGGTGGCTTCCTGACGGTTGGCGCTGAGAACAAATTCGGCAACACCGGTGGGCAGATTTACTTCGATGGCGCCGGCGATCCGCCAGCACCGTCGTTCCCTGCTGGTGATTACGAAGTGGACGTATTCTCGACCCCAGGTGAACCTGGCGAGACTTACACAATTACATACAGCGCTTTCGGCACAAAACCGGGCGACTGGACCAACTGTGCAGAAATGACGTCTTCGCTGTTTGAAGGCACGGCCGTTTCCTGCTTTAGCGGTGAAATTAGCAACGGTGCTGAATAACAGCGCTAACTTGCAGCCTTAGGCTGCTCGTAAGATAAAAAAAGAGCGGGTTGGCCAGGAATGGCCAACCCGCTTTTTCGTTGTCTGGAAACGGTATCTTGAAAGCTAGAGAACAATTGGCTGCTGCTCCACCTCACAATGGGCTGCCTCGATAATGCTCAATATCTCGCGCACCGCCCGCTCCTGACGATCTTCGGCATTGATGACCCAGTAGTCAAATTCCTGAATCCGCTTCATCTCCTGGCGGGCAGCGGCAATGCGCAAATTGAGCCCTTCGGCCGTTTCCGATTTACGCTCCCGCAAGCGGCGCACCAGCTCAGATTCCGTTTCCGTAGTCAGAAACACAGAAATGGCGTTGGGGATAATCTTGCGCACCGTGGCGGCCCCCTGAACATCCACGCGCATAATAACATCCCGTCCGCTGTTGAGCGCATCCCGAATTTGCTGTTTGGGAATGCCTTTGTAATCGTTGTAAACGACGGCGTATTCCAGCAGTTCATTGTTCTCAATCATTTCGGCAAATTCATCATTGCTAAAGAAAAAATAATCGACGCCGTGTGTTTCGCCCTCCCGCGGTGGCCGGGTGGTGGCCGTGACAACAAAGTAAAATCGTTCGGGATCGGTATCGATCAGTTTGCGAGCGATGGTGTCTTTGCCAACCCCAGAAGGGCCGGAGATGACAATAAGTTTGGGGTGATTTTCTTTTTGATACAAGCTGTACTCTACCACGTTAACCTCGATTTATGATTTTGGGTACGGCCGTTTGAAACCGCACCCGATGAAACATATAATAACTGCAAAATGAACACCGATCACAAGTTCACCAGGGAAGGAAAGTAGCATTATGCCTTTTTATGATTATCGCTGCCAAAGCTGCCGTAAACCGGCCCGACTGCAATTTTCATACAGTGAGTACGGTAAAGTCCAACCCGTTTGCCCCCATTGCGGCAGCCAGGAGATGAAACGCCGCATCAGCCGCATAGCTGTCGCCAAATCAGAAGACAGCCGTCTGGACAGCATGATGGAAGGCGATCTCGCCGGTTTAGACGAAGACGATCCCCGCTCCTTGGGCAAATTCATGCGCAAAATGAGTCAAGAAATGGGCGAAGAGATGGGGGACGAGTTTAATGAAGTGGTGGATCGGTTGGAAAAGGGCGAATCACCGGAAGCAATTGAGCAATCCATGCCCGATTTAGCCGCAGGCCTGGATTCCTCAGACGATATATAGTTCGTTAGCTATGAACTGTCTCCAGACGAGCCAACAGCGCACGCTGTAAATCTTGCTGAACGGCCGTTATCGACCGATCCGCGTCAACAATTTCCCAGCGACTGGGGTTTTCAGCAATAAGCTGGCGATATCCTTCACGCACCCGTTGGTGAAACTGCACCGTTTCCAGGTCAAGCCGGTTCATCTCCAGACCGCCATCCGTGCGTCGCGCTAACCCCCGTTCCACGTCAATATCCAGGAAAAACGTCAGGTCTGGCACCAGGCCGCCGGTGGCAATTTGAGTCACCTGCCGCAGATGCGCCAGGTTGAGGCCACGGCCGTATCCCTGGTAGGCCAGCGTGCTGTCGGCATAGCGATCACACAAGACGATTTTGCCCGCGGCCAGGGCTGGGCGAATCAACTCCCCCACCAACTGCGCCCGCGACGCCGAATAAAGCAGCATTTCCGTCGTCGGTATCATGGCCGTGTTGGCCACGTTATGGACGCAGGCCCGAATCTCATCCCCAATGGGCGTCCCGCCCGGCTCCCGCGTGGTGACAACGGTTAAGCCACGCTGCTGCAAAAAAGAGGCCAGTAGAGCAATCTGGCTGGATTTGCCGCTGCCCTCTGGCCCCTCAAAAGTGACAAACATGCACAATTCCCTGATTAACCTGAATTTTTAACTGTTCTCACGGCTGGCGCTGAAGATGCGCACATACCGGTTCGGTTCTTTGCCATAGCTGTGCGAGACCAGATTGGCCTGGCGCACCAGTTGATGCTGGTAACGACGAATGGCCGAACCAACCGGCCGTAGATCGACAGACGCCTGCCCTGCCTGAATCAACTCAATGCCGCGCTCCGCCTCGGCAATGGCCGACTCAAACGGATCGGCGGAACTGGGAGCATCCAGATTCATTACCTGAACCAAGAAGCTCTCCATCTGGTTAGTGGTGTTGGCCCGCAGCACATACACTGGCGTGCGCCGCCGTTCAGCATCATTAATGAGCTGACGCCGCTTGCGATAATAGCTTTTCAGCGTCACCAGCACGTCAGCTTCTGGCAGCGTGTTCACCAGGGTGATGTGCACCTTGAGCCGCTTGGCGGCCTGGATGAGCCGGTTACGGGCTACGCCGTAGGCAAACACATGCAGCGTCTCAGACTCTTCTTCGTATGGAACCGGCTCGGTAGGCAAAGCAGGTGCCTGTTTGCCATCACTAGACCGGCCGCTGCCGTTGGTGAAGATACGGCCGTTCCGCTCATCGCGCGTTTTTTCCCGGCGCGGACCGGCATCGCGCCGTCCCGTTACCGCGGCGGATGTCACCACGGCGCTTTGCTGCTCTACCTGCACCTGGCCGGCCTCATCGCGCGAGCGAAACTCCACGCGGAACGGCTGGCCGCGCAGCATCGAATCCACCGAAGCCGTCACGTCTGGATGCACCAGCAGCTTCTCACGATCCTGAATCTCGATGAGGACATCAAACGTCGGGGGAGCACGCCGCTCCAGCACCGTTTTTTGCGTCCCGCGCCGCCGCGCTTCGTCGTCAGACAGCGTCACGCTTTCGATGCCGCCGACCAGGTCAGACAAGGTCGGATTGAGCAGCAAGTTTTCCAGCGTGTTGCCGTGGGCTGTGCCGATGAGCTGTACCGCCCGCTCATTGATCGTGCGGGCCGCGGCCGCTTCCCGCTCTCGGCCAATCTCATCAATGATAATCACTTCCGGATTGTGGTTTTCTACCGCTTCAATCATTGTTTCGTGCTGGTGAGCGGGACGCGGCACCTGCATCCGGCGGGCGCGGCCGACAGCCGGATGGGGAATATCGCCATCGCCGCCAATTTCGTTGGAAGTGTCGACGATGACCACGCGCCGCTTTTCGGCCAAGATGCGGGCCATTTCACGCAGCATGGTGGTCTTGCCCACGCCAGGACGGCCTAGCAGCAAAATGCTGTGGCCTTCGGCAACCATGTCTCCAATAATGTCGATGGTGCCGTAAACGGCGCGACCCACGCGGCAGGTGAGACCCACCACTTCGCCCTTACGGTTGCGAATGCCGGAGATGCGGTGCAGGGTGCGGGCAATGCCAGCGCGATTGTCGTCATCAAAATCGCCAATGCCGTTTACCACGGCGGCGATGTCTGCGGCCGTTACTTCTTCCTGTCGCAAAATCAGTTCACCGTCCGTGTAGCGTGCCGTTGGCCGGCGGCCTAAATCCATAACAACTTCTAACAACTCAACTTCACGACCAATTGATTCAATTTTTTCGGCAATGGGTGCCGGTAATATCGCTAATAGTTTTTGTAAATCTGCTTTCGCTTGTTCTGTTTGTGAAAGATTCATGTATGTATTGGTTAACTCTTCTCAAAAATCGGTTTGGGAGTTGAAGGTCTTTTTTTGGTTTCCTTCCGCTCCTTTTTTTTGTATTGTCGGATGAGTGGGGCTGTTGGCGAAATGCCTTGAGCCTCCAGCGCTGCTGAGAGGTCCGTAAGCGGCCTGGCTGCTTTTTGCACGATGTGCTTTACCATCACCGCCTGGCTGCCCCACAGGGTAAAGCCAGAACGTTGCAGTGCATTTTGCACCCAGCTTTGGTAGCGGCGCACGCAGCAGTAAATGGGACGGGTGGCAGCGGCAGGCGTCTGGCGCACAACGGCCGTAATAATCTGGTCGGCCTGCGCTTCGGCACTGGGATGGATAAATAGTCGCATCCAGGTGGCCACCGGTCCCACATGAACATGGACAAAGGCAGCTAATTCATTCTCTTCATGTAACACCCAACCTGCCCCATCGTGTAGTGGCGGCATCGGCTCCACTAACTGTACCAGGCGGGGGACTGTATTGGCATACAACAGCTGAATGTCCCAATCATCTTCCGCCTGGCGGGGTCTCAAAAAATTGGTTTCTTTCTCTTTTTTGCCGGCTGCCTCGCCGTTGGCCAACACCCAGACATCCTGCCGGGTATAAACGACAAAGCCGGCGCGCCGTAACACCGGCAGTTCATCACTCACTTCGTCAACTTCAGCTACCAAACTATGAATGCCGCGCTGGCCGGCTTCTATCACGGCTTGATCCAGCAGCGGCAGCCAGGCATCTTCATTTACCTGATACGGCCGTTCGCCATTTGCAGTTTGTGTGCCGGAAACGGCCGTGCCGTTGCCATCACCGGCAATTTGTCCCTCACCCGTTGAGCTCAAATACAAAATATGGGCATGCACGCTTTCATCGTCCAGACAAAGCTGAATAAAGCCGGCCATCCCATTCTTGTCGGATTTCCAAACATACGTGGGAAAATCCCCGCCCACCAGACTAAAAAGCGCGCCCCGCGTGGGATGCAAATTTTTAGTCAGGGCAGATTCCGTATGGAGGGAAACGCCCAGTTCACTCAAACGGTGAACAAGAGGCAAATCACGTAAGTTAAACGGTCTAATCATCTGTTTTAAAGTGTAGCAGTCGCCCAAAAGCTAGACAAGCATCCTTTTGTCTATGCTGACAACGTTCATCAATTGATAAGACAAAAGGCCCGAATTTTCCATGCTTACAGTCTATAGAACAGTGTTCTGCATCGGTGTACGCACGCCTAATTATACCGCAAAAGCAAGCCATTATCCCCTTACAAAATTCCTTACCTTCACCACTAAACGTGTTATAATGAACCCCGACTTGATTTCATGTGAAGGCGAAACCGTTTGTTGCTCTCACTGGAGCAAACGACCCATATCCTCTTCAGGTCCATTCAAACAGCGGTGCGCCGTTTACAAAATTTCCACTTAACAAGTGGAGGAAGGAGATACATGTCATCTTTAATACTCACTATACGCGAGAGTGTGCGGTATCGTGGGAAGAGCGGTCATTATAGCTGGATTGCCCATCGCATATCCGGGTTAGCCATTTTAGGCTTTCTGGTGATACACGTATGGGATACGGCCAATGCACATTTTTACCCGGAGCTGTACGCCTGGTCACTGGAGTTGTTTAAACATCCCCTCTTTGCCGTTGGCGAAATAGGCATCATGGCTGCTGTTCTTTATCATGCCTTCAATGGTATTCGCATCACCATTTTGGACTTTAAGCCGGAATGGTGGAAATATCAGCAGCGCAGCGCCACCATTGTTTGGGTGTTGTTTGCCGTCATATTTGTTCCCATCGGCATTTACATGTTTATTGAATTTTTCGGCCGTTGCAGCGAGTTGGGTGCCGCCTGCTGGCAAATCCCCCGCGTGAGCGATTTTACAGGCTAAGGGAGCAAATAAATTATGACATCTGCAACACCCTCAATTACGCGCCGCAAGGTACAAGTGCAATATAATTTTGAGCGATATGCCTACTTGTTTATGCGCATGTCTGGTCTGATTTTATTGATTTTGGCAGTGGGTCACATGATCATTCAGCATGTGCTTAACAGCAGCGGCAATCTAACCCTCATATTTGTCGCCGAGCAGTGGAACTCCTGGGGCTGGAAAGTGTATGACATCTTCTTGCTCTTGTTCGCCATTCCCCACGGCGTTAACGGCCTGCGCAGCGTGTTGGAGGATTACATTCACAATCCCCGCGTGATGAAAACGATCAATATCGTCTTGGCCGTTTTTGTGGTCGTAACCGTTATTTGGGCCGCGATTGGCATCTCGCTTTTTGATCCGGAAGCTGCTCGTCAGGCTGCGCAAAATTTACCTGGTTAAATTTAATTACTGAATGTAATTAAGTAATCGAGTAACTAACTGGATCAATTACCCAATTACAAAATTACAATTTTTACTCCAAAAAAGTGCAGGATAAACATGGCTAACGTAAAAACACACACATTCGACGCCGTCATTGTAGGTGCTGGCGGCGCCGGATTGATGGCAGCGCTGTACGCCAGCAAAAGCGCCAACGTTGCCGTCATTTCCAAGCTGTACCCTACGCGCTCGCATACAGGCGCAGCCCAGGGCGGCATTGGCGCTGCGCTGGGCAACATGGAAGAAGATAAATGGGAATGGCACGCCTACGACACAGTGAAAGGGTCTGATTATCTGGCAGACCAGGATGCAGTTGACGTTTTATGTAAAGAAGCAGTGGATACCGTTGTCGAGCTGGAGCACATGGGACTACCGTTTGATCGCTATCCCGACGGCACCATCTCGCAGCGCCGCTTTGGCGGCCACACCAACAATGAAACGGGCCAGCCGGTTCAGCGCGCCTGCCACGCCGCCGACCGTACCGGCCACATGATTTTGCAGACCCTTTACCAGCAGTGCATCAAAAACAAAGTTAACTTCTTTGATGAGTTCCACGTTGTTGATTTGATTCGGGTGGACAACACGGTGCGCGGCGTGGTCGCTGTGGAAATTAGCACCGGCGATTTTCATGTTTTCCACAGCAAGGCAGTCCATTTTGCCACCGGCGGCTGGGGCCGCTGCTGGGAAGTAACCTCCAACGCTCATTCGCTTACGGGCGACGGCGCGGCGATTTGCCTGCGGCGTGGCGTACCGCTGGAGGACATGGAGTTTTTCCAATTCCATCCTACGGGTATCTTTCGCCTGGGCGTTCTCATCACCGAGGGTGTGCGCGGCGAAGGTGGCGTGCTCATCAATGGCAAGGGGGAGCGGTTTATGGAAAATTATGCCCCCACCATTAAAGATTTGGCCAGCCGCGATGTGGTCAGCCGGGCCATCTTCCTGGAGGTACAGGCGGGGCGCGGCATCAACGGGCAAAATTACGTCCACCTGGACATTCGTCCAGAAACAGTGAACCATTACTTTGAAGAAGCGGGCGAGTCGCGCCGTATCGACCGGGAGTATATAGAAGCCAAGCTGCCGGACATTGCCGATTTTACGCGCACTTACCTGGGCGTGGACCCGGTAACGGAGCCAATGCCGGTGCAGCCGACAGCCCATTACGCCATGGGCGGCATTCCGACGGACGTAGACGGCCGTGTTCTGGCCGATGTCGATGGCAGCCTGATAGATGGCCTCTATGCCGCCGGTGAATGCGCCTGCGTCTCCGTACATGGGGCTAACCGGTTGGGCACCAACTCCCTGGTAGACCTGGTGGTGTTTGGCCGCCGCTCTGGCAAGCATATGGCCGAATATTGCAACCAGGCCGATTTGCTGCCCTTGCCCGATGATCCCGCGGCCGAAGTCATGGCCGAGTTTGAGCGGATTCGCAACGGCAGCGGTGGCGTCAAGGCGGCCGATCTGCGCAACAAGATGCAAAAAACGATGACCGCCAACGTGGGTGTGTTCCGCACGGAAGAAACGATGAGCACGGCCGTTTCCGACCTGAAAGAGCTCATCGAATCATATAATCGTAATATCCAGATTGATGACAAAGGGCAAAAGTTCAACACCGACTTGCTGGAAGCGTGGGAATTGGGCTGCTTGCTGGAACTGGCGGAGGTTACGGCCGTTTCCGCCCTGGCCCGCCCGGAAAGCCGCGGCGGCCACGCCCGCGATGATTACCAGGAACGCAATGACGATGAATGGTTGAAACACACCTTCTACTTCCGCAGCGAAGACGGTGGGCATCGTCTGGATTACAAACCCGTCACCCTGGGCCGCTACGAGCCTAAGGAGCGCGTCTACTAAATCGGTTATCGGTAATCCGTGAGCAGTAATCGGTCTACAATAAATACCGATTACGGATTACGGACCACTGTTTACCGTCAATGAGGAGATTCCTATGCAAGTTCAATTACGCATCCGTCGCTTCAATCCGGAAAAGGACAGCGTTCCCTGGTGGGGGGAGTACACCGTAAAAGATGTACGCCCCAACGATTCCGTGCTGGACGTGCTGCACCGGGTGAAGTGGGAACAAGACGGCACGCTTTCGCTGCGCCGCTCCTGCGCCCATGGCGTTTGTGGCTCCGATGCGGTCCGCATCAACGGCGTCAATGCCCTGGCCTGCAAA
>CALBTC010000456.1 GCA_937967805.1 uncultured Anaerolineaceae bacterium
CTCGGACCAGAGTCTTGGCCATGAGAACCTTATCTTGAATTACCGAATGCTCTCGATTTATTAATTTATTCAATTACCACCAACTCATTGGCACGCTCCCACACCAGACTCATGCATTATCTAATCGACGGCCATAACCTCATCGCCAAGCTGCCAGACATCGATCTGAGTGACCCGGATGATGAAATACAATTGATATTGAAGCTGCGGCAATGGACGGCCGTATCCCCCAAGCGCAAAGTCACCGTTTATTTTGATGGCGGCATCCCCGGCGGCCACAACGTCAATCTTTCCAATTCGCAGGTGAAGGTGATTTTTGTCTCGCAGGGCAAAACGGCCGATTCCCTGCTCATCGCCCGCATCAACCGTGTGAAAAACCCGCCTGAATACCGCCTGGTCACCAGCGATCAGCAGATCATCGACGCTGCTAACCGGCGCAAAATGAAGCATATCCGCAGCGAAAAGTTTGCCCAGCGCCTCAGCGCCGACAAAGAAGAGCGCACCCTCCCCGGCCCTACCACCACCGACGATGATCCCGTCATCAGCGATGCCGAAGTCGAACTATGGCTGGACCTATTTGGCCCCGTCGATGAAAAAGCGCTGCGCAACCGTCCCAAACCAATCCCGCCCAACCGCACTATTCCCGAACCGGAGCCAGAACCGGAAGAAGCAAAACTGGTCCCCAAACCGCCGGCCTCAACTGACCGCGAAAACCCTGAACTAAGCGACGAGGAACTGCGCGAATGGCTGGCCCTCTTCGGCGGCGAACCCAGGCAGGTAGAAAAACAAGCCGAAAAGCCGGCGTCCAAATCTAGCAAAAAGGGTACCCCGCGCCGCAAGAAGAAAAAATCCCCCAACCCACAAAACCTTAGCGATGAGGATTTGGCCGCCTGGAACGCTTACTTTGGCCAGGATGAGTAACTCTTATTTCCCCAGAAACTATTCGCATCTCATCTGTTAAAAGTTTCCGGGGAAATTGCGAAGGTAATGCAGTTATGGCTGAAAAAATGACGTGGCAACGTTTTGAGCAATCGGATACCGATGCGCGCCGTGAGCAGGTGGAAAAAGTTGGCAGAGAAGTGTTGGCGGAAACGGCCGTCTTCCAACAAACGAGCGACATGCTCAGCTACCATAACCGGCTGACCGCTCTCGTCCACCTGCTGCAAACGGCCTGGGCCACGCTGCAAACCAGCGATGAAAGCAGTGAATGGCAGCAGCAAACCGTCACCGCGCTGCTCACAGACAGTCTCGTCTTCCAGCACCTGGCCAAGCAGCCACAGGATGCCCCGGCTAAAGCGCCGGAGTCACTGGTGCAGGCGCTGCAAGCCTTCGTTCCCATTGACGCCGCAGGGTTGGACCGTTACCTGGCACATCTTATTGGCTACACGCAATATCAGTGGCAGATAGCGCATTTGGCCGAACATCCGCCGCAAAATATGGCGGCGTTGATCATTGAGTTTCTAGCGTATGCGCAGCAGGAGGCCGGCGTGCCTTACAGTCGTACCAACCTCCTGCGCCAACTTTTGCCCACCTATTTTGTGGAACGACGCACCGGCCAGCTCACTCCACGGCAAGACATTGGTGACCTGATGCGCCAGGGCCGCCCCCTGCCCAAACCACCCACCGATTTTCACCCGCTGGCGCCGGACAGCGACACGCTGCAACGCTTCCTGGCCAAGCTGCTGAACTATGATCCGGTACGGCCGTATCCCGCCGCCACCCTTTTCACCCTTATCCCCACCTGGCTCGCCTTCTTACAGGCCCGCCAACTGGTCACAGCCGCTGAAGCCAACACCGCGCTGGACGATTTGAGCAGCCTAAGACCAGACTTACTCGCCTATTTTGAAACGTTCGAGGGAGATGAGGGGTTGGTAACGGCCGTGTCCCATTGGCCAAACAGCTAATTTCCCGGTGCCTGGCACCAGACTGACCGGCATTAATTGGCAATCCATCCAAAGCATGATAGAAATTGCCCACATTGCCACAACTCTGCGGATTAGCCAGAGAAGGCGACATGTGCGCAAGCTCAACACCATGAATAAAAATCTCACGCTAAGCCGCCAAGTGTGCCAAACGGCCTTTGCGACTTTGCGTGAGGCACATTTCGAAGGATAGATTAGATGGCCGCACCCACCGCTCCTAGCGAATCAGCGTCCAGTGAAAGGCTCAGCTTTGGCCGTAAGCTGGCCTTTGGCGTTGGCGATTTGGGTCCGGCGCTGGTCGCCTCGATCCAGGGCTTTTTCCTCAACGCCTTTCTGCTGGACATCGCCGGGATTCGGCCTGGTTTGGCGGGCATTATCTTCCTCGTCGTCAAAATTTGGGACAGCGTCAACGATCCCATTATTGGTCGTCTGACGGACCGCACAAATACGCGCTGGGGCCGCCGTCGACCCTGGCTGCTGTTTGGGGCAGTGCCGTTTGGCCTGGCCTGGTTTTTGCAATGGCTGGTGCCTGATCTCAGCGAGAGCGGACTATTCTGGTATTACCTGGTGGTGGCCCTGCTGCTCGACACGGGGTTTACGGCCGTCAACGTCCCCTACACCGCCCTCACCCCAGAGCTTTCCCATGATTACGACGAGCGCACCAGCCTGAATTCATTCCGCTTTAGTTTTTCCATTTTGGGTGGACTGGCCGCTTTAATCGTACACAGCGTGCTCATCGACGCCTTCCCCAGCGTCACGCAAGGGTACGCCGTCAGCGCCGCCGTCATGGGGGGCGTCATCGTCGTCAGTAACCTGATCACTTTTGCCTTTACGGAAGAAAGCCATTTTAAAGAAGACAGAGAAGAAGACGACCTGGGTTTTGTAGAGGGGGTACGGATTGCGCTGCGCAATCGGCCGTTTCTCTATGTGGTCGCAATTTATCTGCTTTCCTGGCTCTGCATCCAGTTTGTTCAGGCCAACATGCTGCTTTACGTGCGCTACTGGGTTGGCGGCGAGGACCGTTTCATCACCCTGGCCTTTGCTTTACAGGTTTCTGCTTTTATCTTCCTCGTTTTTTGGTCCCGCGTAAGCCAGAAATGGGGCAAGCAAAAAGTTTATTACGTGGGCATGTCTTTCTGGATTGCTGTGGAAATTGCCTTGTTTTTTGTCCAGCCGGGTCAGTTTAACCTGGTGCTGGTCTTGGCCATTCTGGCCGGTGTTGGTGTCAGTGTCGGCTACCTCATGCCCTGGAGTATGCTGCCGGACGTGGTGGAGCTAGACGAGCTGGAAACGGGCCAGCGGCGCGAAGGCATTTACTACGGCTTTTTTGTCTTCCTGCAAAAGTTGGGCATCTCATTAGGTTTGGCGTTTTCAAACTTTATCTTGGAAGCGACCGGCTACATCAATGCCGAGGATTTAAGCAACTTGCCGGAACAGCCAACGGCCGTTCTCCTGGCGCTTCGTATTTTTGTCAGCCTGGTGCCCGCCGTCATCTTGCTCATCAGCTTTCCCATTGTGCACCGCTACCCCATCACCCGCGAAAAACACGCCGAAATTCGTGCCGCTCTGGCCGCCCGCAAAACTCCTCACTAACCGCGGAGAGCGCGGAGAACGCCGAGAAAAACACCAATTTTGTAATTTGTTGTCGATCTGGTCGATGGTAGTTCGTCGTATGGGTAGAGAGGGCTGGAAACGGCCGTAAAAAACATACTCAGAAAGGAGACAAAACCATGCAATACCTACTGATGATTTACACCAACGAGCAGCAAGAGGCCCAACGCACCCCGGAAGAAAACGAAGCCGTCATGGGCGAATACTACGCCTTCACCAACGAAGTGCGCCAAGCCGGCGTTATGGTTGCGGGCGAGGCGCTGCACCCGACCACCACCGCCACCACCGTGCGCGTGCGCAACGGCCAAACAACCAGCACCGACGGCCCCTTCGCCGAAACCAAAGAACAGCTTGGCGGCTACTATCTGCTCGATTGTCAAAATCTGGATGAAGCGATTAGATGGGCGGCCAAAATCCCCGGCGCCCGCGAAGGCAGCATTGAAATTCGGCCGGTTATGGTATTTGAATAATAAGACTCTATTTTTTCCTGCCATTCCCGCGCAGGCGGGAATCCATTCCTGCAACATAGATGGATGCCTGCCTGCGCAGGCATGACAACCACACAAATAAACAAGGAGATTATCGTGCGATACATGTTGTTACTTTACGGTGATGAAAAATTAGGCGAAGACATAACCCC
>CALBTC010000457.1 GCA_937967805.1 uncultured Anaerolineaceae bacterium
AAGATTACCGCATTGTGCATGAGTTTAAGCCGGTGAAAAAGCGGCAGTTCTCCCGGCGTGAATATGTCTTTAAAGATTACGAATTTCGTATTTTCCAAATCGAAATGCAGCCGCGCCATCCGCTCTCTCGTGAAGAGTTTGAATGGTACGCCCAGCGTTTTTCCAAGGATCGGGAGAACAAGCTTATCTCCCGCGCCGAAATTGAGCGGCTGCGCACCATCGACAACCGCCCCATTTCCGAGACGACGCGGATGATTTTGCAGGAATTGGGCGAAATCACTTCTGCAGAAGGCTCGGATTTGACGGTGACGCTTGATTTTGAGCTGGAGAATGAGGACGTGGTGGTGAGCCGCGGCCGGGCCAACGTGCTGGCGCGGCTGGTGAATCCGCTGTTTGGCAATCTGGTAGAAAACGCCACGCTGGAAGTTTTACCTTCCAATGGGTATGAGACGGAACGAGATTCGGCCGTTTTGCCCGTGGGCACGTTAGACGCCGGGCAGGAGTTCCCGGTCTCGATCTGGCTCCAGCCGCGCGAAAAGCAAACCAGCCTCACCATTCGCCTGACCTATTATGATGTGCGCGGCCATGAATATCGCCAGCTTATTGAAAAGCCGGTGAGCTTCCAGGCGCAGGAACGCTCGATGTTTCACATCGACAACCCGTACGTGGTGGGCAAGCCGTTGACCCCGGCGTCTGAAGAGCTGTACAAGGGGCGTGAGGATGTGTTCATGTGGATTGAGGAAAATTTGCTGGGCAAGACGCAGCCGCATACGCTTATTTTGTACGGCCAGCGGCGCATGGGCAAGACCTCTACCCTTTACCAACTGGTCGGCGGCAAGCGGGGCAAAACCATCCGTGAATATCCGGGCTATCCGATTTACCCGGTGTACATCGACCTACAGCGGCTGGCCGGCTGTGAAATGCCCGAGTTTTTTGCTCGCTTCAGCCAGCACATCGTGCGCAATCTGCACAAGCGCGGCATTGAGATCACGCCGCCGGAAAACTGGTCTACCAACGGCACAATTTTTAGCGAATTTGACCAATTTTTAGACCAGATCGAAGATACTTTGCCGCCCAATGGCCTGCTGGTGCTCATCATTGACGAGATGGAGCAGCTTCAGGAGAGTGTGGAGCGCGGCCGGTTGTCGCCCGACATCTTCCCCTACCTGCGCTCCTTGATGCAGCACCGGACGCGCATCACCTTTATCCTGGCGGGCACCAACCAACTGGTGGAGGATTTTTGGAGCATTATTTTCCACGTGGGTATTAGCCGAGAAATTGATTACCTCAGCCGTGAAGAGACGGAAACGTTGATTCGCGAGCCGGTAGCCCCCATGATTCAGTATGATGATCTGGCAGTGGACCGCATCTGGCTGACAACGCGCGGGCATCCTTACTTTAGCCAGCTAATTTGCCATCGCCTGGTGAGTTCAACCAACCTGGAAGGGCGACGCAGCAAGCTGATTACGATTGGGGACGTGCGTGAGACGATTAATTTAGTCATCGAAGAGGATGACAGCCATCTACAGCATCTTTGGAATGAGAGTACGGCCGTAGAACGCTATGTCATGGCATCGTTGGCCGGAACCCATGACATCGGCGAAGAAAGCGTATCGCGCGCCGAAATTTCGGCGCGGCTGCGCGAAACCACCTATTCCGAAGATGCCATCAATATGGCCTTGAAGCAGTTGGAAGTGCGGCGCCTGCTGACGCGGGTGCCGGTGGAACGGCAAATTCAGCGGCGGCTGGCGCAGCCTAACGGCTGGGAACCTACGCTGATCAGCAAAGATTATGCGTATGCCATCTCGTTTGACCTGCTGCGGCGCTGGGTGGCGCGCAAACATCCGTTGGGTTCACTTTTATCGACGACTTAGGCACGGTAAGTGATGCGTGAAACGTGAAGAGGTAAATCACGTTTCACTAAAACCTATAAAATCCGAAGGCCCAAGTTTTTATTTTGGTGGAGCTGTATTTTTATGTCGTACATTGTTGGACATCCAATCAAACACCCGGCCGATTTTTACGGCCGTCATGAACAAGTCACCCGCTTTTTTGAAATCATCGGCGGGCGTCAGGCGCAGTCCGTTAGTGTCTTGGGGGTACGCCGGGCGGGTAAAACGTCATTTTTGCAATATGTGGCCCATCCCACGACGATGGCCCGCTATTTGCCCGACCCCGATGAGTACACCATGGTTTACCTGGATGTCTCATCCTGCAAAACCCCATCCGACTTTTATTACCGCCTGCTGCAGCGGCTAAAGGTGAGCTTGGGCAAGGCAAAAACCGGTTTCTTGTGGAAAGAATCCCCCCTGGGCCAGACCAAGCTGTACGACATTGAGGCATATCTGTGCCACTTCCCAGAAAAACGCATTGTGCTGCTGCTGGACGAGTTTGATCATTTGCGCACTGAATCATTTACCCAGGATTTTTTGACGGAGCTGCGGGCCATGACCGGCGTGCTGGAATACGATCTGGCCTGTGTCACAGCCTCTTACTGGGATTTATACACGCTTGGAACGCGCCTGGGCCTGCCGCCGACCTCGCCCTTCTATAACATTTTTTATCCGACACCCATTTACATGTCTGCCCTGGAGCTGACAGAGGCGACTGAACTGATTGACACGCCGGCGGCTAAAGGGGGCGTGCACTTCAGCGAGGAAGAGATGTTTGACATCCAGGAGCAGGCGGGGTCGCTGCCGTTTTTTGTGCAGGCAACGGCCGCTAAATGGTTCCAGCGCAAGCGGGCCGGCAGCGCGCCTGATGCGGAGGCAATTCGGCAGCAGTTGGCCGCCGATCTGGCGCCCTACTTCGATCAATGGTGGCGTAATTTTGACAGCAGCGAGCGGCACATTTTGCTCGCGGTGGCCGGGGAACGGCCGTTAACTGAGCTGGATTACCCCCCCATCGAGCTAGATGCCATCGTGCGCCGCCTGCACGGGTATGGTTTGGTTTATAAAGCGGACAGAGATGTGTATGTGAACGGCCGAATTTTTAAAACCTGGCTGCGGCAATATGCCCAGATGAAGCCAGCCAAACCTGTAGCCGTGACACCATACACCGGCGCAGAACTGGCCCGCATTCGACATGCGCTGGTAGATTCTTTTGATCTTGATGAACTGCGCACGCTCTGTTTTGATCTGGGCATGGATTTTGAATCTTTGCCGGGACAAAGCAAGCCGGCCAAAGCGCGCGAAATGGTCAACTATTGGCGCAACCGGCACGATCTCAGCCCCCTCACTGATGCTATCCGCCTTGAGCGTGGCAACATCATCTAATAAGCGTTTCTTGATTCTACCCCCATCCATCACTATAATGCAGGCACTGAAAAGAACGCGTTGCAATTGAGGATGGATGATATGGTACCAATTTATCGTACGGATGGTGAATGGGTAGCAGTTTACACCAATGGTCACGTTTTTAACGTGGATGGCGAGTGGATTGGCTTTACCGTAGGCCGAGACGTATATGATACAGGTGGCCTTTACCTCGGCTTTTTAAGTGATGATAAGCGGCTGCTGCGCAAGCGCACGCGTCCGGTAGACAAGCTGCGGCTGGAGCCGCCGCCGCGCCCCGAACGGCCGAAAATTCCCGCCAACATGCCCCTGGCTCCGCTGCTGCCGTCTTTGCCGCACCAGATTATCGACATGTTTGAAGAATACCCCGAACGGCTCATTTATGTTTCTGAGACCCGCCCCGACATGGAATAAAGCAATTAGCCACAGAGTAAATGGAGAGAATTGAGACGTGGATCCGTTGGCAAAGGTCTTTGGGAATTTTGTGGCAAATCAAAGCATAGGTACTAAATGAGCGATATTGAAGGAAAACGGCCGTCTGAATCCCAGATTACACTGACCCAACTGATGGGCCCGACCAACGCCAATAACCTGGGCAATGTTCATGGTGGTTTTATCATGAAGCTGTGCGATGAGGCGGGGGGAATGGCCGCTACCAAACATGCCCGCCGTCCCGCCGTGACTGTAGCCGTAGACTCGATGGCCTTTCACTCGCCGGTGAGTATCGGTAATCTGATGACGGTGCGGGCTGAAGTGACCTGGGTCGGGCGCACCTCGATGGAAACGCGTGTGGTCGTAACCGCCGAAAACGTCATCAGTGGCGACGTGACGCACACTAACACCGCATATTTTGTTTATGTGGCGCTGGATGCAAACGGCCGTCCCGTCCCTGTGCCGCCCCTTGTTTTGCAAACCGAAGAAGAAAAAGCACGGTTTGATCGCGCCGCCAACCGGCAGGCGCTTCGTTTGCAACACCGGCATCAGGAAGAGTTATGAGCGAGCGCCAATCCAGGCTGCTAGATATTTTGCGGCACGCTTCCGCCGCCAAAATTACCGCGCTGCCCGATGCCGACCTGGGCCGGGCGGAAATTGAGCCTTTCCCCTTTTTGGCCATCGTCGGCCAGGTAGAGATGAAGCTGGCGCTGACCCTGTCGCTCATAAACCCGGAGGTGGGTGGGGTGCTGCTCATTGGTCCGCGCGGTACGGCCAAGACAACGGCCGTTCGCTCCCTCACCGATTTGCTGCCCACCGTCAAGCACAGCCTGTGCGTCCACGGCTGCACCGAAGAGATGATCGAGCAGTTTGGCATGGACGGCGTGTGCCAGGATTGCGCCACTAAATTCGGCCATGGCGAACCGCTCACCACGGTTGACAAAGTGCGCATCTTCGAGCTGCCGCTCAACGCCCGGTTGGAAGATGTGGTTGGTGGTATTAATGAACGCGTGGCGTTGGAGCAGAACCGGGTGCGGCTGGAGCGCGGCATCCTGGGCTACGCCGACCGGCACATCTTGTACATCGACGAGGTGAATCTGCTCGATGACGTTATCACCGATGCCATTTTGGATGCAGCAGCGCAGGGACATTACACCGTGCGCCGTGGTCCGCTGAAGATGACCTACAATGCCCGCCTCATGCTCATCGGCTCCATGAACCCGGAAGAAGGGCGATTGCGGCCGCAGCTAATGGATCGTTTTGGCCTGCGTGCCGTCGTGCGCGGCCTGGACGAGCCGCAAATGCGCTACCAGGCGTACGAGCGGGCAATGGCCTACAAAAATCGGCCAGAACTGTTTGCCGCCAGCTATGCCGCGGGCACATTGGCTTTGGCCGAAGAAATCCAGCAGGCCCGAGACCGCCTGCCGACCGTGGCGGTGAGCGACGCCGCCCGAGTGTTGGGCCTGGCGCTGGTCGAAAAACTGGCGATTGATTCCAATCGGGCAGAGATTCCGCTGTTTGAGGCGGCCCGGGCCCACGCCACGT
>CALBTC010000458.1 GCA_937967805.1 uncultured Anaerolineaceae bacterium
ACGACAGCCTTGATAAATCTCGTGTCACCAGCGAGGCATGGGGCGAGACGTTCGGTAACATCGTTTCCAATGTTCTGGAAGAAGCCGCACAAGCCGCCTGGCAGTTTGCCCAAGACAGTATTGCCGCCTTCTATGAGTTCGACCGGGGCACTAGAGAAATCTTTACCCTCTTGCCCGGCGCAAGCACAGAGATGAAGGAAGCCCTCAAAGCCGACGCGCTGGAGCTAGGCGTAGAGTTGGGCCGTCTTCCAGAGGAAATGCTCCCGGCTATCTATAACGCCTTGTCAGCCGGGATTCCAGAGTCCAATGTGCTGGATGCAGTGGCCACAGCCAGCGAAGCGGCACGCGCCGGCGTGTCCGATTTGGACACCACATTAAGGCTAGGCGTGGCCATCCTGAACGCTCAGGTAGGCGGCGTCAGCAACCTGGATCAGGTATATGACCAACTGTTTTTCACGATCAAAAACGGCGTGGTCACAATGCCCGAACTTACTAACGGCTTCAACCAAGTAACCAGTATTGCAGGCGAAGCAGGCGTAAGCCTACAAGACATCTCGGCCGCTTTAGTCGTCATGACCCGCCAGGGTGACAGCGCACAGGAAGCCTTTGAACTGTTGAGCATCATGCTCACTCAGCTATCTACCAGCGGCACCACATTGGCCAACACGTTCCAGGAAGCAGCCGGTAAGAGCTTCCGCCAGTTTATTGCCGAAGGAGGCAACCTGGCCGGAGCAATGGAAATCCTTCAGGGCCACGCGGCCGACACCGGCCAGGCGCTGGGAGACATTCTAGGTGGTGGCAGCCCCTTCTTCCGTGATACCCAGGCAGCACGCGGCGTCCTTGAGCTCACCGGCAAACATTTAGACGATTTAGTCCACTTTTCCAACGAAGCAAACCAAACCATTGGCAGCATGGGCCAGGCATCCCTGGAAATGGGCCAGAGCGCCGAATTTGGCGCGTTACAGGCCGCGGCCGCATGGGATGAGATGAAAATCTCTATGGGTGAAGCCTACTCCCAAGAAGCCAGCTTCATAGAGCAATCAAAGCAAGGAATAGCCGAATTTGTAAGCGAAGACGCGAAGCGCAGAACGCAAATTCTGGCCACCAGAGCCGCACTAAAAGAACTAGGCATCTCCGGTCTGGAACTCAACCACACAATTGGCGCTATCACACAAGGCTCTATGCTTTGGCGCGGTTCTATGGTCGAAGCCGAAACGATGGCCTACAGAACGGAGATCGCGCTCCAGCTACTTGAAGACGGTTTTGACGGCACAGGTGCCGAGCTTGAAGACCTGATCGACCAGGAAATCGAACAGATTGAAGCCGCCAAAGAAATGGCTGAATCATTGGCTAACGTTGACGCCAAACTGATGAACTTCAACAGCGGCATAGAACAGACCAAAGAGGTTGTCCCTCCAACCATAGCCGCATTACGGGAGGCCAGTGAAGCCGCCCTCGATCTGTCCAACAATCTCTCAACCTACGGCGACGAAGACATTGGCACCGGCTTTACACAAGCTGCCCTTGATGCCAAAGAGGAAATGATCGCAGCCAACGCTGAGATCGCAGCCACGGCCGAAGACCGGGCCAACCGAATCGCAGCGGCCGCTGCTGCAGAACAGGAAGCCTACAAACAAAGTCAGATCGACTTTGGCAACTACGCCCTACGGGTCGCACACGGCGGCGAGCTCACCACCAACTGGACCAACGAGCTTTTCATCAATGCCGCCCAGCAAGGAATCAACGCCACCCAGCTAGGAATTCTAGCGGCCGCCACCGGCGAATACAGTGACGAACAAATTGAAGCCATGCTCACCGAAGCAGCTATGGCCCAGGCAGTCGATGAACTCAGTGAAGCATTAGCGCGAGGTGACATCACCACTCAAGAAGCCATTGAATCATTGAGAAACTTTGAAGAAGCCCTTGCCAACGATATGGAAGCCAATCTTGACTATGAGGACTTCATCAACGCTGAGCAGCAAGCCAGAGCCACCAAAGACGCCCTTCTCGCCGCCGAAGGGGACTACTCTGCAAAGTTCACAACCCACAATGTCACCGTCAACGAAACAGTGACTAAACACACCACACAAGGCGAGGCCACAGCCCTGCATGAAGGTGGCCGCTTCCGCGCCGGAGAGCTCCTACTCGTTGGCGACGGACCAGGGGGCAAATTCGTGCCAGGTCTATCGGAATTCGTTGTCTTCGACCAACCTGGCACCGTCATCGGTGCAAACGAATCTGCCCAAATCTTCGCCGGGCAATCGCTACCCCCAAATTTAAGTGAACAAACTGGCCAGACTGTTAGCACCGGCGACAAAGCACCGGTCCAGATCACCATCAATCTGTACGAAGCACAAAACCGAGACATCGAGGAAAGTCTTTTACGTGCGCTCCAGCGGGGAGGGTTAACCAATTGAGATACTTACGCGCATTCAACGGCAAGACCTTCCACGACGGCACCAACCGCTGGTCAATCTCGAAACTACCCGTCAACACAACCGGCGACGTTCAGGTGGTCAAGATGGCCAATGGAACCCTATTCGATCCGGACTATGGCACCGGTTCACAAACTGCACCTGAACCATTTTCCGCCACCTATTTCATGAAGTTCAGCACCAAAGCCGCAGCTGAGGCCGAAGAAGCTGCCATTAAAGCCTTAATCGGCACCAACGGCACAGCCACGGCCGACCTGGACAGCGGCGGCACGTCTGAAACATGCAACGCCAGCCTAAAGTCGATCAACCTGGTCCGTAAAAACAGCGACTTCGCCTTTGTTGTCACTCTCAACATGATTCCCTTTGACGATTGGAGCTAACCCGTGAGCAGCTGGACAAACCACAAAGCACAAATCTACGAATACGGCGGCTCACTCCCTGGTTCACTGGTTGGCACAATCACCAATCTGATCACAAACGGAGCAGAAGGAACCAACAACCTGGATGAAGCTGGCAATGGTTGGATACGAATCCATGGATCAGACACACCAAGCCTATCGCTTTGCCAGGATTTTCGTCTATGCCGCGTTACGGCCGATTCAACGGTCAGCGGCCAAACACACGAGATCGCCTGTTTCATCATCCGAAACAAAGAACCTGAAATCATTGGTCGGCACGTCTTCTACAAAATCAGCGGACCAGACTTCATTGGTCAAATCAAATGGGGGAATATTGGTTTTAACGTAATCAGCAATGGCGCCGGAGGACCATCCACCACACCAATCGCTGACTGCTTACTTCTTACTGACAAATCTTGGACCGTCGTCAATCATGGCACCGCGCCAAATGGCGCAGTTTTTGTTGGCAGCGGCGAAAATGCCTACAACGTTCTGCTTTCTCTGCTGGTGCAACAGGACGCACACTTTTCCTTCATGCTTTACAACAATCCAGATTTTGACCTGCACGTCTGGTATGAACACACCGTCACCAGTGGAACCGGTTTTGATGCCCTTACACTGCTGGAATCTACCAACCCAGCCAGCTACCAGGCCGATCCATCTGTAGCCATCATCAAAGACCCAATCCGAATCATCAAAGAACCGCAAGAGATTTACACCCGCGCCTACGTCTACGGGGCAGGCATGGGAGTTGACCGCTGGACATTCAAAGATTGGAGCTTAACCGGACTGACAATTCCTGGTTGGGGATACAACACCAACACCTCACTAATCATCAACCAGACCCTTGAAGCACAGATACCAACCATCACCACAACCAAACAGTTTGCCCACCTGGAACCTAGTGACCCGAACAATCCCACAGCTGTAACCACCAATGCAGACGCTATCTGGTACAGCGGCCGGAGTTGGTTAGCAGGCCGAGCCAAAAGCGAAATCATTTACTACGAAATTCCAAACCTCATTATTCACCGCAACATCGTGCCCGGCCAGCTGATCCACGTCACCTACGACCGATCCAGTCCAGTTGATTCTGGTGGTCTTATGAACCAAACGGACATCATTAACCTGGATACTGACCTGATCGTGCTGGCCATCCGGCACCGCTTAGGACCAGGCGGGATCAGATACACCAGCCTCGTGGTAGGGGATACACCTAAACCCATTCAAGGCGCATCCAACACAATGGTAGACAAGCTCAAAGACCTTGAGGACACCGTGCGCCACACCAACGCAGGCAGCGGCACCACCGGCCAGCCCACCGGCTCAAGCAGTTACCTATGGTCCACAGGCAGCGGGCCAATTCTCACCGGCGATCTTTTGGTTGACCCTCTGGTCACCATCGACGGCGTAGACATTTCAGCACACGCAGCCGATTACGACGCACACCACGTTCCAGGAACACTTAGCGCCAGCACCAGCAACTTCAACAATGGCACAGAAACCCATGCCATTGACGCCAGTAGTGACCCAGGCCCACAAGTCTATTTACTTAAAACCAACCCAGGCGGCGCGATCACGTTAGTCCGTGCCTACCTGGACAGTCTCGTCTTAACAGACCGAACAACATCCCAACAATACAACGTCTTCCTCAACAACGGGAAGATGTTCATTGAAGCAATCTAAGGAGCAAATCATGGCAGTCGGAGACGTAACCTTTCACAACAAATTCCTAGCAGAACTCGCCAAAGGCAACATCGATCTAGACGGCAACACTTTCAGGTGCTTACTGGTATCTGGCCTCACCGTCAACATCGACACACAACATTTTTGGAGCGACATTTCCGCCAACGAAATCGCCCTATCTGGCTACACGGCCGGAGGCGTCACCCTTTCATCCTTGCTTGTAACGGAGAATGACACCAATGACAGAGCCGAATGGGACTTTGATGATCCAAATTGGGCCAGCATAGCCAGCGGTTCGATCAGTCATGCAGTCATTGTCCTATGGACCGGGACAGCCAGCACCAGCACGATTGTTTGCACCATCGAAGCAAGCAACGCCAACGGCAGCAGCTACACCATCACCATCCCGGCCACAGGTATCGTTCACATCCAACAAGCTCCGTAAGGATCAACTAGCATGACAACGACCGGACCAGTTTATGCCAGCAGCGGTTCAAACCAAACTGGCATAGGCACACAGGCATGGACAATTGGCGATCTAACGGCCGACAACAACAACTACACGACCGCCGATCTCGATGCCTCCGAAATATCAAATTACCTTTACCTATCCTTTGATCTCTCATCTATTCCAGATGGTGATGACATTGACGCCATCCTGGTGGAGATTCTTAGGGTAGGTGAAAGTTCAAACCGAATAGGTGACAACCTGGTTCAGCTGGTCGTTGGCGGCACATTAAGCGGAAACAACAAAGCAGACGCAGCCAATTGGGGCAACACCGAAGTTTGGGCAGCCTACGGCGACACCGTAAGCGATACATGGGGATTGACCCTCACCGGCGCTGACCTCAAAACAAACTTCTATGTTGCTCTGGTTGCTCAAAACGAATCAGGCGGCAATTGGGATGCCTTTGTCGATTCAGCCCGTATCACTGTGGTCCACAGTTCTACGGCCGTCAACATTACTGTCAACCAAGCCATCATCCAACTTGCTGGCCAACAAACCAGCATCGATCTCGGCGGAGTTGACCTAACAGTCAACCAGGCCACCATCCATCTGGCTGGCCAGGCCGTAAGCATTGACACAGGCGGCGTGAATGTCACCGTCAACCGGGCCACCATCGAGCTTGCCGCCCAACAAGTCACCGTCGAGGCCGGACCCGTAAACGTAACCGTCAACCAGGCCACCATCCATCTGGCTGGCCAGGCCGTCAGTATCGACACCGGCGGCGTGAATGTCGAAGTAAACACGGCAACAATAGAATTAAGCGCCAACCTTGTTAGCATCACGTCTGCAGGCGCAGCTACCCTAATTGGTGTACCCGATCCGCAAACCATCACCGTTGATTCAACCAACCAGATTGACCACGTTTTAGGCACGATCAGCCATGCAATCCTGGCCAGCAATAACCCAGGTGCCGACAGTGTTCTTTTGAAATCTGATGACGATGGTTATCTCCAGCTTGAACGCTTAGGCTTAGGCAAAGCCCCCGTTGAAGTGCTGGACATACTCGGAAACATCCAACTCACCGGCGAACTGCGCCACACCAATGACCTGATCCTAAATCCCACAGGCGGCGACGTGCTGCTGGCCAGCAACATTCACCTATCAGCCAACAATTGGATCAGCGGCACAACCGGTTGGGGCATCCAGTATGATGGCGACGCAGACTTCCGCAATATCACCGCCGATTCTCTCACAGTCGAAGCCTTCATTGCCGACATCAATCTAGCCCTGGCCGGAAGCCAAATAATCACCAAATCAGTAGCGATCATTTCACGGTCCTTCACCATCCCGGCCGTGAGCGACACACTCTTCGTCTATGACCTGCCAGGTTTTGAAAACAGCCAGGTCTTTGCCGATGGCGACTATGTGAGATTGCGCTACATCGACCGCAGCGGCGGCGGCTTGATCGTTGGTGATGCTTGGGGCACCGTCAGCAGCTACACCGACCTAAGCGGCGGAGAGCAAAGCTGGACGTGGACCTATGTCTCCGGCATTGTGGGCCAGGTCATCACCGAAGGGGGAACAGCCCTCGATTACGGCGCAAGCGGAGATGGTTATTGGCACGTCACCACACTTGATTCAGCTGGTTCCCCCTACGCTGAAATCGGCACATGGGTAACTGATCCAAGTTCAAGTCTCAACCACACCGTACACCTACGCTTAGGCCAACTTGATGGCATCAGCGGCATTGGCGACGAGTGGGGACTTTGGGCAGGCCAGGACACCACAACCACCTACCTGCTGCTCTCTGATACAAACTTCGCCGCCCACGGCCTACGCCTGAGTCTTTACGACACAGGCGGCACCGAAACGCTAAGACTGAATCCCAACGGTCCCTACCTGGCCATCGGCAACGCATTACCAACCGGTCCAGACGCTGGTGGTGATGGACTTTGGGTAGGCGACGAAGGCGGCACCTACAAACTCCGTCTAGGAAACCCCACCGGCACCGCACTCCGTTGGGATGGAACAAATCTAAAAATCAGAAACAGCAGCAATGCCGACGTCATCATCATCGACAATGCAGGCGCATCTTACTTTGCCGGAGTGATGACCCTCGGCACAGGCGGAGGTCTTTATCAGGGCACCGGCAGCTTTGCCGCCCCACTCACCGGCCTTAAACTGTGGCGAGACGGCGACATCGGCCGTCTCGCAGGCTACAACGGCGGCACGTTGCAATGGTATGCCGACACGGACGGAAAGCTTTATGCAGGTGCCGGAGCCGTCGTGATGGACGCTGATGGTCTGAAAATTACCCCAGGAACATCAGCCACATACAGCAGCGAATCAGCCCTTAACTTCAACAATGGAGCAACAAATGTAGGCTACTTACGGCTTTACCGAACCCCAGGAACAACCAAAACATTAGCACTTGAGGCCCCGGCTATTGATGGCGAGGAAACTCACATTTTGATAGCAGCCAGAAATACAATTAACTTCCCCTATGCAAGCGCAAAACTGCAGGGAGGAAGCGCCACTTTCACACTCCAATCCGGAACAGCAATTGCAGAAAAAGCAATGCTGAACACGCGGCTAGACGTGCAAAGTGGCGGGATTCTATCGGCACCATCCGGAGGCGACGCAGACGCAGCCAGTGGCATGGCAAGCGGGCATATTGGTTATTTTGGCAACCTGAAAAGCTACAAAAACAGCACCAACTACAACGTATATGCCTATCGTCCACTCACAACAAAGGCAACAAGCACCAGCTTCAACGGCGACAACTTTGGACCAACTGATGACCAAACGATTGATCTCTCGGCGTCCTTTAGCCTACCTGCTGGTATCAAAGCTATCAATGCCAGTCTGATTATTTCGTCAAACAGCGGAACCACAAGTGATGAAGTTTGGCTAGGTCCGAGTACCAGCCCCGGAGATAACCAACTCAGCTGCAGGGCCATGAATGGAACCAACCAACAATATATATCAGGCATTGTCAACTGTGACAGCAATGGAGACGTTTACTTAACCATTCTCAATGCCGCTACAACCGTCAGGGTGTGGATCGAGATATGGGGTTATTTCATTTAACCAGGAGAAACCAATGTCAAAGAAAAAAGACTTACCTCAAACATTTACAAGAGAAGAAATTGAAGAAAAACGAGCCGCCTTAGTCCAGACCCGCGACCGTATCCGGCTGGACCTGGCCACCTACGAAGGTTCTATCAGAATCCTCGACTTATTACTTGATCCATCAATTGGCGTAGAAGACGAGCAGCCACCAGCTGCAAACGAAGAAGCAGAACAGACAATGGAATAACTTCATGGAAGAAATTTTACTCGCCATCCTGTCATCAACTGTTGTCACAACCCTTATTAACTTTCTACAGGTAAGGCACCAGGAGAGAGTAAAAAGAGAGCAGCTGCTGGACAACCGCGATCAAGCCGTGGCCGACCGTTATTACGATGAGCTACGCAAAGACATCGAGGGATTGAAACGACAGCTGAACGACAGTGAACACAGGGCAGACAAATGGCAGGAACAGTATTACCAACTCTATGCCAAATACCAGATCGTGAAGGCTCAAAACGAGCTTTCATCTTCTGAGATTCAGGAACTTAAAACCCAGCTAAAACGGCTGGAAAACATCATCATAACAAAGGAGCATACATCATGAAACAACCACCCATCTTTGGCAGCAAAAAAGCAACTATTACTGTCGTTGGTGCAATCCTGACCATGCTGCTAAATGTACTTCCTATTTTCTTACCTGATGTTGACCCGTCAATCTTTCAGGACGCAGCCGACTTCATAATGAAAATTGTCATGTTCTACTTACCCAGCCAGGCAGCTGTAGACGTGGCCAAGGTCATCAAACAATATGAACAGGCTACGTCTTAAACACGAAGGCGAAAAAATGGGCATAGTCCAAACTATTTTGCCCAACAGCCGCCAAACAAGAAATGTAACGACACTCACCGGTGATGAACTGGCCCAACTGATAGTGGATGTGATGACCTTGCCACAGACCAAGGGCGACGATAATCACCCTTTAGACGGCACACCCAGCTTACGACCAGGCGAGGCTAAAAACCTGCTAAAGCTGTTCTTCATTGTAGGAAATGCAAGATACGGAAGCATGTTCAATCAGGTGGTAGCCAAATGCTACATGGATTCTTTGCCATCGTGACGAGATTCCGGAGCAGCCCCCGCGCGGCCGTCATTAATGACGCTCGCCGCTGGTCAGACCGACAAAAAAGTCACGAACGAAGTGTAGTCGATGGCTTATAATGACTTCGCAGCCCCCACAAGAAATTTGTGGAATTTTCATGAAATCGGTCGAGGGTTGCTGACGATACAGGACTGTATTGTTGCGGCCGGTTCAATATTTATTCACAGGTACCCATGTAACCAACATAACTGAATTAGGAGGCCTGGAGGAAATTGAATTACAACTGAATAATTCTAGAAGTAAAAAAAGCTGGTCGCATGGGACCAGCTTTTTTATTGCCAAATTCGGAATGACTGAGTATCGCATTGTCATCACTGGAGAAGAGAAAGATCTTCAGTCTTATCAGCTATTTGCGAATAATCTGGGTGATAGTAAAAAGCAAGTGTTGTTTTCAAATCTGAATGCCCCAACTTTTCTTGGGCCAAACGTGGATTAGCCATGTCTGTCCAAAGTTGGCCAACTAAGTGCCTCATAGCATGGGGATTTATCGGACCTGATGTACCGGCTGCTTTTCCCAATTTACGAAACAAAATGCGCACAGCGTTTTCCGACAGCTTTTTGCCCCTGCTGCGATTTCCTATTCCCACAAAAACAAAGATTCGCTGATTCTCTGGCACGAAATGTTTCTCCAACCAGTTGGCAAGCAAAACGGCACACTGAGATGAAAAAGTGACCCGTCGTACACTCGTTTTACCATCAATCACTGCGCTTAAATTTTCCAGATCAAGATCAGCGACTTTCAGACTTACAACTTCCCCTACCCGCACGCCAGTATCTGCCATGAAAGCGATTAATGCTAAATCACGGGGATGTGTAGCAAAGTCCAACAGAGAGTGAACTGTTTCTTTTCTCATCGTTCGTTTCTGCACCCTTACTTTCTCAAATTTTGGTGCAGGTAATGAAGCCAATGGATCAGCAGGAAGCAGGCCCATTTTCACACATACGCGCATGAAATATCGAACTGACTTCAAACGTTCCCTAATTGTTACTGATGATAATGTTCGCGTGACTGGCCGGCGATAAGGATGATCAGCGTAGAGTATCGTTTGTTCTCGCATAGATTCTAACCAACGGCCGACGAGAGCGGCCGAAATCTGCTCCAGCTGCTCTATATTCATTACACCAAAAAACTGTTTCAGCTTTTGAGAATGTGCAGCGATAGTCGCCGGACGAACACCACGAAAACGGAGCCACGTAATAAATTGGCCAAGAGCGTCATCAACGGACAATCCTTTTGTGTCTACTTGAACGTTCATACTCAAAGTTTAGAAAAATTAAATGCCACGTTTGATGGGGCAAACGGACCAAAAAATGGACGGTTATCCACATGGTCTTCTGAGCGAACCAAGGTGGTCTTCTAAAAAGACCATCTGGTATTTTGGGAAGAGCATGGTGGTATTTTGAAAAGACCACTCTGATATTTTGAAAATATCACCCTGGTCTTCTGAGAAATCCATCTTGATCTTCTCAAAAGACCGCCCTGATCTTCTGAGAAGACAGAAACAAAAAGAAAAACAAAAAATAGAAACAACCGATAAAACAACCGATAAAACAAAAAGAAAAAATAAAAGCGCCCAGGCGCTTCTCATTCTTCTTCCAACCTGCCCTGGCAAGAGATTTTTCTATTTTTGATTTGAGTCGCCCCGTGTTCTCCCTTTTGGACATCGTTGTCTAAAATCTGTGTCACTGGCTACACGAAACAGCGATAGAAAAGCGGAAATTTTACTTCCCGAATTATGTTGACACGTGCAACACCCAGGGCTATGATAGTGCAACACTTTTGGAGAACTCAAATGGCAGTCAGCAAAAACAAAAAACGCAGGATGACAACAATTCCCAAATCTTTGGACCAGTTAATTGTGCGAGATGCGAAAACCAAGAATATTTCTGTTTCTAAACAGATTGCAGCAGTTTTGGAAATTCATTATCAAGCAGCGGATGGCTACGGTAGAAGTTCTCAAAAGAATAAGAAATAAAAAGCAAACGAGCCGCCCCACCCTAGGAAAGTGAACGGCTCGTTTATTTCCGCACCTTAACAACCGAATATGGTGAAGGTACTGGATTTTACCAATGCTGGGCATTGGATTTAGTACGCCCTGAGAGACTCGAACTCCCGACCTTCTGGTTCGTAGCCAGACGCTCTAATCCACTGAGCTAAGGGCGCATAT
>CALBTC010000459.1 GCA_937967805.1 uncultured Anaerolineaceae bacterium
ATTTTACTCGCTTTTGGTGGTCCCTTTTACTTTTTTAATTACCGAATACTCTCATACACGTTTGGCTGACAGCCAAATATTTAACCGCAAAGGACGCAAAGAGCGCAAAGATTTTTTCTGTTTTTCTTTGCGTCCTTCGCGCCCTTTGCGGTGAATCAACAAATTGGAGAAAGTATGAGCAAACATCTTGTCATTGTGGCCGGCAACATTGGCGCAGGCAAAACATCGCTCACCGAGCGTATTGGCGACCGGCTGGGCTGGCGCACGGCGTACGAATCGGTCATCGACAACCCGTACCTGGCCGACTTTTATGCCGACATGCGCCAATGGTCGTTTCATTTGCAGGTGTTTTACATCGGCCACCGCGCCGAACAATATTTGCAGTTGGCTCGCAGCCCGGAATCGGCCATTGCCGACCGCAGCATCTATGAAGATGCCTACATTTTTGCCCGGGCCCTGCACCACATGGGCAACCTGAGCGAGCGGGATTACATGGCGTATCGCCGCGCCTTTGATCTGGTGGTTCAAGGACTGCCCAAACCAGACTTGCTGCTTTACCTTAAAGCCCCTGTGCCCGTGCTGATGGATCGCATTCGCCAGCGCGGCCGGGCCATTGAAAGCGGCATTACGGCCGAATATCTCAGCCTGCTCGACTCGTTCTACAACGACTGGCTGCGCTCGTTCGATGTCTGCCCGGTGCTGGTGATTCCTAGCCAGGATTTGGATTTTGTCAACAAGCCACAACACCTGGACATTGTGGTGCAGCGCATTCAAGACAAGCTGTCCGGCCAGGAGAACGTCGTCTTCCCCGATTGATCGGCTTTACGTTTGTCAATGACCCATGCTATACTTTTGCCCAGTTATTGTGTCCTGCCGTTAGCCAGCAGTGAGCAAGGCGGAAATGGTATCGGAGGTCAAAATGAACACGGAAATTCGCGGCACAGCCCACTTTATCCAGCAAGAAAACGCTCGTCTGCAAAAAGAAAACGAACGTTTACAGCAAGAAGTGGTGCGCATGCGCCTCATCTTGCGCAACCTGGGCAACCTCAACCAGATGGCCATGTCCATCCATCCTGAAACAGATATTGTCATGCTGCTGGACCAAATTTTACAGGCCTCTCTTACCAGCATCCAGGCGGAAGATGGCTCGTTGCTGCTGGTGGACGAGGAAACCGAGGAGCTTTCCTTTGTGGTCGTCCACGGCGCGGTGCGTACCAAGCTGGTCGGGCATCGCATCCCCTTGGGCGAAGGTATTGCCGGCTGGGTAGCCCAGCACGCCGAATCGGTAATTGTGCCCAACGTGCAGACGGACCCCCGCTTTTCGCCAACCATCGACCAGGCGTTTAAGTTCAAAACGCGCTCCCTGCTCTGTGTCCCAATCGTCTTTACCGGCCGGGTGCTGGGCGTCATTCAAGCACTCAACAAAGCCGATTATAAAGAGTTTTCCAATGCCGACCTGCTGCTGCTGAACGTCATTGCGCAGCTGGCCGCAGCCGCCATTGCCCGCGCCGAAAGCGTCTTGCTAGGTGAAGAGTCATAGGACAGACGTCATAGGTCCTAAGCCGTTAACATTTTTTGGGGATCGTCACCTCTGCGTTGGCTTTTTTCATTGGACTCATGAATCGGCCAGGACCTGGCAGCCCACTTTTTTGGGATGATCCAGCACCTGCGCCGTGCTGGAAACGTTGCGCACGGCCCACAAAACGGCCGCATCTCCACCAGAGGCCAACAGCATCAACGTGGACCACATTACCAGCAGCGGCTGCTGCAAGGCGACGCCCACCAGCCCCGGTATCACCCCTAAAAACAAACCCGGCAGCACCACTGAGATTCGGTAAGCGGTCGTTTGCAGCGGCGCACGGCAGTGGGCATACGGGGCAAAACCTTCCCAGCTAAAGCCAAACTTAATGCGGTTCAAAGGTGCGCCGCCCACCAACCAAAAGCCAACGGCGTGCAGCAGTTCATGGGCAACCAGGCTGAGCGCCAGAACCAAAACAATCGTCAGCACCCCGCCAAATGACGTGTCTACAAAAGCAGCAAAAGGCCAGACTTGCCAGGCGAGCCGGTACGGCAGCCAGAACAGCAAGAAGGCCAGCGGCAGCATCACAAATGCCATCAGGTTGGCTTGCAGCATGGGAACTGTCGCTTCGTACTCAATGGGAACGTTTGTTTCCGCCTGCACCTCGGCCGTCTTCTCTTTCTTTTCTTCAACCGGCAGCGGCGGCAGCGAAATGCGCGTTTTGTCGTCACGGGCCAGCGCGCTATCAAAAAAAGCAACCAGCCGATGATTGTACGCTTCCGGCCGCTCGTGCCAGCCCTGGGCGTGCCGCGCTTCAGGAATTTGCCACAAGACGGCCGTTTCCAATTCATCCGCCAGCCGCTGGGCCATCTCTGCCTCTACCCCCTCGCCGGCGGCAATCAGCAGCAGTGGCCGGTTCTTAAGCTTAGCCGCAATCTCCCGGTTAGGTGGCAAAGGCTCATGCGCACCAAACCATTGCACTGCCCGCCGAAAATACCGCTCTTGCCATAAATTTAGCCGACCCAGTAGGGTATTGGAAAAAGGCACGTCGTCCAGCGTGGCCGGACTGGGACCGTCTGCCGCTACAGCCCGGATGGCCACCGTTTGCGCCGCCGCTTGCAGGGCAAACAGCCCACCCACCGATACACCCATCACGCCAATGCCCGCCGCATTGATTTCAGGCCGCTTACTCAAATAGGAAACGGCCGTTAACAGATCATCCACCCCCGCCTGGCTGCGCGTAAAACGACGCCCGCCGCTGCTGCCGTGTGCCCGGAGGTCAAACATCAAAACGCCGTATCCAGCCTGCACCAGTGCCTCCGCCTGATGCAACACCCCCAGCCGGTTGCCGCTATGCCCATGCAGCAAAATAACGGCCGCTTGATTGCGCGACGGAATGTACCAGCCCACCAGCTTCGTCCCGTCCTGGCTGGTCAGCGTCACGTCTTCATAAGTAACCCCCAAATTGGTAGGCGTAAAATAAGAGACACGCAAACGGGGCGGACGGGCAAACAAAAATGCGGCGTAGATCGGCCGTATGCCAAAATACATGATGAGCAGAAAAACCAGCAGTTCCAGAAAAAACATGCTATCTCTCTAGTGAAACGTGATGCGTGAAACGTGAGAAGAACTAACGCACGTTTCACCTTATTTTTGCGCAAAAATAGGGGGGTTCTATTAATAGAACCCTA
>CALBTC010000460.1 GCA_937967805.1 uncultured Anaerolineaceae bacterium
GACGTTTACGCAGGGGTTCAGGCGATTCCTGCCGACAAAGTTGCCGCAGGCGCTTCATCTGTGCCGCAGATTTCAACAGGTAAAAGGGTTCTTTTGCTGGTCCGACACTGGCAGTCCAAGGAGGCGAAGCCTGATTCGTACGCAAGGCCAACAACTCTAACAAAGCAGCTGACATTGCCAACACTACCTCGTCTTCGGTCTGGGGTGGCCGCACATCAACCAGGTTCGGTTGACTGCGTAAAAAGTCCTGCACCAGGCTGCGCAACTGCAGACTTTCATGCTCTAAAGCGGCTCTAGCTAACTGCTCAATCTGTACCATAAGTCGTCTCCCACAAATCCAAAAAGGCATATTGGGCTTTTAATTTCTGTACTGGAACCAGAAAGGGCTCTACTGATTGCCATATTTCGCCCTGAGACCCTTGCAGCTCCTGCAAAAGGCGGCGAGCATCCTCAATATCGACATCGTCGCGCCAGGCTGAGAGCTTCATGGCTAATAGTTGCGCTACCTCAGGTCGCCTCACGACAATGCCTGGAGCTGAGAAAATTACTGGCCCCTGGCTGATGCCTACCAGGAACCCCTTTGCGCCATCATTAAGCCAATCTTCCGGCCATTCCATTTCTTGGGCAACCCGCTGCGCCAGTTTGCGAGCGATTTGTGCCTCTTTAGGTAGGAGGATGAAGACATCTACGTCATGCGTTGACGCACGCACGCGCATTATACGCCAGAACCATTACGACACCACCAACAGCCAACAGCTCAATCTGATGCCCTCGCTCTTGCGCTAACTCGCCCAAACGGGTCAATGCTTTGGCAATTTCCTGTTGTGACAATAAACTCATCTTCTTCATAGTATACATCTTTCGTGGTCGTTCTCAGAATAATTTATCTCGCCTGTCTCGTCACCAGGTGTCAGCCGTTGGCAGTCAATCCAGATTTACAGGTTGGGGGATATGTGCTTGCCACTGCCTGATCTACGCTTTGTCAAAACTCTGCCGCAACTATCGCTGTTGTACAGTTTCTATTGTCAATTCAGCATCTCAGGTGAAAGCAATATCCTGAAAAAGATGAGCTTCTTCCTGAAAATGGAAAATTTGGTCTGTATTTGGGGATCCTTGAGTCGTCCGACGCTAATTCCAAATAAAAAGCCACTGATATGTTGAGCTTTTCATTCTGCGCTCCGTGAATCAATACCAGAGAAGCAGGCATATGACCATCAGTGATGTTGAATAGCTTCAGTTTGCCATTTTTATCTCGCAGGCTCGGCAAGGGCAGCGCGATCTAAACAAATAGAGAGAGAATCCTACCACAGCTTCACTCGGCAGCGTTTTTGTCGTATACTGTCAGCTAGCCGCCAATACCCATACTGGCGGGATACCAAATTTGCAGGGTCTTGAACCGACCTTCATGCAGAGGGGAACGTGTTCAATAGAGCCGAACCTTTAACGGGGTTCGGCTCTTACTTTTTTTGCCTCAGGGCCACCGTTTGAGTATATCTGGCGCGCTGGTCGGTACGAGAACAGCCCACGTCCTGGGGCCATCAAGCCAGATTGTGCCGTTCGTCAGATCCGCCAGTAGCTGTCTGGCGCGCCACTTCGGCCGCAGCTTGCGGGCGATAATGCGAAAGTCGCCAAGTGCAGGGCTGCCGACCAGATCGCCCACCTGTGCTTTTTCCCAGGCAACCGGCATCTCCCTGGCCGGGTATCCTTCAGCTGCCAGGGCATGCTGGATGGCGACCAGGCTTGCCTGAGCAGCTTGCTGGTGCTGACCCAGATCCCTTTGGGCAACGGCCGTTTCCAACTGCCGCGCCGCTGCCACCAACTGCTGCATTGGGCCTGTCTCTACCGGCGCATACGGCTTAAATCCCATACCCTCCACGACATAGAACGTGCCATCTTCCGTCGCCAGCAGATCACCCACCGAGGTGCTGCGCAGGTGGGGAATCACCTCAGGGTCGTGAAACCAGCTGGCGTAGCGATAGCCATGCTGGGTTCGGGCATAGGCGACGTCCAGCCCTTCGTTTAGGGAGATGGCTTCCGGCAGCTTGACGCTGGCGGTTGGCTGGAGCGGACACACAATCTGGCCGTGGTCGCCACTGTAATCTAGAAATTGTGGGTTGTGGAAAACTTGAATATGTGTCATCTTCTACCTCCGCAGCCTGTCCCAAAATTCGGCCGTGAACTGCGTCTCCCCAAACGTGGGCCGATTGCGGGAGAAATGCTCACGGTACTCTTCCTGAATCGTTGGCTCCGCCTGCGTGCGTTCACGCAACGCTTCGAGATAAGCTGCACAGTCGGCATCTTCTTCCAGATAGGCGTAATGGCCGTCAATGTAAGAGTAGCTGGAGATAGTGGTCTCCAAACCTAAGGCGGCAATATCCACAAGCGGCACCCGGAGCCAACCGTGGGCGGGATCGGCAATAATCGTCAGCTCCGTACTGAATTCGTGCATAAGATTTTCTCCTGGGATGTGAAGGGGAATAAAAGTCAGAGGATAAAAAGCGTTAGCGGCACAGCGCGGACAAGCGGCGGGTCTCGGCAAAGAGAACCTCGTCAGCAACGGCCGTCGGATTCTCCTGTAACTCTGCCGGGCGTTCCTCAGCTACCCATTTGGCCCACACCTCATCTATCAGCGCTTCTGGCAGCAGACCTCGCCGCCGGATATATTCTGTCATCTGTTCCCCATGTCCCCAAAGGCCACGAATTTTCTTGAGGCTAATCTGAGCATGGGCTTCCAGGATGACAATGAGCCAGAGGGATTCCACGTCCAGGGCGTCAATCTCTTCCGGCTGCATGGCGGCACAAAAGACACAGGAGGAGAGTCCAGGGGAGGGGAAGCCGGCGGCAATGACCGCTTCGCAACCGCCGCGGTTTAAGCCCAGCTGCTGCAAGGGATAGAGAAGCAGTCGCCGACGCGCGGCCCCTTTCGTTTTGGTTTGACAGAAAAGCGGGCTGCCTGCGCCCCTCCCGACAGGTCATACCCAACCAGCCGGTAACACAGCCTGCACTGAGCCTGTCGAAGTGGCCGTTCCCCATACTGCCCAGTCACCCACCGGTCAATCTCGGCTCCTTTAAATTTGAGGCTGCAGCTGTGAGGGCGACGAAAGCTGATCGACGGCAAAGTCCGGTTGGCCAGGTAGTTCCTGGCCAGGCTCCAGTAAGGGAAATAATTGGCCGTTCGCTTCATCTCGTACCAGAAGTATTGAATCGGGGGAAAGCCAACCTCGGCCAGCCACGCCTCTAATATAAGCAGGTAAGTATAAAACCGGGGATGTTCGTTGCTATATACTCCCTGGCCAACCAGGGCGGTGACGATGGCGTCAGGGACTACGCTTAGCCGGTGCAGCTCAACCAGAAGTTCTACGGAATCCACGCCTACGCCGTTGGAGACTATGATAGGGGCATCGGGGGAAGTGGACAGGCGAGACGACCGTTTTGCAGCCACAGGTTTTGCGGGAGCAGGCTCAGCTGGCGCACAGGCAGGACCTCCTTTTGTCACGAGATTTTCTCGGGAATGAATGTGACGAATTACCAGCGGCATTTATGCGCCAGATTCAGGGAGTCAGGGGGTGCGTTCCCTTCCGGCAGCAGCCACAAATGGTAAACGCGGACGTCATTGACCAGCTCTTCAGCTGGCGGAAAAAACTCAATCGCCCACCTTTCCGGGTAGACAGCCACAAACGCTTGCCACACCTGTTCCCAGCTGAGGGGCTGATAATCCGGGGTATAGATTTTGAGGTGAGTAAGGCTTTCCCAGGGTGGAGCGTGAACTGTCTCCAGGGTTTGCACAACAGCTTGCGATTTACTGAGCACAAGCATCTGTTACGCCTCCTGTTTGTAACGCCGGGTCTGACTTCCAGATGGCGCGTAACTGCCGTATCTCACCCAAATCAATGACGCCAGCGGTACGCAGCGCAAAGCCTTTCTCCGCGGCTGCCGCCTGGAGATAGGCAACAACCCGTTCCTTGAGCGCCTCTGCCTCTGCCCTGGCCATGTCACATTTTTGCCAGGTGGGGTCACCCTCGCGACGGCCGTTGTACAGCTCCATCGCCACTACCGGCAGGCTTGTCCTGAGCATAGCCGAAGTATGCCTTCCACCTATCTATTACCCACAAGTTGGGATTGCTCTTTAACAAGATACCAAGTAGCAGCAATATCCCGTAATCGTTGCCAACCACGCCAAATAACCGTTACGCCGGGTTCGCCATCTCCTTTGCGACCCAAGAATCCGCCCAGTTGGGCAATCCAGCGCACGGCTTGATGTACCGTCGGCGGCGTCTCTGGCAATTCGGCTGTTTTGTGAATACGCATGTAAAGGGCCTGCCACTCTGTGACCGTAAGAACGGTGGTGCAAGGTAAGTCAGCGTTGGTGCGATTGACGTAAGTCAGCCAATGAAGCCGCCAAGCAATAACACTCATAAGGGCAATATAGTTCTGCAAGCGGTCAACCGTCTCCAGACGACAATCCTCAACGGTGCAGCCAGACTTGATGACCTTGTGATAAATCTCGATTTGCCAGCGCCGACAATACCACTCAACAACTTGAACCGCGTCGTCCAAGTCGGCCACCGAAACGTTGGTGAGCAACAACCATTCGATGGGTTCGTCCACAGCCTCAGCTGGATTCTCCTCCCGCACCAAGATGGCATTGAGAGTGACAACCGGTAGCTTTTTCTTGTTGGGTCGCCAGGGCGGCTTGAGACTAACCGATGTGAACCGGAGCGATACCGTCGCCTGGCGTGCGGTTTGCTGCTGATTCTGGGCAATGGCGACGGTAAGTTGACCAGCAATGTCTTGTTGTACAACTTTCTGCCACAGGTGGTCCACTGCCTCATCAACTAATAAGCGGTCAAATGAAGCCCGAACCAGGAGTTTGGCCTCCTTTTCTTGGGCCAGAGTAAACATTTCGTAGATGTCCCCCTCGCGGTCACAGACGGTAACGACCTCTACCCCAGCGGGTGTGCGCTCTACTGTTTGGCTCAAGGCTTCTAGCCACTTGTAGCTTTCTTTTTCCTCAATAGGCACCTTACGCATTTCATTCGGCTGATGGGATGGCTCATCGAGTGGCCGGCTAAAAAATGCTTGGGTCAGCAACCCCAATGGGGTTCCGGCTGGGGTGACTGCCAGCGCTGAATGCATGCCAAAGCCTTGTTGCTTTTGCCTTTTGTTGCCGATCCGACCCAACTCCCTTGTCTGCGGGTGATGAGTGTAGTTGAAAAAGGTGGTATCCTGCACCGCTAATACCAGCTTCTGCTGGCTCATTCGTGCTACTGTCCGTTGTTGATGCGGGGCCAGGATGCCTGCCGGGGTCACCTTCTCATTATCGAAAAAGCGGTAAGCTGCTTTGGTATCGGCCCAATCCGCACATGCCTGGTTGATTGGCCCTTGCGGCTGTTGGCTTAGGGCAGCCGCCAAGTCTTGACCACGCCGATTGAGTCGGGCATCTTTTAATTCAAGAGTGGCGAATTCTTCAGCCGCCCATTGTTTAGCCGAGGTTACGGTATAGTCAGACATTATTTTCACTTCTCCCATAATTCGATTTGATGAACTTTGAGTTTATCTCATCTCGCTCCCTCTTGGGAGTTATGGGTAATAGATAGATGCCTTCCACACTTTTCAGTCGCGTGGTTGTCCCACCCGCTGAAATCATTTTGT
>CALBTC010000461.1 GCA_937967805.1 uncultured Anaerolineaceae bacterium
TTTCGCGCTGGCCCAGCGCCACTTGCAGCACCAGGGGAATGAGGTGGGTTTCCGGATCATGGTCTTCGCCGCGGGTTTCGCTGGCGCCGCAGGCGTTGAAGTAGCGCAGGCAGCAGTAGCGCATGTCGTACAGCCGGTCCATCCAGTGCAGATAGCGCTCCAAAATGAACTTCGATTCGCCGTAGGGACTGCCGGGCACAATGCGTTCTTCTTCGTCGATGGGCATGCGTTCAGGGTCGTCGAACAGATTGGCGGTGGAGGAGAGAATGAACCCTTTGACGCCGTGGGCAACGGCCGTTTCAATCAAATTAAGCCCGTTCACAATGTTGTCGCGCAGATAGAGAAACGGTTTCTCCACTGATTCGCCCACCAGCGTGTAGGAGGCAAAGTGCATGATGCCTTCCGGTTTGTGTTTGGCGATGGCGGACTCGACGGCCGTTTTATCAGCCAGATCACCCTGCACAAAAACCGCATCAGGATGGACCGCATCCTGGTGTCCCTGGTACAAATTGTCAAAAACAACCACTTCCGCGCCGGCTTTAATCAGCCGCTCAACGGTGATGCTGCCGATGTAGCCAGCCCCGCCGGTAACGAGAATTTTCATCTGAATCTCCTTGTGTCACTGTTCAGTAAACGGTAATCGGTAAACGGTAATCGGTGTTCGGCAGGTCTTTACTGATCACTGACCTACCGATTACTGATCACCGATCACTGGTTTTACACGGTTAACCTTGCAGAGCCGCTGTCAATTTGAAGGACAGTGTTTGCTTCGCCGCGAATTGCCATAAATGCAGAAAGGTAAAATAAATAATCACGATGGTTGCTCGGTCAGGGTGAGGTCCAGCTGCAGTTCCTGGCCGCTGCGGAGCAGCGTTAGGGTCACGGTGTCGCCAACCTGGGTGTTTAGTTCCAGGTATTCGGTGAGATCATTCCAGTTGGAAACGGCCGTACCGTTAATCGCGGTGATAATGTCACCCCCGGCCAAAATGCGGCGGTTGCCAATGATTACCTGCTGCTGTGCACCCTGCACGCCGGCGGCAATGGCCGGTCCTTCCCGGTAGAGTTGGGCCACCAGTACGCCCTGATCCACCGGCAAATCTAACGCTTCTGCCAGCACCGGGCTGAGATCGTAGCCCAGCAGCCCCAGCCACGGATGCGGATAGGTGCCTTGTTCAATTAAGATCGGGACCACGCGCTTTACGGTATCGATGGGCACGGCAAAGCCGATTCCCTGCGCGTCTTGCCGTACGGCCGTATTTACCCCAATCACCCGCCCTCGCGAATCCAGCAGCGGCCCGCCGGAGTTGCCGGGATTGATGGCCGCGTCGGTTTGGATGACATTGAAGATGTAATTTTCCTGATCGGTTTGCAACGGCCGTCCCAACGCACTCACCACCCCGGTGGTCAACGTTCGATCCAGGCCAAACGGATTGCCAATGGCAATGGCTCGCTGCCCCACACGCAAATTTTCAGAGTCGCCCAGCTCCAGCGGCTGTAATTCCTCCGCCGGCAAATCAACCCGGAGTACGGCCAGATCGTTGGGCGGATCGATGCCCACTACCTGAGCGGGTACAACTTCGTCATCTGACAACTTCACTTCAATGCTGTCCGCATTTTTAATGACGTGGAAATTGGTCACGATATGCCCATCTTCATCCCAGACGAAGCCGGAGCCGGTGCCCTCGCTGGCCGTGGGGCCAAAAAAGAAGCTTTGGGTAATGACGCGGGTGGTAATGTGTACCACGGAGGGGCCAACCCGCTGGTACAGATTGGTCACCAGCTCTTCTTCGGTATCAATCAGGGCCATAAAATCATCTGGCAGCGGCGTGGGGGTGGCAACAATGACAACGGGTGTTGGGGTTGGCTGTGGCGTAGGTGTAGGCGCTTCATCTTGCGCACAGCCAATGAGAAGCAGGGCCGGCAGCCACAAGATCTGCCATAATTTGCTGAACTTCATCATAGTCGGAAATTTTACAATGAGCCTGGTGCAGTGACAAAGTGAGGTTTAGTTATCTTGCGCAAAATAAAAGGACACAGATTTACACAGATGCACACTGATAAAAGAAACAAATCTGCGAAAATCTGTGTTAATCCGTGTTCCATTTTTCTTTATTGTCAATTAGTGTCAGGTGCCGGTAACGTCAGTGGGTAGTTATCACTGAGGCACCGTCGCTGGGCTGGCAGACGTAGATTTTGGGGATGAGGTCGGTTTGCTCCTGGTATTGTTGGGAAACGGCCGTAACAAACCCCTCCACCTGCTCGCCATGCACCAGCGCCACGGCACAGCCGCCAAAGCCGCCGCCGGTCATGCGTGCGCCAAAGCAGGCGGGCTGCGCCTGGGCAATGTCCACGATACTGTTCAGGGCATTGTTGGTCACCTCAAAATCGTCGCGCAGGCTGGCGTGGCTCTCGTTCATAAGCCGGCCCAGCAGCATAGCGTCGGCGTTTTGCATCGCTTTGGCCGCATTAAGCGTGCGCAGATTCTCGGTGATGACGTGTTTGGCCCGTTGGCGGGTGAGTGGTTCCAGGTTATCTGCCTCTTCCAGAAACTCGCTGATGGACACATCCCGCAGCGCCGGGACGCCAAAGTAGGTGGCGGCGGCTTCACACTGTTGACGGCGCTCGTTGTAGGCGGAATCAACCAGACCGCGCCGGGTGGTGGTGTCTAAAATGACAACGGCCGTTTCCGAACCATCCAGTGCCGGCGGCAGCGGTACCAACTGGGTGTCCAGGCTGCGGCAGTCGATGAGCAGGGCGTGGCCCGCCTGCCCGGCGGCAGAGATCATCTGGTCCATGATGCCGCAGTTGACGCCGACCCATTGGTTCTCGGCCAGCTGGCACAGCCTGGCCATCTGCGGCGCGTCCCAGGCAAAGCCGGAAACCTGCTGGAAGGCGCGCGCCGTGGCCAACTCCAGTGCCGCCGAAGAGGAGAGCCCGGCCCCTTTGGGCACGTTGCCGGCCATCACGCCTTCAAACCCGCAGAGCGAGTACCCATGTTGCTGCAAGGCCCAGGCGACGCCTTTGAGGTATTCGGCCCAGTGGCCAACCTCCCGCAGGGTCGTATCTTGAGCTGGCTCATTGACGGAACCTGCGGGAGGTTTTTGGATAAGCGAGGTGAGGTGGAAAACGGCCGTTTATCCAAAATCCAGCGAATGGACCGATACTTGCTCATCATGGCGCGGTCGCAGTGCCAGCCAGATTTCCCGGTCGATGGCCATCGGCAGGACAAAACCATCATTGTA
>CALBTC010000462.1 GCA_937967805.1 uncultured Anaerolineaceae bacterium
CCTGTGCTATACTGCGCCATAGGGTCATAAGACAAAATGAAATATTGATCGTTACACTAAGAAATAAGTCGTACCAGTCTCTCTCGGTTTGTCAGATGTTAATTCAGTAAAAGAGGATATGTTGAGGGCAACGACGAGGCCTGATCCAGTAGAAAATGCCGCTTTAGACAGGTACCGTCAAACCGTAGAGGAATGAACATGGCAACCACTGCACAAAAAACTATTTTAGTCATAGAGGATGACCCGATCATTCGCGGCCTGTTAGAACTGAACCTGGGTGATGAAGGGTACACGGTCATTAGCAGTGAGGATGGGCAGGAAGGCGTGCAGCTTGCCGTCGAAAAATTGCCCGACCTTATCTTAATGGATATGCGTCTGCCCGGCATCACCGGCTGGGAAGCGACCCGTCACCTGAAAGCGGCACTAGAAACCTGCCATATTCCCATCATTGCCCTCACAGCCCAATCCACCGCCAAAGATTTGCGCCGCTGCTTCGATGCGGGCTGCGATGCCTTTATGACCAAACCGATTCAGTTTGCTCAGCTTTTCACCAAAATCGAAATGCTGCTAAACCGCTCGGTGAACATTGTAGAATAGAAACCCCAAGGGTTTGCTCAGTATAACCTTATCAAGTGTGAAAAACCCATGGGGTTTGTTAGACGAAGAACGGATGAAAGAAAACACCGCCCAAATATTGGTAGTTGATGATAACAAGATCAATCGTGATCTGCTGGTCCATCGCCTGGCGCGCGTGGGACATGAGGTTATTGAGGCTGAAAACGGCCGTGACGCCCTGGAAAAACTGGCCACCCACTGCATCGACATCATTTTGTTAGACATCATGATGCCTGAGCTTAACGGCTTTGATTTGCTGCCCATGCTAAAAGCCGAACCCCAAACACAAAACATTCCGGTCATTGTTATTTCCTCAACCGACGATATTGACAGCATTGTTAAAAGCATTGAGCTGGGCGCTGAGGATTATTTGCCCAAACCGTTTAACTTGCCTTTGCTCAATGCGCGCATCAACGCCAGCCTGGCGCGCAAGCGGCTCTATGACAAAGAGCAAACTCGACTGCAAGAGATTGCCACCCTGCAAAAAATTGACGCTGAGCTAAACGCGACGCTGGATATGAAGCGGGTGATGGAAATCACCCTCAGTTGGGCGCTGCGGCAGGTGGGCGGCGAGGCTGGGCTCATGGGCACGCTGGCCGAGGACCGGCTGCAGGTGGTCACGTCACAAGGCTACACCTACGAAATTTATGAGGATTCCCCGTTTGTGCTGCTGGATCAACTGCCGGCGGCGCAGCAAGCGCTTAACGCTGCCGAGCTCGCTTACGAAGCGCAGACGGCGCGGGCCGGTTTGCTGGCCCGCACCCAAAGCCAGATTGTGCTGCCAATTTATCGGGATACGGCCGTGCTCGCCTTGCTCATGCTGGAAAGCACCCAGCCCAATCAGTGGGGACCCGATCATCTGGCCTTTTTGCAGCGATTGGGCAACCATGCGGCCATCGCCTTGGCTAATGCACAGCTGGTAGAAGCAATGAAAACAGCCAACCAGGCCAAAAGCGAATTTGTCTCCTTTGTTTCTCACGAGCTCAAAATCCCCATGACCTCCATCAAAGGGTATGCCGATTTGCTGCTTTCCGGCAACTTTGGCCCGATCAATGAGGCGCAAACCACCTTCCTGGACACGATTCGCAACAACATCAACCGCATGAGCCGGCTGGTAACGGATTTGACCGATGTGTCCCGGCTGGAATCAGGCCAGCTTCACCTGGAAACGCAGCCAATTCAACTGGCCGACGGCCTTGCTGAAGTCGCGTCCTCCACGAGGGGCCAGACTGAAGCGAAGCAGCAAACCCTGGTGCTGACGGTGCCGGATGATTTGCCAGACGTCTGGGCCGACCGCACCCGCCTGGCCCAAATCCTGACCAATTTGGTGAGCAATGCTTACAAATATACGCCGGAAAACGGCCGTATCACCATCCGTGCTGAAGAGATGAACAGTGTCAATGAAGATGCCGAAGTCCAACCCATGATCCACATCTCCGTGGCCGACACTGGCCTGGGCATCAAAGAGGAAGAGCAAAAAGCGATCTTCAGCAAGTTCTTCCGCGGCAGCGACGACGAAGCGCTCCAGTCACCAGGCACAGGGTTGGGGCTCAACATCACCAAGAATTTAGTGGAACTGCACGACGGCCGTATCTGGTTCGAAAGCAAATACCGCGAAGGTACCACCTTTCACTTCATCATCCCTGTAGCCAATGGGCACAATGGTTAATGGTGAATAATTTTACAATTTACCATTAACAATTAACCGTTTACCATTACTCACTCCGCTTCATCCAAATCTTCCAAAATGGCACCGCCAAACGGAGCCAATTCTGGCTCTTCCATCAATAGATTTTCCAGGTCGGTGCGGGCGCGGCCGAGTTGGGCGTCGTTGCCGTCGTAGCGGGCCAACAGCGTGAGGCCAGCGGCGTACGCTTCTTCTGCCAGTTGAAATTCCCCTAGGCGCAATGCCGTCAGGCCAACTTTGAAGACCGCTTCCGTTCGATCATTGAGGGCATCTTCGCTGTTAGGCTGGATGAGTTGGGTGGCCTGCAAATAGTCGGCCAGCGCGTCCTGGTAGCTGGCTTCCTGGTAACGTGTGTCGCCCCGCCGCAGATAGTGCCAGCCCAAATTGGCATCCACAAAAAAGTCGCGCCAGGTCTGGTGTTCGTCAGGGTTCAGCTCAAAGGCGCGTTCTACGTCGGCGATGATTTGAGTGTAGACACGAGCAGCGTTGTTTTCCCAGCCGGGCTGGGCGGCGAACATATTGTGTACAAAGCGGAAACCGTATTCGGCCCGGTAGCGCCAATACAGGTCGGGGTGTTCCAGGTCGGAAACGGCCGTTCCTACCCCACCAAACAACGGCCAATAAATGTCCTGTAAGGCCACATCAGGATAACTCAACTGGTATGCTGCCAGATTGGCCCCCGCGGCGCGCACCACCACAATATCTTCCGCCATTACTGCCAGTTCTAGACCCAGATTGCTCAACAGTGTCGCCCGCTGCCACTGCCTGTCCAGTAGCGCCACCTGGGCCAGGGCAAACGCTGTTTCCGCATCTTCGATGTCTGCCGGATTAATTGTCAGATCCAGATCTGTGCTGCGCAGCAAGGCCAGCAGAGGCAAAATGTCTACGTCTGCTCGATTGGCAAACTGGATCAGAGCGGCCTGGGCCAGCAATACGGCCACATTATCATTAGCCGCTTCAGCCCGCTGGAGTCCTTCTGCGTACCACGCTTCTGCCTGATCAAAATTCCTCAGGGCCACGTTGGCCAATCCGGCTTTGAAAAAAGCGCCCACCGCTTCCGGAGTGTGGGTAACCACCAGCTCGTAGTAGTCCAGCGCCACGTCATATTCGCCATTGGCAAAGCGATTATCACCTTTGGTCAGCGTGCCGTCTACAGCGTGGGGATAGATGATTTCTCGCCAGCGATTAGGCTGGTAATCGGCAAAATCGACAGAGTTAATCGCCAGGGCCATGTCGGTGTCGTCCAGGGCATCAAACAGCCAGACACGGGCGGAGGGGCCGGTGTCCCCCGGCAAATAATACCAGACGGTATATTCCATGCGTCCACGAACGTGCCAGTAACGGGCGACATCAGGGTTGTGTGCGATGGCGTTGCTGTAGCTGTCGATCGTCTCTTCGAGCACCGCAACCCGATCGTAGCCGGGGCAGTTCCGCAGCAAATATTGCACGCGCGCCAGCGATTGGTATGTCTCGGCCACGTCGGCCGGCGCGCGGCCGGGCAGGGAGAGGGCAGTGCGGAAGTTTTCGATGGCCAGTTCCAGCTCGGCTGCCGAGGCCAGTTCTTGTTCTTCGCTTAAGTCAGGATTGGTGCAGCGATCCTCCTGGCCACCTTGCTCATCCAGCACCCCCAGCCGCCAATGCCCGGTGCCCAGCAAGATGTAAGAGGTGGGTTCTTGGGGAGCAAGTTCGGCCGTTTTCTCCCACGCTTCCAATGCTTTGTCATACTCCTCCAGGGCATAGTAGCTGAAGCCCAGCCCCAGGTACGCTTCATCGGAGCGGTCGTTGAGGGAAACGGCCGTATCAAAATGGTCTACCGCTTCCTTAAACTGATTTTGTCCGAAGGCCAACCAGCCCAGGCCGGTCCACGCCTGCACCTGGCTTTGCCGATTCAATGCCCCCTCGCCGCTAATCTCCAAAGCAGCCCGGTAATTTGTTTCGGCGGCCTCTGCATTCCCCCAAATGTGGTAAGTGACGCCGCGCCACAGGTGATAGTAAGCGTTGTAGGGCTGGGCGTAGATGAGCCGCCCTTGCTCCTTGAGGATGGTTTGGTAATCCGGCGTATCTTCATCGGCCTGGGTGAAAGCACCCAGCCGGGCTATGTTGCTGCTGGCCAGGAGCTCAGTAGTGTTGGTAAAGGAAAGTAGTTGATCATAGTCGTTTAGCGCGGCGTCAAAATCGCCGAGCTGCATGTAGATGGCAGCCCGGTTAGACAACGCCTGGAACCAAACGGATTGCGTACGGCGCAAGACGGGGGCCAATAGCCGAACGGCCGCGCGCGTGTCCACCACGCCTAAAATTTTGCGTTGGGCCGTTGCAATCGCCTCATCGTAGGCATCCAGCGCATCTTCGGCCAGGTCATTAGCCGCCTCTTGTTCCTGTGCCAGCAGGGAGCGGTCACGCAGACTGTTGCCCACAATGAGAAAGTGGTAACTGTACACCTCCCGCAGCAGATGGCTGCCCATGACAAACAGAGTAAACAAGGCAACGAACAGCGCCGTTAACCGCAGCCAGGCGGGATACGGCCGTGGTTTCTCGGGCCAGATGCGCGTCTGCCAGAGGGCGCGAGTGGCTCCACCAATCATCAGCAAAATGCCCAGCGAGGGATAAATATCGGGCATGGTAAACCAGGGGAAGAAGAGGGAGCCGAGCCGCAGCAGCAGCAAAATTAGACCCGCCAGCCCAATCCACACGGCCAAGCGGCTGCCGGGGAACATGTGGTGGCGAATTTGCAACGGCCGTAACACAAAGGCCCACAGCGGCGGCACAAACAGCCCCAAATAAAGGTACGGGTACAAATCTGCCAGGCTGTACCTCGTACCGGGGAAATCGGTGTTAAGCAGCATGGGGAACCGGCTGCCCAGCAGCGCCAGTACGAGCAGCACGGCGACCGTGCCGATGTACCAGGCCCCCATGCGGCCGTAAACCAGACGATAGCTCCAATCTGCCTGGGGCAGTGCAGTGGGCAGATAGCCGGCAATGCGCTGACGCACCGTTTCGTAACGGGTGGTATTGCCCGGCACGATGAGCTGCTTCCGGTCGCTGTTCAGAGCAAAATTGGAATCATCCGCCAGCGGTTCACGAATGAGCTTCAGGTCGGCAATCACCATTTTGGTAACGTTTTGCCAGGCGATGTGCTCATCGTTGACCCGCAGCCTTTGGCCGTTCAGACGCACGCGTCCCCGCCCGGCTTGCTGCAACGTGCGCAGCGGCGTAAAGACCAGGGCAGCAATGCCCACAACGGTTGAAAGCAGCACATACACCACCAACATGCCTATTCCAACTTGCAGCGCCACGCCGGTATCGGCCGAAGGGATGGCGTTGACGGTCAGCCCGGCATCGGCAATGGCGGGGCGAAAGCGGAAGGGTGCGGCCGTATTGCTCACGGCAGGCGCTTCCGTCTCAATTTCAACCTCGGCTTCTGGATTGGCCGGGGTGTCTTCGAGCTCCTGGAAGATGAGCGACGGCCACAGCACAAATTCGCGCCCTTTGAAGGTGATGGCCGGTGAAACCAGGCTGCCAGTATCCAGTTGGATAGTGTAAAGGGGGAGTAAAAAAATCACAATGGAGAGGAAGATGAAAACGGCGTGGCGGAACAGCACGGTGGCCGGGTGGCGGTAGCGGATGGGATAGGTGTAGTCAGAAACGGCCGCCGCCACCCGGCGGGCTGCTTCCTGCTGATTTTCATCCATCTGCTCATCGTGGGTAATGGCGTGCAGCCGGTCGGCAATCTCAGTAACCCAAATCTCATCGTTTTGCTGCTGGTATAGGCTAAGGGCTCGTTCAAACTGGAGGATGGCCGCCTGGACCTCGTTGCTATTGGTGGCGGCCAGGCCCAGGTGGGCTTCGGCCAGCAGCACGCGCGCGCGGGCCTCCAGGGCGTCATCTTCATATTGGCGGATTTCCGGCAGCGCCTCATCGGCGTAGTGGCGGGCGGCTTCCGGTTCGCCCTGGCCCAGCAGCGCCTCAGCCAGACCCAGATTAACGGAGAGCCGGCGGTAGCCGCCCAGCGGCGCATCTTCTTCAGCCAGCAGCCGCCGGAAGAGCGTTTCGGCCTGCTGGTTATCGTTCAGGCTCAGGTAGAGGTAGGCCAGCTTTTCATCGGCGGCGACGGCTTCGGTCGGCTCGCCAAACTGTTCCAGCAGCCAGTCGGCCTGTTTGTACTGGTGCGCGCCGCTGACAAACAGCCGGGCGACGATCCAATCCAGATCAAGCAGTATCGGCCAAAAACGCGGATGCCAGACGCGCCGCCCCAGGTAAACGCTCATGTAAACCAGCAGCGGCAGCGAAAGCAAAAAGACGGCAAAGTCGCGCAGTTGGTGCAGCCAATTTGGTGGGTCCGGCAGGGCAGGTGGATTGTGTTCGCGGGTGGCTTCGGCCAGGCCGACGTAGGCATCGCCCAAGGCCAGCTTCGTATAGGCTCGTTCAATCTGAATGCGTTTTTGGTCAGTGACGCCGCTGATGACTTCTGGTTGGGAAACGGCCGTTGCCTCCCCGATCATCAACCGCTGCTCTTCCGCCTCAAATAGGGTCAACGTCTCTTCATACGCCTCAATTGCCTCCACAAACTGCCCCATTTGCGCCAATGATTCGCCGTGGGCGCGAATGACGTAGGGTCGCAGCAGCGGCGACAGGCTGGGTTTGTTGCGCAATGTTTCCAGCGTAGCCAGGCTGCTGGACCACAGGCCGCGCAGTTGATTGACCCTGGCCCACATATGGCGCAGCAAATCATCCAGCAGTTCCAAATCCTGCGCGAGCACCGCCAGGTAAAAACGGGCGTCGTTGACGGTGTCCAGCAGCCGTTCAATTTCGGTGATTTGCCGCTCTTTGTGGTAAAGGCGGAAGCTGTCGATGAGATAGTTGATGCCGGCGGTCTGATCGACAAAAAGCAGGTGGTACAGAATGAGGCGGCGCTGCTGCTGCGGGTTGGGATCAGGCGTATTTTCCCAATAATCCAGGGCGCGCCGGTGGGCGGTGAGGTAGGCGTCGCGGTCGCGGGCAATCCAGCGGCGCTGCAAAAAGACGCGCTCGTCGGGGCGGATGGCGTAAGTGGCCGGTTCGTTTTCTGTGGTGGAGAGGGTGCGCACGAAGGAGTAGCGCAGCAGCCGTTCGATGAGGCCTTCGTTACGGCCGTCGTCAATCTGGCGCATGGCGGCAAACAAATCGGCCGTAAACCAGACCGGCACAGCAGCCAGCAGCAGCGCATCGGCCATCATCGGATGCACTTCATCCAGGATGCGGTTCAAGTATACGGTAGTTGTGGCGGAAACGTCGCTGCTCATAAGATTTTACCGCGGAGGGCGCGGAGAACGCGGAGTTTTATTTTTCCCTCTGCGCCTCTGCGTCTCTGCGTTGGTTTTTATAGATCGCTGAAAAAGTCGTCGTCGGCGCTGGTGGTGGCCATGGCGTGATCGGCCATCATGGCCAGGGCACCGGGTACGCCGCCGCTGGTGACGAGAATGGTGCGCCAATCGAGCCCAAGGGTTACTTTGCGGCGCTCTTCAAAATATTCGCGCACGGTGGGTTCGTCAAACGGTTCCAGGCGGGTTTGCACCAGTAAATTGCTCATATTCAATTCGCTTAAATCGGGCGTTTGCCGCCCGGTGATGATGATAACCAGTTCTTCTAGCTGGCTGTCGCGCAGCCGGGTGAGCAGTTCCTGGCGCAGCCAGCGGTCGGCATCGGGCTTGATCGCTTCGTAGGAGTCGAAGAGCAGCACCACCGGGGCGCGGTCGGCCACCAGGTTGGTGAGAGCGGCAAAAAAGGCGTCGTTGATCTGGCGCTCGACGCGGCTTTGGTCAGCGGCGCTGTCGGTGCGCAGAATGCCCATGTTGTCTTCGGTGATGGCGGCGTCGGTGGGTTGTTCGGTTACGGCCGTTCCCGGCCGATACGCATCCAAACCATCCCACCAATCGATATGGACCCGCAGTTCGGCGCAGCGGCTGATGAGCACGGTAAGCAGTTGGCGGCGCTGGCAGTATGCCACCAGCGATCCGGCTCGGGCCGATAACGTGTCCCCGCTCAATTCTTCGTAATTAATGGTGATGTCCATGCACAGCCCGCGAATTTCTTCCAGGCTAAAGCTGTTGACGATGTTTTGGCGCAGCAGGCCGAGGCCGGAAACGGCCGCGATTGGCGCGTCGCTGTAGCTGTTGATGATCTCGTTAAGCTGGTTGAAGTAGGCGGGCTGGTTAAGCTGCTGGCGGATGAGACGTACCAACCCTAAAAAGTCGTGGTGCTCCTGCCGCGGATTGCGAAAATCGATGTAGACAGCGGGCAAATTGACGGCCGATTCCTGGCAGTGGTGCTGCATTCGCCCGGCCAGCCACGTTTTGCCCATGTCTTTGGTTGCCTGAATCAGCATCACCGCTTGCCGCGTTTCGGGCCGCAGCAGCTTTTGAAAGCCGAGGAATTTGCGTTCCTGGTTCACAAAAAGGGTAGGGTTGTAAATATTGCTCATAAACTTCTGCAATTGTGTGGAACCTATTCTGGTGCGGTTCCTTTTTGGGCGATTGGAGAGTGGAGATTAGAGATTGATTGTTGTTTAAACACCGATCATTTAATCTTTACCAAGAACCTTCACTTGTCATATCGAGCCGCTTTTTGGCGAGAAATCTTTGAAGTGGGCGCAGTTTATAAGTTTATCAAGTCTAGAAGGATTTCTCCCTTTGGTCGAAATGACAATTAAGGGATAAGCGTTATACTCAGTTTATGCTTTATAATGGAAGCTATCTCCAACCTGCCAATTATTTGTTATGCGGATATGATGTTAGTGTAATTTTAGTATGGGTCACATTGTAACATTCCCCCTGGCATGGGTAAAGTTAGAAGTTTATGTAAATTAGGTGTAGATTGGTCCAATCTGCCAGATTGATCCAATCTTGAGGCACTCTTCAAAACATTGACTGAGATAAGAGAAATGGTTGATTTTATTCTATTTACTGTGCTTGGCGTATATCTGATTTACTCAACCTATATTTGTTGGTGGAAGCCTGAAACTCTAAAGAAATTCTTGGAAAACATATACACAGAATCGTGGCCATCGGCGAAAGCAATTGTATCGTCAAGGGCCGGATTTTGGTTTGCCAGGATCGTGACATTGTTAACGCTCATCGCCTATCTGTTTGGCCTGGCAATTGGAAGTTGGAATTTAATCGGACGAAGTTCTCCTTAAAAGCTAGTTGGTTGTTTCTTAATAGTTGTCCCTTACCAACCGCGTGCTTGTGGCCGACGGCCGTTATCAAATAACTTAATCAGCGCCAGACCGGCGATGAAGCCGCCAATGTGGGCGGCGTAGGCCACACCGTCACTGCCGCCGGCCACCACGCCCAATCCCCCAACTAATTGCAGCACAAACCAAAGCCCCACGGCAAAGATAGCCCGCACCTGAGTGACGATGCGCAGCAAAATGACGGTGACGCGGCGGCGAGGAAACAGCAGCAGGTAGCCGCCCAACACCCCGGCAATCGCCCCGGACGCGCCCAGACTGGGAATCTGCAAATTTTCACCGATGAGGACGGAGGTGAAAACGTGGGCCAGCGAAGCCAGCAGACCCACCAGCAGATAAAAGAGCAGGTAACGGCCGTGTCCCAGCCGATCCTCCAAATTGTCGCCAAAAATCCACAGGTAAAGCATGTTGCCCAGAATGTGGGCCCAGCCGCCGTGCATAAACATGGAGGTAAACAGGGTGATGTAAACGGGAATCGGCGTGGGCTGCAAGCCGGGCAGGGTGAAGATTTGGCCTGTGCCGGGGTCCTGAACTTGCCGGCTTTCCGTCACCAGATCCTCGCCGGAAATGATTTCCTGCGGCACGGTGGAGAAGGCGTAGGTGAATTCCAGGTTATTGCCCGCCCCCTGAAAAAGGATAAAAACAATGAGGTTAATCACGATGAGGACGTAGTTGATGTACGGCGTGATGGTCAGATCGCGGTTGTCGTCACCAATTGGAATCATTTTCTGCTCCTGTTTATTTTACCGCGGAGGGCGCGGAGGACGCTGAGAAAAAAATAGCCTTTCTCTGCGCCTCTGCGTCTCTGCGTTAAATTTTTTAATACGGGCCACGGATGTGGTCGGTGACTTTGCTTTGGTAGAAGGTGGCCAGGATTTGGTGCAGTTCGGGGGAGAGTGGCGGGAGTTGGGAAACGGCCGTATTCCCCACCACCTGTTCTGCCCGCGAGGCCCCGGTAATGACGGTGGTCACCGCGGCAAAATCCAGCACCCAGCGCTGCGCCATCTGGGCCATCGTTATGCCCTCGGGCACCAGCGGCTTGAGTTGGTCCGCCAGCGACACGCCCAGTTCAAACGGCAGCCCGGCAAACGTTTCGCCCACGTTGAAGGCGTCGCCGTCCCGGTTGTAGTTGCGGTGATCATCTTTGGGGAAGGTGGTGTCGGTGGTAAACTTGCCCGCCAGCAGGCCAGAGGCCAGCGGCAGCCGCACGATGATCGCCACCCCTTTGGCCCGCGCTTTTTCAAACAGGGTGTTGATCGGCTTCTGGCGGAAGATGTTGAAGATGATTTGCAGCGAAGCCAGCCCGCCCTGCTCCAGGCAGATAAGCGCTTCTTCCATCGACTCCACGCTGGCACCAAACCGTTTGATTTTACCTTCTTTCTGCAAGGTGCGCAGGTGGTCGAACACCTCGCCTCGTTTCAGTTGCTCGGTGGGGATGCAGTGCAGTTGGGTGAGGTCGAGCGCCTCGACCTGCAAGCGGCGTAGTGAATCTTCGGTGTGCCGACGCATCGTGGCCAGGGTGAAGTTTTGCGGCCAGCCGGGGTCGCCGGACCGGCCGAGTTTGGTGGCGACAAAGACGCGCCCGTCGTGCTGCTGCAAAAAGCGGGCGATGCGCTGTTCGCTTTGGCCGCCGCCATACACATCGGCTGTATCGAAGAAGGTGACGCCGTGGTCAACGGCCGTTTGCAAAATCACGTCCGCCTCCCGGTCCGTCACCGTGCCCCAGTCGCCGCCAAGCTGCCAGGTACCCAGCCCAATTTCTGATACGGTGGTTGTTTCGTTGCCAAACGGCCGTTCGTTCATTATTCGCTCCTTAAAAGCAATTTAACGCAGAGGCGCGGAGGCGCAGAGGAAAGTTTGTAAGCGCCATTTGTACCAATCCTTCGACTCGGCTCAGAACAAGCCTGCGAAATCTGTGTAATGGTTCGGCTCGCTCAACTACTTTGAGCAGCTCACCACAAGCCTGCGGATAAATTCCTTCCATTCATAGCATGAAAGTGAGGTTTGGGCGAATGTTTGAGGGGCTCAGCCTATGCTAAAATCAACCAACTGGACGCAGAGATTGGGGACAAAGTGGAGCGCCGTGAGAGATTTTTGAGGAAGGGTGAGAATGGAGAAGTTAGAAGCGACCTTAGCAGCGTATTTAGAGCGGCAAATGACGGCCGATTCGGCCCACGACATGGCGCATATCCAGCGGGTGGTGCAGATGGCCCGCCGCCTGGCCGAGGCCGAGGGGGCAGACCTGACGGTGGTGATTCCGGCGGCGTGGCTGCACGATTGCGTGACGCTGCCAAAAAATGCACCGAATCGGCACGGGGCGTCCCGGCTGGCTGCGGCGGAAGCAGTGCGCTTTTTGCGCACGATTAACTACCCGGCACAGCATCTAGATAATATTGCCCATGCAATTGAAGCGCACAGCTTTAGCGCGAATATCGCGCCGACTACGCTGGAGGCGAAGGTGGTGCAAGATGCCGATCGATTGGATGCGATAGGGGCGATTGGCGTGGCGCGCTGTTTGCTGGTGGGCGGGGCTTTGGCACGGCCGTTATACCATCCCGCCGATCCCTTTTGCGAACAGCGTGAGCCGGATGATCTCACTTACACCATCGATCATTTTTACCGCAAGCTGTTCAAAATTGGCCGGACGCTGCACACGCAGGCCGCCCGCGAAGAAGCCGCCCGGCGCAATGTGTATATGCAGGCGTTTCTGGACCAACTGCGCAGCGAGATTCCTTAATGACTACAGCGAATTGGCGTTTTCTCTCAAGTGGTTTTAAGTCGTTGATTACTAAAGTTCGTTGTAGTCACTCTGAAAAAGTTGGTGGATGCAAGCTAGCATCAATTGTTTTATACTTACATCATCGATTCAGCAGCAAACAAACTTCACAAACCGAACCGGTGACATATGAGCGAGCGATTTGATTGGCAAATTGGCGAGGATGAGGATGGCTTAACGCCTCAGCCGGACACGGCCGTTTCCCAATCATCGCATCTTTGGCTGTGGCTGGGAGTAACGGCCGTTCTGCTTTTGGGCCTGTGGTGGGGCTGGCGCGGGGCACAGAACCAGCTCGCCAGCTCGGAGCGGGCGCTGCGGCAGCATACGCAAATCGCCCTCGACTTTGAACGGGACGCTTACCTGGGCGGGGATGGAGAACTGTTCTACAGCTTTCAGGATGATGACCCCGTCTGGTTTACCGCCCAGCTTCAGCCGGTAAACGGCCGCCTCTATCACCACAATCCAACCGTCACCCACGCCGAACAGCACGACAACTACATTTGGGCCAACCTGCAATGGACGGAAGGTAACCAAACGTTGCAGCGCGTTGGCTTCTGGCAGATTCGGCCGGACAGCAGCCTTATCCGCCGGCCGGAAGCCCCTGGCTACTGGGGCGGCTTCAACTTTACCAGTTACGCCTGGGGCCGGCTGCACTATTTCCAAACCGATGCCGATCTGGCCGTGCCAATCGGCCGGCACATTACCGAACGGCTGCGTGTCCTGTGTAAATTCGACTGTCCCTCAGCGGAACGGCCGTTCACCATTACCCTGGCCAGCGATTTTCAAGAAACGGCCGCAACTGACCAACTGCGCATTCCGTCTCCTCGGCTTGTGGGGCTCGATGAAAATGGTGCACCGTCTGATTTGTTTTGGCAACTGTTGGACGACCACCTGTCTGATCGTTTTGGCACTGTCACCCTCCGCTTTGGCATCCCTGCCGGTGAATATCCCCTCATCGATTACGAAACGGCCGCCGCCGAATTCATGGCCCAAAATCCCCGCATCACGGTTGAGCTGGTTTACCTGGAGACTGAACAGCCAGCATTGGCTGACCTGGCCGGACTGGACGCCGTCGGCGTGACGCCCACAGAGGCGCTGCTGGCGGCGGGTGCGGTGCGTGATCTGACGCCTTTGATGCAGACAGACGGCCGTTTCAACCGGTCCGACTTTTACGAGCAGCTGTGGCAGGGCGCCTGGTGGCGCGAACGCATGTGGTTTATGCCGCTGGCCGGCAGCATGAATCTGCTTTACTATGACAAAGAAGCGTACCGCAGCGCCAACCGGCCCGAACCGACCATTCGCTGGACCTGGGAAGAGATGGTGGCCGACATGACGGCCGTTTCTCATGGACAATCAGCCGCTAACGGCGAGCTGGCCTGGGGCTTTTTAGACGTGGGGCCAGACGCACTCTTTTCTTACGCCTACGACTGGGGCAACAGGTGTGAGGAAGCTACCGTCCTCTGCGACCAGCCGCTGACGCCAGATGCGATTGCCGCGACGCTGGATTGGTATCATTCGCTGGCCGGCCGGCCAGGGCAGATTGCCGATCTCACCGTTTTGAGCGCGGCGGAGCGGGCCGGGGTGCTCTCCAACTGGCAGTCGGCGCGGCGGCGGGCGGCCATCTGGGTAGAGACGCCGCTGCGTTACGAGCTGCGGGTGCAGATGGATCCGATGGGCGTGGTGCCTTTCCCCGGCTCGGACCGGTTTGATGGCATTACGCCGCTGTGGGTGCAGGGGGCTTTTATCACGATGGATTCGCAACGGCCGTATGCTGCCTGGGAATGGCTCAAGTTTTTGACCTATCATCCCCCTTCTGCCTGGTTGCGCTACGTCCCGGCGCGTCCATCAGTGGCCACCGCCGGCCAGTTTTGGAGCCGCCTGCCGCATGATTTGGCCAACGCCATGCGCACGGCCTTTCCCTTTAGCCGCCCGGTTCTAATTGAGGAGCAATATTTGTTTGGTTGGGAAATGTTAACGGCCGTGCAAACCGGCATGTCCCCCGAATCGGCCGCACAACTCAAGCCGCGACAGGTGTGGTTTCAGCAGTAGAAACGGCCGTTAACTGATTACTGAAAACTGCTTACTGCTCACTGAAATCAATGATGCAAAATCTGGGACAAGAACAACTTCGTCCGGTCATTCTTTGGATTGGTGAAGAAGTTCTCCGGCGTGTTGATCTCCACAATTTGGCCCGCATCCATGAAGATGACCCGGTCGGCCACCTCACGGGCAAAGCCCATTTCATGCGTCACGGCCAGAATGGTATATCCGGACCGCGCCAGATCGCGCATCACGTCCAGCACTTCTTTGATCATCTCCGGGTCCAGCGCCGATGTCGGTTCGTCAAAGAGCAGGATGTTTGGCTCCATCGCCAGGGTGCGGGCAATGGCCACGCGCTGCTGCTGGCCGCCAGAAAGCTGGCCGGGATATTTGCCTGCCTGCTCCGGGATACCAACACGGGTGAGCCATTTCATGGCCACTTCTTCTGATCGTTCGCGGGACCATTTGCGTACGTGGATGGGGGCCAGCGTCACGTTTTCCAGCACCGTGAGGTGGGGGAATAGGTTAAACTGCTGAAACACCATACCCACGTCCCGTCGAATCTCGGCAATGTTGCGCACGTCGTGGCTCAGCGTAATGCCATCGACAATGATGTCACCGCTTTGGTGCTCTTCCAGGCGGTTGATGGTGCGAATGAAGGTCGATTTACCGGAACCTGAAGGCCCCAGGATCACAATCACCTCACCAGCCTTGACCGTCAGGCTTACGTCCTTTAGGGCCTGAAAATCCCCGTACCATTTGTTGATATTGTGGCAAACAATCACGTCTTCCATTTGTGTAAGCGTTGCTGCTGTTGTCATCTTGTTCTCCTGATATTTATCCACAGATTTCGTCTGAGATTGGTCCAATCTTCAAGATTGGACCAATCTGCAATCTCCGCGCTCTTCGCGACTTTGCGGTTAGTTTTTTTACCTCTCGCCCAGGCCGGTGCGTTTTTCCAGATAGCGGCTGTAGGCAGTCATGAGTGCCGAGCCGACGAAGTAAAGCACGGCCAGGAAGATGTACGGTTCGCGCCGTACGCCCAGCCAATCTTCCTGGGCGGCGATAGCGTTGGCCACCCCCAGGATATCAAACATGCCGACGATGGCCACCAGTGTGGTGTCCTTGAACAGGCCGATGAACTGGCCGACGATGGCCGGAATGACCACACGCAGCGCCTGGGGCAGGATGATGAGCCTGTATTTTTGATAGGCACTGAAGCCCAGCGAATCGGCCGCTTCATACTGCCCATTGGGAATGGCCTGCAAACCACCACGCACGTTTTCCGCCAGATAAGCCGCCGAGAAAAGAGCAAAAGCCCACAAAACGCGCCACGTATTGAGGATTTCTACTCCAGGCGGCAGTAAAATCGGGAAAAGAATAATACTGGCGAACAGAACGGTGATGAGCGGCACACCGCGCACAAACTCAATGTAGAGCGTGCTAAAGGCTGCCAGGACGTTGCCGTTAAAGGTTCGCTGGAAGGCGAAGGCCAGGAACAGTACAAGAATTGGCCAGTAAGCCAAGGCCAGCTCAACGTCATTACGGGCGGCCGCAATGAGATCAGGCGTTGTTTGGGTGAAGCCCCAAATAGCGATGACAATCGCTGCGCCGTAAGTGAGCCAGGCGGGAATGCCGCGAATCTTGCTGCGACGACCCAGCGCCATTACCAGGCCAATGGGGAAGGACACCACAATGGCAAAGATCGTAATGATGATAGTGAGCAGAAAGCCGCCCCAGTTCACATCAGGATCGATACTGCGGAAGATGGGCTGTGTCACTTCAACCGGCTCGCCGTTGACTAGCAGTTGGCGCGTGTAGCTAAAGGAGCCGATGATCATGCTAAACACGTCCAAAAGGGCAAATAATGACAGAACGGCCGAAATGATCAGCAAAATTCGCAAAACTGCTCGACCAAATCTGACCAGCTCGCCTTCGCGCTCTTTCTGGGGGAAGCGGCGGTTCACAAAGAAGGTTAAGCCGCCAAAGATGATCAACCCCAGCACGCCCAGCAGACCCTGGTTGGCAGAGAGGGTGGCTCTGATCTGAGTCCAGGTAGAGATAGGGCTCAATGATCCACCAGGACCGCGCTCCAGGGGACGGCCGTTCACCACCGTTATTTGCCCCGCGTCCGTCAATTCCTGCAGATAGCTGGTCCAGGCAAACGTCTCTTCCCAGATGCCCGTAACAACCGAGACGGGACCATCTACCTCAAACGGCACAGATTCCACGCCGCGCAGGAAGAGGAAAATGAGAATGGGAGAAGCCAGCCACAGGTAAGTGAGCAGCCGGCGGACACGCTTGTTTTGAAAGCTGTCGCGATAGACAAACATAGTTGGCACCAACAAAGCGCCCAACAAAATGATCACCGCCCAAATACGCCACGTTTCGCTGCGGTTGAAGCGGAAGATCATCAGGGTGGTCATGTTGGCTTCCACTGCGCCCCAGTTAGCCCCGGTGAATTCCCGATCCACCGTGAAGAAGTCCGGGTTATCGGCGGTGCTGGCAAAGCAGGTGCTGCCGTTTTCCGGATCGGCGGGCAGGCGGTCGAAGCAGAAAGAGGTGGCTTCTTCACCGACGGCCACGCCGCTTAGGTCCGTCACCAGTTGGGCGGTGGGAAAGCAGCGGGTGGTTGGGTCCGTGACGATGATGGTGCCGGATACGGCCGTATCCACGCCGCCCATCGTAAAGCAATACTCCTGGCTGTTCGCGCTCAGCAAACTGGCCCGGTAATCATCTTCAGGAATGGCCACAAAGCTGGCGTTGACCCAGGCATATTGGTAAAAGGCAATCACGGCGGCAATCAGGCCCAACACAATTAACACACTGATTTGCGTGTTGGTGATGTTGTTATACATGTTGTTTTTGAGCCAAAGCGACAGCGCATTGTGTTTGTGCCGCAGCTCATTGACGGCTACCAAAGCCACCGTCACCATCCAGACAATCACGACCACGATGGTGGAAACCGGCGCGGCCTGTATTCGATTCACAATCGTATTAAGGGTGAAAAGCGTGAGCAAAATCACCCACAGCGTCAAAATCCAGGAGCGGGTGATCTGCTCCGTCACAAAGCGGTTAATCTGAATACGGAAATCAGCCGGTAAAAAGTCAAAACGCGTTTGTTTTTGGGGTATTGTTGTCATGATTATCTCTCCACCAGCGCAATTCTTCGGTTATACCAGTTCAGGAACAGCGAGATAAGCAAGCTGATTGATAAGTAGATGAGCGCCATAATGATGATTGGCTGAATCGCCCGGCCGGACTGGTTGATGATGGTATTGATAGTACGATACAGGTCGGGGAACAAAACGGCCGCTGCCAAACTAGAATTCTTTGTCAGGTTCAAATATTGGCTGGTAAGCGGCGGAATAATTACCCGCAGCGCCTGAGGCAGCACCACCAAGCGAAGTCGCTGCGTTTCTGTCAGGCCCAGGGCGCGGGCTGCTTCGGTTTGCCCTTTGGAGACCGACAAAATGCCGGCCCGCACAATTTCAGCCACAAATGCTCCGGTGTACAAAACCAGTCCCAGCAAAATGGCCGAAAATTCCAGCGTTAGCTTGGCACCACCGACAAAGTTGAAACCTTCCAGCTTGGGGGCAGACAGCCGTACCGGTGTTTCCGGCAGCGGCACGATGAGCTGGTCGGCACTGTTTTCCAATAAATCTCGTTCTGCCGCCAGCGTGGCCTGATTTTCCACAAAAATCTCGCAGCCCCCCTCGGCATAGGTTCCAATGGCTTGATCTGGCCGATCGCTGCGATTGACGCTAAAGGGCACGTTGGCTGCCCGCAACAGGGAAGTCAGGTTGATTTCAGAGGGGGACTCATTAATGGCACAGATGCTTAGCGCAGCTTCATCAACTTCTGCCTGTGTTAAAGTGCCAATTTCCAAAGCTGTATCAATATCACCCAGATCGTCAAGACCGAGACGCCGCTCCACCAGAGCAGGAATATCGCTGAACTCCCGCACACGTAACGACCTTGCCACTAAGGCGGCTTCCGCATTGCTGTTGTTTCCGGCTACAAACCAACCAATAATGGCCACCACCAGAAATGAGAGAAACGCCCAACGTCCCCGGCTGAAAGTTTGGCCTGTTTTTTCCTCTTGCCGGCCCAGAATGACCCACAATAGCTGCGCCTGCACAATGCCCAGTACAATAAAGGCAAACCAGGTGGCAAATGAAGCCATTGGCACCAACGACGGATAATTGACGCCGCGCTGGCTGATAAAAATAGGCAGCCCCAGCAGCGGCCTCACGTCATTGACCGAAGGCAAACTGACCAAAAAGATGACAAAATAGAGAAAGAAGAGCTGAAGCAGTAACGGCGTGTTGCGCATCAGGTCGATGTACCATTTGGCAATGTTGCTGACCAGCCAATTATTAGAAAGACGGGCAATGCCGGTAATGGTACCTAAAATGGTGGTGAGGATGATGCCGTAGAAGGAAACTTTGGCAGTGTTTAAGACGCCAACCCCAATGGCCCGCCAAAACGAATCGGTATTGGGATCGTAGCTAATAACAGATTCACCAATGGGGAATTGGGCATCAATGCTAAGAAAGTCGAAGGCGCAGCGGTAGCTGGAGCCACCTTCTTTGCAGCTAAACTGGCCTTCGCCTAACGCATCCAGATTGTTGCCAATATTGGTGAATATCCAGCTAAGGCTGAGTACAAAGAGAACAACGAAGACAATTTGTAACAGGACCCCGATGATACGGCCGTCGCGCCAGGGTGGGATCCTTTCATTGCCTCGCAAGGAAGGGTTTGGTATGTCCGACATAGGTGTTATCCCTTGATGCAACAAAGCCCGACACGAGGTCGGGCTTTGCCTTAAAATTAAATTGTTGAGTAGCTGCCACAGCAGCTACTCAACACGACCTCTAATCTTAACGGAACGGGATGGGGTAAATCACACCACCATCGGTGTACAGCGAGTTACGGGCACGCGCCAGGTTAAACGGCGTGTCCGGGCCCAGGTTGCGGTTGTAGATGTCTTCATAGTTACCAACCTGGCTAATGACCTGGTAACAGAAATCATTGGAAAGCCCCATAGCGGTACCGTGATCGCCAGCTTCACCCAGCACGTTCTGGATGGCCGGATCGTCACTGCCCAGGAAGCTGTCTACATTTTCCTGGTTGATGCCCAACAGCTCGGCATTAAAGGTACACTGCACAACCCAGCTGACGATGTCATTCCAGTTGTTGTCGCCGTGGCGAGTAACCGGACCAAGCGGCTCGCGGGACATATCCTCTTCCAGAATCACGTGGCCTTCGGGATCAGACAGCAGGATGAGCTGCGAAACCAGACCGGATTTATCGGTGGTGAAGCCATCGCAAGCGCCAGAGTCGTAGGCGTCGCGGGTAGCCACAGCATCGTCACCAACCAACGGCGTATAGCTAATGCCCAGGGCGGTCATGTAGTCAGACAGGTTCTTCTCTGTCGTGGTACCAGATTGCACACAAATCGTTGCGCCATCTAGTTCGCTGATGGTGGTGATGCCGCTGGCGGCACGAACCATCATGCCCTGCCCATCGTAGAAAGTGACGGGAGCAAAGTCGAAGCCCAGCGCGGTGTCACGGCTGCTGGTCCAGGTGGTGTTACGGATAAGCACGTCAACCTCACCAGATTGCAGTGTGGGGAAGCGGGACTGGCCGGTGGTTGGCGTGACTTCAATGGCTTCAGAGTCGCCCAAAACGGCCGCAGCAATCGCCTTGCAGAAATCAATATCAAACCCGCTGAAACCACCGGTTTCCGGGTCCAGGTAGCCAAAACCAGGCACGTTGGCATTACCGCCGCAGTTCAGCACGCCGCGACCCTGCACCAAGGCCAGGGTGTCGCCGCCGCCGGCAAACTCAACAGCAACCTGTTCGGTTACGGTTTCAGTTACCGTTTCGGTCACGGTTTCAGTTACGGTTTCGGTAATCGTTTCCGTATCGCCCTGGACCTCAACAATGCGGGTAACTTCTACAAACTCAGTAACGACTTCTGGCTCGCCACCACCGCAGGCAACCAACATCAGGGCCAGCAGCACAAGCAAGACAACTACAAAATTTTTCTTGTTCATATGGATTCTCTCCTCCAAATATAGGTGAAACTTAATAAGTTACATGATTGAGTTGGGGCAGTTTTCATTTCGGGTCTCTGATTTAAGCAAACACCTCCTCTTCTCTGAGGTTTACGAGTTTTTAGACTGTGAGGGCACACAGTAAGTTTGCAAATAGATGTGCCAAAATACCACCGTGGACTATTTTCAGGAGGTATTTGTTTTGCTATTTTATTTTGCGGCTTAACGTGATTTTGACATTGTTGTCATTCAATTGCCTGATTGACAGAAGATGCCTTGCTATTGAATCGATTCTTCCCAAAAATGCGGGTCATCTTAGTGACAAAACCCTAACATTTGAAGTCAATTAGTATAACGAGGCTGGGGAAATGGGCAAATTTTGGTGCTGCAGGCTGGGGAAACGGCCGTTTCCAGGCCCTTTCGGCGGCAAGTTGGTGGAGAAACGGCCGTGTTTTTTGTGCGCGGTTATAAAGCCTTTTTACTGCCTGCTGGGGCGATTGCCGGCAGACGTTTCATTCCCTTCTGTTTTATCCCGTATAAAGTCGATCAGTTGATCCACAGAGGCAAAGCCCTCCTGTTCGCCCGTGTGCGGATTTTGCAGCGTGGCGCGCCAGGGCATCCCCTCCTCTTCGCGCCAGATACGTAAAAGATATGCATGATAATGCTGTAAATTTTTACTCATAACTCTTTATCCCCTGCTGTACAGGTCATCCTTGTCTGTGATTTGCAGTTGGCCAAACTATGGCATCCTAAACTGAGGATTTGCCTTTCGATTTAAGGATACCCTATCTTCCCTCTCACGCACCATCAGAGTGGGCTATAATGAAAAAAACGCAGTCCACACTGATATGATGATATTTATGAAAATGAGTTTACCCGGTAAACGATCCGAAAACGATCCATGACAGCCAAGTTAGAACTCACCCTGCTGGGGGAAACAACCATCAAGCTCAACGACAAGCTGGCCTCTGGCCTGCCCTCGCGCAAGGCAGAGGCGATGCTCATTTACCTGGTTTGTACGAAACGGCCGTACTCCCGTGATCTGTTAGCCGACTTTTTCTGGGATGATCGCGATCCCGAGCAGGCGCTGGCCAACCTGCGCTCGCTGCTTTCCGGGCTGCGCCGTAAGTTTAAACCATACCTGGAGATCACCCGGCAAACCGTGGCCTTCAAAGAAGAGAGCCCGCACTGGCTGGACACGGCCGAATTTCAGCGCCTGGCCCAAAGCGATTCCTTTGCCGACTGGGAACAGGCCATTACCCTTTACCAGGCTGACTTCCTGGCCGGGTTCGACATTCGCGACAGCCGCGGCTTTGAAGAGTGGCTGACGCTGGAACGCGAGCGGCACCAGCGCATGGCCGTAGACCTGCTGCGGCGATTAGTACAGCACTGCCTGGACCGGCAGCTGTACCCCAAGGGCATTCGCTACGCCGCCCGGCTGCTGGCCATCTCGCCGCTCAGCGAATGGGCCCACCGCCAGATGATGCTGCTGCTGGCCCGCAACGACCAGCGGGCCGAGGCGTTGCGCCAATACCAATCCTGCTGCGACATTCTAATGGAAGAGCTGGGCATCGATCCTTCGCCGGAAACTAGCGCCCTGTACGAGCGCATTCGGGCGGCTGTAGACATTCGCCGCCACAATTTACCGGTGGCTACGGCTCCTTTTGTGGGCCGCACCCAGGAGTTGGCCCAGATTCA
>CALBTC010000463.1 GCA_937967805.1 uncultured Anaerolineaceae bacterium
AGGATCAGGCCGGTGTGCTCAATCTCAATGTCCAGCTCGTGGCGGAAGGCGGCAATGCGTTCCGCGGCCACAATGCTGCGCAGCGTTGGCTCAGACACAACAAACAGGTGCTGCACGGCCCGCGTGGTGCGCCGGCTCAGGTGCTCCATGCCCGCCTCGTTGTCAATCACCACGTAGCGATAATTTTTGCTGATGGAATCGACCACCTGCCGCAAATTGTGGTTCACGGCGCAGTAGCAACCCTGCCCCTCCGGCTGCCCCATCGCTATCAGGTCAAACCGGTCCCCTTCGGACAGTGCCGAGCGAATCTGATAATCCAGGTACTCTCGCTTGGTGGAGCCACCGGCCACGGTGCCCATCGCCGCACCGCCGGCCGTCAGGGACTGCTTCACCTGGCTCAGCAAATCCTCGCGGATGTCGCCCACCGTCCAGTCCAGCTCCAGCCCCAGCACCATGTTCAAGTTACTGCTGGGGTCCGCGTCAATGGCCAGGATGGCCCCCGGCTGTGTTTCCACTAAATGCTTAATAATCAGCCCGGCGATGGTGGTTTTGCCTACGCCGCCTTTACCTGCCAGTGCGATTGTTGTTGTCATATCTTTTTTATGGGGACTACAACGAATTTTAGTAATAAACGAATTAAAAGCACCGGAGAAAAAATTCGCTAGTTACTCCAATTCGTTGTAGTCATTGTGGCAAAAGAGTAAAAATCAAACAGTCAATCGCTACCCTCCAGCCTCTCTATCATCCTTTTAGATTCTTCTTTCAACGCAGGAACCGTATCGTAAACGGCCGTACCCAACCGGTCCGCCTCAGCCACGCCATCATCCATCGGGATCAGGCCCAGGAGGGGAACTTGCAGATGGTTGCCCTGCAAGAAGGCAGCGTCATCATCATTGCACACCTTGTTGCCCACCAGCCAGAGCCGCGTCAGGCCGATGTCTTGCGCCAACTGCTGAATTTGCACGGCCGTACCCATACTGCGCCGCGTCGGTTCCACCACAATGATCAGGGCATCGACAAAATCGACCGTGGCCCGCCCCAAATGTTCTACCCCGGCATACATATCCAAAATCAACACGTCATCTTTGCGGAAGAGCAGGTGAGTGAACAGCGTTTTTAGCATGGCACTCTCCGGGCAGATACAGCCGGAACCGCCCATCTCTACCGCGCCCATTTCCAGCAGCCGCACGCCGCGATGCAGTACGCTGAACCGCTCGGGAATATCATCCACGCGCGGGTTGAGCGTAAAAAAGCCACCCATCGTGCCCGGCTTGGCCCCGGTGCGCTCGGCGATGAGTTCTTCCATCTCCACAATGGGATGGAGCCTGGCGCGCAGATCATCGGGGAAGCCCAATGCGCCGGCCAGACAGGGCGACGGATCGGCATCAACGGCCAATACCTGCTGCCCGGCATCGGCATATGCCTGGGCCAGCAGCGCGGCCAACGTCGTTTTACCCACACCGCCTTTACCACTAATTGCTAGTTTCATAGTTCCAGGTAAGCTGCAATTTGACGGCCGAATTCACGCATATCGGCACGGCCGTTCAGCAAAATCTCGCTGACAATCGCTGGATCAACCACCACATAATCGTCCAGGCTTCAAAATAGAGCAACATGAGATTCTTTAACAGGCATTAATCATCACCTTCGGCGAAGTATTGACGAACATATTTTTCTTGAAGACGGCGCAAGGGGGCTGTATCCACATAGTCGCGCAATGCTGTTGTTTCAAACTTCACCCGGACGGCATCATCGGGACAGTAAAGCAAATGGCCGTCATAATACACCCGATGCCGCAGCAATGGCGTTGCCTCCGCCAAATCCACCACCTGCACATCATCCCGCTGCAACAGAGTTCCTAATTCATTGCCCAGGTTGAGAAGCTGCCAAAACCGTGCCTTTTTGTCCAGCTCAGAGGCAAACAGCACGGCAATATCCACGTCAGAAAGCGCCCCGGCTTCGCCACGCGCCTGCGAGCCGTAAAGATAAGCCAAAACAACGTCATGTTGGGCAAACAGGTTGGCGGCTTCGTTTGTTTGTAATCGGGCGATAATTCTATTCATGACGACATTATAACCCACTTTGTAACCATAATGGTGCAACGCACTTGCATGAGCGTATTTGCTGCTTATAGCTCTGGTCCAAGTGCGTCGCACCGCTAATGCCTGGAGAGCAGTCGCCGGGTCAACATGCTGCCCAAAATGGCGCAGGCGTCGGTGGGCAAGTAGTGCGGCGTGTGGGCGTCGAACAAGATTTTGTACGAAGGCGAGAAATCTTCGTCTCCCTGCCAACACACCGCCAAAACGGGCACACGGGGCAGGGCCTGAAAGCGATAGGCGGCATCGGCAAAAGGCACGGCCGTTCCGCCCAAAGCCACGGCCGTTTCACCGAACCTCACGACATCATTGCCAAACGCCTGGGCCAGCTCCCGCCCGGTGTACCCTTGAAAGGCCTGCGTGTAAAAACGGCCGTCCGGCAGCTCCGTAAAAGCAATCCAATGGTCGGCCGGCAAGATACCGTCGGCCGTGTGCAGGTAATAGGCCACAAGTGCCTGCGTCAGCGAGTCCAATGCTTCGCTCGTTTCTGCATGACGCGCCACAAAATCCGGGGCAGCAATGGTCACGGCCATTTGCCACACTTTCATCTGCAAACGGCCGTCCACCAGCGCGGCGCCGCAAGCGTGAGCCAGCTCCGGCAACTCGCGGCGCGCCAGGCCGGCTTGCAGTTCCTGCACGCGGCCCGCCAGTCCGGTTAACGGCCGTTCAGCCACGGTTCCGCCACACTTAATTCCGGCTGGGCCAACCCGGCTTCCATCACGATGCGCGGCACAATCTCTTCCCAACCCACCGCCATCAGGTGAATGCCGTTGACCCCTTGCTTATCTTTAATCGCTTCAATCAGCTCCAGAGCAATCTGCACGCCCTCTTCCTCGGCACCGTCGCCGGCCGCTTCCATCCGGTTGAGGATCGGCTTGGGAATGAAGACACCGGGCACCTCGTTATGCATATATTGGGCCACCCGCAAGTTCTTCAGCGGCGTGATGCCGATGAGAATGTACACCTTGTCCAAAATGTCACGTTTGGCAAGCTCGTTCAGCCACACTTCCAGCCCATCCGGATCGTACACCAGGTTGGTCTGGAAGAACTGCGCCCCGGCGTTGACCTTTTTGTGCTCGCGAATCGCCTGGAATTCCGGGCGAGAGGCAAACGGCGAGCCGGCCGCGCCCAGGAAATATTGGGGACGGAACTTGATAGAACGGCCGTCCAGATACTTCCCCACATCCCGCATCCGGCGCAAAATCCACAGCATCTGGATCGCGTCGATATCGACCACATCCATGCGTCCCTTGGGCGGCGGCCCCAGGTTGGCGCTGTCGCCGGACAGGCACAAAATATTGCGAATGCCCAGCGCCGATGCCCCCAAGACCTCAGCCTGCAGGCCGGTGCGCGTGCGGTCACGGGCGGCAATTTGCAGCACCGGTTCCGCCTCATGCTCCAGCGCCATTTTAGAGCAGGCAAGGGACGACATGCGCGGTGTAGCCGAGGGACAATCGGTAAAGTTAACGGCGGCGACGTACGGCCGTACCATCTCTACATTGCGGCACATCTTGCCCGTCGCCACGCTCATTGGTGGAGCCACTTCGGCCGTCACCACAAACTCATCGGCGCGCAGACGCCGCTCCAGCTCGGACACCGGCTCATCGTAGGCGGGCGGATGATATTCGGCATCCCCTTGCCACCAATCCGGCTGGCGCACCTGGCGGAAGACGGCGTCCCACGTTTCGGCGCGGGTTTCTTTGTTGCGGGCCACCAGATCGATGAACACTTTCTTGGTGCCAACTGCCTTCACCTGCCGCGCCACGTCGCCCCACGTTTCCGTGCCCACTTTGCCCCAATCCAGCGGCGGCAGCACCTCCAGCAGCATTTCTTCCCGCCCCCTTTTGAAAGCACGCTCATAAATTTCATACCAGATGCACGGCCGTGTTTCGTCTACGTAGCAGTGGGCTTCCATGGAACCCCCGCAGGGGCCATTGCGCAACCCCTTGGGGCATTCCATGGGGCAGATGAACGCCGTTTCTTGTAGCAGGCAGTTGCCGCACATGCGGCAGCCAAACAGCGGCCCCTTTGTGACGCGCTCCACAAAGGCCAAAAAGCGGCGATCGGCACTTTCCTTTTTGAATGGATAATAGGGTGGCTGCCAGCGCCGCCCCGGTGTAAATAGAGGCATATCGTCCTCCGTATGAAAACGGTGGCCGGCACACATTCATATTCAAAAAAGAAACCGGGCAATGGTAGGGGCGACCCTCTGTGGTCGCCCGATTTAGGGCAGACACGGGGGTCTGCCCCTACCCAAAATCGTTGCCCATATTAATTATTGAAATGCATAATGTGCCTGCCACCCTATAAACTATAAATGGGGTAACAGGTAATCGTAGGCGCTAAGCGCCGCTTTGACGCCTTCACCCACCGCCACCAACACCTGCTCGGCATAAATGTTGGTCACGTCTCCGGCAGCAAACACGCCCGGCGTGGTCGTGCGGCTGTACGGATCGACCTTGATGAAGCCCCGCGCGTCCAATTCCACCAGGCCGGCGACCATTTGCGAATTCGGCCGTAACGCCTTCTCCACAAAGGTACCGTCTGCCTTCAGCCTTCTTACCTGTCCGTGTCTGTTCTTCACCACCACGGTGTTGCAATAGCCGTTGCCCTCCACACGCGTCACCCGATAGTCCGGCAAAATGGTCACGTTGGCCGAGCGGGCCAGCTTCTGCCCCAGGGCTGTTTCCAGCGCCGCCGCCGTCGGCCCTACCACGTGAACATGGTGGGCCACCACAGCCAGCTCTGCCGCTGAACGCAGCGCCAATTCGTCTTCGCCGATCACAACCGTGTCTTTGTCAATAAACAACGGGGCGTAGCTCAGCGCCGAATAGCATAGACCCCGGGAGAGATATTCCCGTTCGCCGGGAACGTCCAGCCATTCCTGGCGCGTGCCGCTGGCCACAATAACCGCGCGGGCTTCCAACTCACCCCCATCCTGGGTATAGACAACAAATCCTTCACCGGTTTTCTCCACTTTTTCCACCCGCTTCATCAGGCGGGTAAAATCCAGATATTCCAGCTCGCTTCTGAATTTGTTCACAACTTCGACACCACGGATCACCTGGTAGCTGTCCACATCGGGCAGATCGAGATGGTAGTTGGTTTTGCCGCCTAAATCTTCTGAGATGAGCAGCACATTCAACCGTTTGCGAATGGCATAAATTGCGGCCGTTAACCCGGCCGGTCCACCACCAATGACAATTAAATCGTACATGTCAAACCTCCGTTTTCGGTAATCGGTTATCCGTAATCGGTAAACGGTAAACCGATCACCGTTTACCGCTAACCGTCTACTCTTCAGGAACCGGCTCGATAAACCCTTCGGCCATCATCGTCTTGGTCAGGTTGCGGGAACGGCCGATCATCAGCAAAGCATGTTCATACAGTTCGTCGTAGCTCTTGGTCAGCCGGGCCACGCCTTGTTCTTGGGCCTTCATGCCAACGGCCGCTGCCTCGCGGGCAAACACCTGCCAATCTTCCATGCTGGGCAGCAAGTGCTCGTCGTCCAGATCATCGCCGATGAACTCCGCCAGCGCCTCGGCGGCGGCAAAGCACATCTCGTCGGTGATCGTCTTGGCCCGCACGTCCAGCGCCCCGCGGAAGATGCCGGGGAAGCCCAGCGAATTGTTCACCTGGTTAGGGAAATCGGAACGGCCGGTGGCCACAATGCGCGCCCCCGCCTCCAGCGCCTCCCACGGCCAAATTTCCGGCACCGGGTTGGCGCAGGCAAAGACGATGGCGTCCTTGTTCATCCGCGAGACCCACTCCGGCAAAATGGTGCCCGGTCCAGGTTTGGACAGAGCAATGACCACATCGACACCTTCCATCGCCTCGGCCACACCGCCCTGGCGCAAATCGCCATTGGTAATCTGGCATAAGCGCCACTTGTCCACGTATTCGTGGCGGCGCATTTCCAGGTCACGGCGGTGCGGTCCGAGGATACCTTTGCTGTCTATCATGGTGCACTTCATCGGGTCTGCGCCCCAGCCGAAGATAAGCCGGGAGCAGGCCACGTTGGACGCGCCGCTGCCGACAAAGGCAATGCTCACGTCTTCCATGCGCTTGCCCACCAGCTTCAGCGCGTTGATCAGCCCGGCCAGCGTCACGGTGGCCGTGCCCTGCTGGTCATCGTGCCAGATGGGAATTTCTGCTTTTTCGCGCAGCGTGTCCAAAATACGGAAACATTTGGGTTGGGAAATATCTTCCAGGTTGACGCCGCCAAAAGACGGCTGCAGCATCAGCACGGTTTCGATGATCTTGTCCGGATCTTTCGTGTCTAGCATAATGGCCACGCCATCGACGCCGCCCAAATATTTGTAGAGCAGCGCCTTGCCTTCCATCACCGGCAGCCCGGCTTTGGGGCCGATGTCGCCCAGCCCCAACACGCGGGTGCCGTCGCTGATGACGGCCACGGTGTTCCACTTGTTGGTGTAATCATAGACGCGTTCCGGCTCGGCATTGATTGCCTTGCAGGGCGCAGCCACGCCGGGCGTGTACCAGATGGAAAAATCGTCCAGATCGCGCACAACGCATTTGAGCGCCATTTCTACCTTGCCCCGGTAAAACGGATGTAGCTGCATGGCGTCGGCCGATGGTTTTTGCGCCTTTTGCAGCAGCGCATCGATGTCCACGCCCTTCTTATCTTTTAACATTTCGACCCCCTTTTCGGTGATCGGTATTCGGTAATCGGTGATCGGTGGTCGGTAATCGGTTTGAACACTGATTACCATCTACTGATTACTGATTACGGTTTACCGTTTACGGTTCACCAATTCCTAGAATCAAGCAAAAGTCTCCTGTTGCAGGTACGCATCGGCGTAAATAACTTTGTTCAACAGGATTTCCACGGTCTTCCAGATAGCCACCTGCTCCGGATCGTGCATATCAACATCGTCGACGGATGGCTCTTCCATGGCGGCGATGCGATCGTGGATGGCCAGGTAGAGTCTGTTGACGGCCGTTCCCGCATCCCGCTCCTCAATCATCCGCACCACGTTCTTCAGCGGCTCATCAAACGGATCGGCGATCATCATTTGCAGGCCGGCGCCCATGAGCATGGCGCAGTAAACCCGGTTGATGAGCGGCCGATTTTCACGCGGCACGGCATTGGACACGTTAGACAAGCCAACGGAAATAGGCGGCGGCGGATCCCAGGCAAACTGGATCGTGCGCACGGCTTCGATTAGCTCCGGGCAATATTCCTGGCAGCCGGAAACCGTCAGCACCAGCGGATCGATGATCAGATCGCTGATGGGAAAATCAATCTCCAATGCACGAGGAATGAGTGATTCCAGGGCAATGTTGACCCGGGCGTCAGCCTCAACGGGGATGCCGCTTTTGCCCATCGTCAGGGCAATGAGCCGGGCGTTGTACTGTTTGGCCACCAGCGGCACCTTTTCCAGCCGTTCCGGTTCGGCCGACGTGGAATTGATGATCGGCTGGGCTTTAGTGACTTTTTTCAGACCGGCTTCAATGCCCAAAATGTTGGTGCTGTCGAAGCAGAGCGGCACGTCTACCACTTCTTCCATCAGTTCGACCATCCAGGGGAAGACCTCTTCACCATCTTTTTTGCGCGGTCCCAGGTTCAGGTCCAGAGCATCGGCCCCGGCTTCCACCTGGCGCACGGCCAAATCCTGGAAGAAACGGCCGTCTCGCTCGCGCAGGGCATCTTTCACCTGTTGGGAAATAATATGAATGTTTTCGCCAATTATGTACATAACTCTCCTCTTTTGGGAGCAGCGTCATTGAGCACTGCCCAATTAAGCAGCTTCCATAACGCCATACATTTAAAATCCATCAGACGCCTCCAAATCCGGACAAGCCAGAACCAAGAAGGCTCACGCAAAGGCACAAAGACGCTAAGAAAAAACCTTTGCGCCTTTGCGTGATATTTTCTCGTTCACTGCGCAAGAATTTCATTGTTAATGAACCAAAACAAGAAACGGTGCCGATGTTATGACTCGATTACTGTTTCAATTACATCCTCAATTTGTGCAGAAACTGAGGGGAATTGGCTCAGGTCGGTGTGTGGCAGAAACAGGGCCGAGGTAAACGCCTCGTAAAAACTGTTATCGGCCGACAGTTCGATGTAGGTCATGCGCCCGGCAATCTCTTGCACACGCCGGTGAGCTGTCTGACTCAACAGCGCGTAGTAAGCGCCGAGAACGGCCGTATTGCCCAAAAACTTAAAGTTGTCCCACGGCATATCCGGCAGCAGCCCAATCTGGATGCCGTTCTCCACATTGATATATTTGCCAAACGAGCCGCCGATCAGCACCTGCTCCGCCGTCTCTAACGGCACGCCGACGCTTTCTGCCAGCACAGAAATTCCGGCGTAAACGGCCGCTTTGGCCCGAATCAAATTATCAATATCCACGTGAGTAATAGTGATGTCCCGAGCGTGCCACGTTTCCTCAGCCCAGGCAATGACGTACTCCGGCCCGCTCTCGCCCTGGCGCATACGGTCGGTGGCCAGGTGTTGGTTTAAATGGCCCCCCTTGTCCACCACACCGGTGAGGAACATTTCGGCCAGCAGGGAGATGAGGCCGCTGCCGCACAGGCCGCGCGGTTTGCTGTTGCCGATGACGCGCAGTGTGGGTTCGTAGGTACGGCCGTCAATCCACACCGCCTCGATAGCCCCGCGCGTAGCCCGCATCCCGTCGCGCACGCCGCCGCCTTCAAAGGCCGGTCCGGCCGAACAGGCACAGGTCACCAGCCAATCGCGGCAGCCCAGCACAATTTCGCCGTTCGTGCCCACGTCCATGAACAGGCTGACTTCTGGCGCATCGTCCAGCCCAGAGGACAGCACCCCGGCGGTGATGTCTGCCCCCACATAGCTGGCCACGCCCGGCAGGCAAAGCACCTCGGCTTCGGGATGAATGTCCAGGCCAATTTCTTGGGCAGTAAAGGGCGGGAGCTGGTTTACGGCCGTTACAAACGGGCTCAACCGGATACTTTCCGCCGGAATACCCAACAGCAAATGCATCATGATGCTGTTGCCCACAATTGTCGCCTTGACCACCTCCTCACTCGCCACGCGCCACGCGCCACTCGCTTTTTTCATCACCCGCTCAACCAGCGTATTGATGCTTTCCAGCACCAGGCGGCGCAGCTCGGCCTGCCCATTATTTTTGCCGGCATAAATCACGCGGGAAATGACGTCTTCGCCACATCGAATTTGCCGGTTGTACTCAGCCGCCTGGGCAATGACTTCGCCGCCGTTCAGTTCCACCAGCCAGACGCTGACAGTGGTGGTGCCGATGTCAATAGCCAGGCCGAACAGCGGGGCGTCGTCAGATACATGGCCGGGGAGTAGGTTGATCAATCTGGCAGCACCCTCGCCAATAGAGACAACGGCCGTTACCTGCCAATCTCCTTCCCGCAAAACAGGGCCGATTTGGCGCAGCAGGGGTAAGGAAATGGTGAGTTGTGGCAGATCGGTTTGTTGGGCAACGGCCGTTTGCAATCGGCTCCAATCATCCCGTTGATCATCCATCGTAGGGGGAGAAAGTGTAAGATGAAAACGTTGGATGGATTGATCTCTTTGGGGATCGTAGCCGGGGGGAACCTGTACGGAAACGGCCGTTCGGTCTGTCGTCAAGGTACGATCCAGCGTATCCTGATCGGGCACGGTGATTTGGGCATCGCTTTCAACGACGGTCTGGCAGGCCAGCGCGTACCCGGCGGCTACATCTTCGGCCGACAGGCGCAGGGTGCTGCGCCGCCGCACGCCGCCGTTTTGCACCTGTACCGCGCAACGGCCGCACCGCCCCTGCCCGCCACACGGCTGCGCAATCAACACCCCGGCCTGAACGGCCGCTTCGGCCAGAAGCGTTCCGGTGGGGACAATAACCGAGCCGTCCCCGTCAAAGGAAATCGTGTGTTCGGCCATACATCATGAGTTCCGTAAATTGTCCTGTGATGCCTGAAACATGAAACGTGAAACGGAGGTCGCACATCACGTTTCACGCTAGAACCTGCTTCATAAACTTAGGCAGGTCCACTGCTTCTCTGGGGCCAACCTTGACTTCCCAACCGGGCAGTTCTTCTTCCAGCTCGCCGGAGAGAACGGCCGTGTGCCCCGGCAGCACCACCCGCTTGTGATTCACCTTGCCGGCTACCTCAAACCGCTTCACGTCCTTGGCAATGCGTTCGGCGTCAAATTTGCCCGCTGCCCACGCCGTCAGCACGCTCATCCCTTCCGATTCGGTGACGAGCAGCCAGGCGGGCAGCCCGGTGCTTTCCACTTCGTTAGCCACGCTGAAGTAGGTGATGGAGAAATTGGTCGTCACCAGTACCGGGTCGTCGGGGCCGGGATTGTTGATCTCGTACAGGCCAGGCTGCACCTGAATCGGCTTCTGCGGGTCGGTGTAGATATTTTGCCGCAGCACCAGCAGCGGATACGCCGTTTCCGGCGCAAAGCGATCAAGAATGACGAAGCCACCGTACTTGCCGATGGCCTGTGCCGCCAACATCGTTTCCATCTCCGGCGTGGCAGCGTCGCCGGCCACGTTGAGGATGGGATAACCCAGGGATCGGAAGGTTTGCTTGAGAGCCATGCGCCGCGTGGTGCTGTTGGCCGTCAGCGTGCCGTGCAGGCCGCGTTGGGCCGGCGTGATCACGATGTCGTCCACGCCCGCTGCCTTGATCTTCTCGGTCAGGGCCACCATCTCATCGAGGGTGCCGGCCTGCGCCGCCAGGGCAGCTTGATGGGTTTTGGCCAGCTCGGCCATCGCCTGCCAGTTGTCGGCATCGGCAAAGGCCAGCATGAGCTTGCCATCATCCAGGTTGGGTAGTGCCGCCTTAAGTGCATCTGGCGGGGCGATGAGGATGAGGGGCAAATGGGTGATGGCGCGTACGGCCGTCACTGCCCCAACAAAATCCCCGCCATAGGCCTGCACCGCAATCCCGTCCCAACTCAGATCAATGCCCACGTAATCGACGGTGTAATCGGCCACGGCCTGCACCGCCTGCCGCAGTGCCTCCACCGGCTGGTTATCGTAAACGCGCAGAAACAAGCCGGTCGGGCTGAAGAATTTCTTTTCATGGCGGAACAGCACCACTTCATTGCCGGACAGCAGTTCATAGCCGTTGGACTTAAGAGTAATCGGCCGTACCGGCGGCGCGGCCGCTTCAGAAAGCTGCGCTTTGGCCTCCTCGCTAACCGTCGGACAGAGCGACAGCTCCACCTGCTTGGCCGCCAGCTTCATGGCAAACGCCAGACAGGTAGGGAAGCCACACTCCTTGCAGTTGGTTTGGGGCAGCATCTTGTAAATTTGAATGCCTGAAAGAGCCATAGTTGTTCTCCGTTATCGGTGTTCGGTAATCGGTGAACTGAATACTGATCACCGATTACCGTTTACTGTTTACTGATCACCGATTACCGTTCATAAGGTCATCAATCGCCGCCTGCACCCGCTGTACACTCTCAGGATGGCGGAGGGTGACGATGTTGGCACCGGATTCGATGAGCATGACGGCCGTTAACGTTTCCCAGGTGATGGCCCGTTCTTGCCAGTCACCCCATTCAGACGGAACGCCGCTGCCGACTTTGGCCTCTTTGGTCTTCCAGCATTCTTCGCCGGGGGTGACCAGCATGGGCAGTTGGGTCATGCCGTCGCCTTGTAGGGCCGCCAGCCGCAGCCGCTCCATCACCGAGTAGCCGTACTCAAAACCGTAGCCCAGCGCACCGGTCGTCGGGTCCATGATGACCCGGTCCAGCGGCATGCCCATGTCGCTGATGAGGATGTTAAGCTGCTTGGCCAGGTTCACGTCCATCGCCGTGCGGGCAATAACCAGGTGATCGTTGGCCATGGCGCCGGCCACAATGGTGCGGTAATTTTTGTCTTCGCAGATGCCCAACAGCAGGCGTTCGCCCTTACAGGCGTCGGCGACGGGCACCAGCAGTTCGTTATCTTTGTCCGCCTGCCCCGGCCCCACGACGATGAGCGGCAGCCCGGTGGCTTGCAGTACAGATTTGACGGTGGAGACGGCCGTTTCCGCCGAATTCTCCAACCCCAATGAAAGCTGAATCAACCCCGCACCCGCTTTTTCTGCGGCCTGCGCCCACTGCCCTGGGTCGGAAGCAGCATCGCCCCACGCTTCCAGCAGCAGCGATGACCAATCTTCCGGCCTGGCGTCGGCAATCTCCACGGCAACAACTGGTGGATGGGGCATGACACCCTCAAAGTCCATAAAAGGCATCGCCGTTTCGCCGCCGACGGTCACCGTTTTGCTTCGCGTGCCGCCTTCGGCTTCGGTCGCGCCCAGGGTGATCGCCCGCACCTTGCCCGTCCATTTTTCTTTGGCGAGGGGAGTTTTGGTGTCGGCCGTTAACCACGCCGTGTCCGTAATCGGTAATCGGTGGTCGGTGGTCGGTGGTCGGTGCTTCGTAACTGGTGGTTCTGGTGCTTTGGCTGAGGGCGTTGGTTCCTCCAGCTTTTCAACCACCGGTTTGGGCGCGGGTGGGGGTGCCTTTTTGGCCGGGGCCGGTGGCGCGGCTGGCTCAGCTTGTGATGTGACCGTGACAACCGGCGACGTGCCGCCAAGTGCGCCCAGTGCCGCTTGCAATGCCTGGCGCAGCGAGTCCACAGCTTCTGCCGGCGAGGTCGGTTGAACAGCCATTTCACGCGCCTTGCCCAGCAGCTCCGCCTGGCGCAGCGCTTCGCTGGCCGCCTGCTGCAACGCCTGGGCCTGGCGCAGCGCCGCGTCTTGGGCCTGCTGCAAAATCTCCGCCTGCGAAGAAGGAATGTCTACAGATTTCGCAGGCTTGTGGTGAGCGGAGTCGAACCATTTCACAGATTTTTCTTCCTCTGCGGTCTTTGCGTCCTTTACGGTTAACTCTGGTTTCTCTTCAACAGGCTGAGCCATCTTCGGCTTAACCGGTTCCGACTCAACGACTTTGGGTGGCTCGGCGGGCTTTACGACTTCCACCGATGCCTGCACTTCCTCCGCCTCATCTTCCTCTGCGCTCTCCGCGTCCTCCGCGGTTAAATCTTTACTCATAGCTTCTTCGACAACGGCCGTTGCCTGGGTCATCACATCATCATCTGCCACTGGCAGTTCGGCCGGTTCGCGCACCATCGGTCCCATCTCCGTCACCGGATGTCGCACTTCTTCCACCCAATCTTCCAACTGCTCCACCGTGCTAATTTTGTCACCGTCGGCGATGCGGTCGATGAGGTCGGGAATACCTTCGCGCTCGGCGACGTGCTGCAATTCGTCGGCCATCGTTTCTTTGATGACCTTGCTCATCCACACCACGCGCTTGAAGCCACCGTCGGCCGAGATGAACTTGGGGCTGACCAGGTAATATTTACCCACGCCCATCACGCCCGGCGTTTGCACGCCGCCACCGGCCATGCCCGCCAGCGTGCTGAACTTCATGCCCGCCGGGGTCATGCCCACGTCCTCGCGACTGACCACCATCACGCCCTCCACTTCGGGGATGTACATGACAATGCATTCGAAGCAGCCGCACGCCGTCATCGGGTTTTCCATGATGCTGTACATGGAGACGTCCTGCACCGCGCCGTGGGAACCTTGCTTGGCATAGGCGAGGGTGCCCGTCCAGTAGCCGCGCTCTTCATCGAGCAGTTTGCCCAGCTTGATGGGTTGGTTGGGGCCGGTAGGGTTGATGCTGTAGCTGGCTTTGCAATCCAGCCAATTGTAGGCACCGCACAGGCCCAGCCGCTCCGGGCTGACAATGCAGACGTGATCGGGGGCAAAGGATTGGCAAAGGGTGCAGGAGTAGAATTCGTTTACGGCCGTATCCGTCAAATCGGCCAGACGCTGGTTGCGGAAGTTGTACGCCTCGCGCGCCAGCTCCAGCCATTCGGCCCACGGTTCCGGATCGGTGTAGAGGGTCACCTGTACCTTATCCACAATTGCGCCAAAGTCGGCGTGGAAGCGGGCGTGCAAAATCTTGCCGAAATGGTTCAGGTCGAACCCCTTTTCGGCGGCGGTGGTGGAGATACGAATCCAGGCAATGTCCCGCTGGCCGATGTGCTGAATGCCGGACGCGCCGTTGATAAAGTAATGGATTTGCCGCTCCAGCACCGGCTCGAAATCTTGCTGCATCTCGCGCCCGGCCACCTCCACGACGATGCCCAGGTCCATCGACCCTTTATCGGGCACGTCAGCAAAGTCCGGGCCAACGATCTCAATCTTGCCGTCGGTGACGGCGTCCATGTCAGTCATACGCAGGTATTCAAAGCAGCGGGAATTTTTGCCGCCAAACTCCACCTGCATGTCAGCCTTGCGCACCACCTCGCCTTCAAAAGCGGAGCCATAGGGCACCGGCACGGGCACATCGGTCATCTTAATCTTGACGCCGCGAATCTCGATGCATTTTTGCACCAGCCGCTCGGCCCGCTCCAGGTCGTCGGCCCCATCAATTTCATTAAAGGGCATGGAGACGACATGTTCGTAGGTGGTGATGCCGGTGGGTAAAATTTCAGGGATGACAGTGTCGGCAATGACGGGGAAGCCAAAGTTGATGGCCCCGGCCGCCGCCGCGTATTTCAGATCGTCCACTTCGCCCAGGGCCAGGACAAAGGCATAGACGCGCTCTTTGTTGTACATGAGAATGTCGCGCGCCTGCCCGGCCTTGAGGCCGCCAAAGGTCAGCGCCGAGCGGGTGGCAAAGCCGAGGGCGTAGATGGCGCTGAGGGTGTCGGTGCCGAAGGGAACGGTGTACGTGTCGTAGCCCAGCTCCACGCCTTCTTCGTTGAGCTGGTGGATGATGGAACGGCCGTTCACATTCCCCGACAAAAAGGTGAGAATATTACGCCGCTGCAGCTCGCGCACCAGCTTCACCGCCACTTCGTTGGATTTGGCACAGCCGACGATGGCGGCGAATCCGGGCATACGGCCGTCAACCAAAGCAATGCCCCAAGTCCGCAGCTGAATATCGTCAATCGGCCCGTTGAGATGGCCAACCAGGCCGTTGCCGTTGCTGCCGTACGACGTGCCGCCCGCCAGGGCAAATCCCGGCAGCAGTTCCGGCTGCGTGCCGTAGACAAAGCGAATGGCCTCAATGATTTCGGCAGCGATTAGCGTAGACATGCCGCTGTCGAGCGTCTCGCCCAGGTAGGGGGTCCAGTTTTGCGCCGAGGGCAGCGGGTGCAGCAGTTCACGGGCGTGGTCTAGCGCCGGCTGCAAATCGGCCAGCGTTTCGACCTTCTCGCCGGTCATGCCGTAAATCAGCGGCAGGTAATAAGCGGTGTTAGGGAAGGCAACCGGCGTATCGGGTCCTTTTTCGGCCAGCGCCTTTTTTAACATGACGTCTGCTTCATAAACCAGGGCGTTGGCACCCCGGATGGCTCTTGTGGCTATGTATTTAGACATCGTTCCTCCGTTTCGGTTATCGGTGGTCGGTGATCGGTAATCGGTTATCGGTAAGCAGATACCGATTACGGTCTACCGATTACCGTTTACCCTGCTCCGTAAAGTGCTTCACGACGTTCGGCAAAAGGCAGCTCTTCCAGGGCCAACATGCGGTCATCGCCGCTGTCGCCGAAGTTTGCCGGGTTGTACGGCCGTAAGCCCAGCGCCTCTCGTTTTTGGTCGATGTGGGCCAGAGTGCGCCGCACCATTTCGTCCGGGTCAGCTACAAATTCCAGCTTGCCGCCATACAGTTCCTCCCAACCTTTGCTGATGTAGTGGGAGACCACGTCGCTGTCGCTGACCTTGTCGGGCATGCCGCTCACCGGTGAGGCACCGCCAAACATCACATAAGCGCCGGAAGCAACGCAGTACGTGCCGATGGCCAGCGCCTTTTCGCTCATCCATTCCGGCGCCAAACCTACCGCCGGGATTTGATCGATGTCTTCCCCCAGGCCGCCTTCTTCCACCATCTGCGTCAGCACGGTGAGAATACGGGTGTTGTCTACGCAGGAGCCCATGTGCAGCACCGGCGGAATGCCGATCGTCTGGCACACCTCGCGCAGGCCGGGTCCAACCTGATCCAGGCCGGCTTCGCCCAGCAGCAGCCCCAGCTTGGCGGCAGCAATGGCCCCGCAGCCGGTTTCCACAACGAGCACGTCTTGCTGTAAGAGCTCGCGGGTCACTTTGACATGCAGATAATCCTGCTTACTGCGTGGGTTGTTACAGCCCACCACTGCAGCGACACCACGGATACGGCCGTCCCGAATCGCATCATTCAACGGCCGGAATGACCCCCGGTAGCTGCCGCCCAGCATGTAATTGATGTATTCGTGGGAAAAACCGGGAATCAATTTTTCTTTTACTTGGGGAATTTCTGTCTGGCCGCGATTGGCGTAATTGTCAATCGCTACCTTGAGGATTTTCTTGGCGGTCGTTAGCGCGTGGTGTTCGTCGAACTCAATGTGGGTGGCGCCCTTGATTTTTACCTTCGGTGAGGTGGTAATCACCTTGGTGTGGAATTTCTCGGCCAGCCCCACCAGCGCCTGCATGATGCACTGCACATCCACCACCATTGCTTCCACAGAACCGGTCAGAATAGACAGTTCTTGATGCAAGAAGTTACCGGCGGCGGGAACGCCCTGGCGCATCAGAATCTCATTGGCCGTGCAGCAAATCCCGGCCAGATTGACCCCTTTGGCCCCCGCCTGTTTGGCATATTCAATAATTTCCGGGTCCTGCGAAGCGGCCACAATCATCTGGCTCAAGGTCGGTTCGTGGCCATGCACGATGACGTTGACCATGTCGTCTTTAAGAACGCCCAGGTTGGCCTCGCCCAAAATGGGGGCGGGCGTGCCAAAGAGGATGTCGGAAATATCGGTGGCCATCATGCTGCCGCCCCAGCCGTCGGCCAGCGCGGTGCGCACGGCGTGGTTAAGGATGTGCTCCGGGTCCTGGTCATCGCCAATGTGGGTGCGGTGCAGCGCTTCCACCACTTCGCGGTCGATGCCGCGGGGCACCACCCCCAGATCGCGCCACAGCTTCAGCCGCTTTGCCGGGGCGCGGTTGACCAGCACCACTTCCCCTTTTTGCTGGCCATATTGGGCGATGTAGAGATCGGCCAGTTCGTCGGCAATTTCTTCCGGCGGGCGACCTTCGATCTCAATGCCGTACTTGCGGGCCACGGTGCGCAGCTTGGCCACGTCGCGAATGCGGTAACCTTCGGCCTCGCCGTTGGCCACGGCCTTGAGAGTAAAGGCCATGTCGCGACCGTGGTCGGAGTGGGCGGCGGATCCGGCGGCAATGGCCCGAATCAGGTTACGCGCCTGGATGGTGTCGATGGTGGCCCCACAAACGCCTGTGTCGCCTTCCTTGGTCAGGCGGCAGGGGCCCATGCCGCAAATTTTGCAGCACATTCCGGCGGCGCCGATGTTGCAGGCAGTCATGGCGTCAGCGCGGCTAAAGGCGGTGCCCACAGCCAGCTCATCGGCGCGGATGAGCATTTGTTGGGCCGCCGGATCGATGGTTCTTTCTTCTGACGTACGCATTTTCTTAGCCATAGGGGTTCTCCTGGGTGATCGGTGGTCGGTTATCGGTCAATAGATGTTGCTACCGATTACCGTTAACGGCTTACCGATTACTGTTTAATGCCGGGGCAGGGCCACAACGGCCGTTGCACCGCGGGCACGTCCTGGGTGAAGCTGATGGATTGACCGGTTTGGGTGAAAACGGCCGTATGGCGGAAGTACGGCCGTCCATTTTCATGGGCCGGGCTGCTGCCAATCTCGATGGGGATAGGTAATTCTTCCAGATAGCCGGCATCGGCCAGCTTCGACTGGATTGTTTCTTTGTCTACCTGCGCTTCATCGTAGGTGACTTCAACAATCTGGAAACTGCTGCTGGCATATACAGTTTCGATACCGGGGAGAGAATTAAGCAACTGGCGGACTTCCAATACGTGATGATCGCCATACATCATCGGCAAAGCAAACGTTTCAGATCGCATAGTGGGGATGCCTCCGTCACTCAAATTAAGGATTCTTAAACAACGACGATGGATGCAGAAGAGGCCACGACGACAAATAAATGCGCACATGGTCCCTATTAGGTATTGTTAGTTATCCAGAATCAGGGTCAAGTGATGAATCCACACTAAAAAGTGTGACAGATGTCACTTTCACTATTTATGGGGTCAATATGAATAGATTTGGGCTAATTTAGTAAGGTTAGTTGACCAGGTACGGCCGTAAATCAGCCAACAAAAAAGACCGCCAGGGCGTCTGGCCTTCAGGCTGCCACAGCAATTTGAGTTCGCGCCGCTGCAACGAATTCACCATTTCTCCCGGTGAAATCCAGGTGTGGATTGGCAGTAGTCCTGGGGCGGATAAATGACCGTTTAGCATTTGTTCAATCCCGATCCCGGCTAGAACAGAAGGAATCAACCCGCCATCCTGTTCGGCCATCAACGCTATCCGCCGTAACTGAAAAGTTGACCCAACCATTCCTCTTACTTCAAAGAAGACGCCGCCCTCATCTTTACCGACACGTCCGGCCAGCCAGGAGATCGCTCTTACAAAAGGCGCGAGCTGTTCCCAATTTGGTCCGCCCAGCCGCAAACGAATGTTTGCCGAGAGGCCAAGCAAGCGATTCAGCAATTGATGTTCCGTGCCTGCCTTAAATTCAACTGTTTCCAGACCAAACAGTTCTGGCAGATAATCTAAATCTGCCATCTCTAGAACAAGATAAGTTAGCCGTCTGCCAATTGGTTCAGGGAAGTGTGTCCACTCCGGTTCTGTCCACCCTGCAACACGTACCTCTTTTCCCCGGCGCGGTTGTAAAAACGGCCGTCCCACGCCCAACAGCATCGTATAAAACATCGCTTTACCCCGATGCTTGCGAGTATCTGGTGCAGCAAACGTACGCAAAGACAGCATTTGAGTAAAGGTCGGCTTTAGCATTTGTGCAAAAAGTGCTTCCATCGCCGGAGCTACGGAGAAGCCACTACAGGCCATGATCCCGGCTTCTTTTATTTCAGCCGCCATAACACGCACCTGTTGAGCAAACCGCCTGTCTTCACTTATGTCAATATAATGCGTTTTTGTTTGAATGGCAGCACGCAGTGGGTTGAGCGGCAAAAATTGAAAAGGACCGGCGCAGTGAGCAATGATGTCACATTGCTGCGCCAATTCTACCAAACGGGCAAAATCATTGATGTCGCAAACGGCCGTCTCCACTCTATGATCTGTTGTCATCTCCTTTGAGGGCTGGCGACTGACAATGAGAACATTGGCATCTGTATGGGTTAGAATGTCTGTGACCAAGTAACGACCGTAAAAACCACCTCCACCCAGAACCAAAACCTTGCTTGCGCTCACCCGCTACTCCCCCCGAAGCAAGTTGGCCAGTCCACGCTGTTGAAGTACATCACGTAGGTAAAGAAAAAATGCCGGCCACCAGATCAAATCATTTGTCAAAATCGTCCAGCCAAATCTTGCCGGTAAACTTCCCAGCATCACGGACCAGAGAAAACCAACTGGCCCTAAAATCTTCCCTGCCAGCCCAATGACAATTAGATGGGGATGCCGTTCTGGAAAACGCCCCGCCCACCAATAAGCAGGTGCATAAACCAACACAAACATCCCCACCACCTGCCACAAAGCCAGGTATGTTGGTTCTGGCATCTCAACCAATTCAAAAAACCAGGTAGGAAACAAAATCGTTATGCTCCCCCACACCAGATTGTAAACGGCCGCAGCATAAAACCAGGGACGATAACGCTTAAGATTCATTTTGCCGTGCTAGGTCCCACAGCTTGCTCGGACTGAGGGGAATTTCGCGGATTTCGATTTGGTGATTCAGCGCATCCTCCACCGCCTGGGCAAAGAGCGGGCCGGTGGGGATGGCCCCGGCTTCACCGGCACCTTTGATGCCCATCGGGTTCAGCGGCGAGGGGGTGACTTCATGGCCAATTTCGATGTTGGGCACGTCCAGTGACGTGGGCAGCAGGTAATCCATGAAGGAGCCGGTGAGGAGCTGCCCCTGTTCGTCGTAGATGATTTGCTCGTAGAAGGCGTTGCCGATGCCCTGAGCCACGCCGCCCTGAATCTGGCCATCCAGGATGAGCGGGTTGATCACCTCGCCGCAGTCGTGAACCACCACGTAGCGCAAAATCTGTACGTCCAGCGTGTCCGGGTCCACTTCCACAATCATGGCGTGCACGCCGCTGGCCGTCGCTCCGTATTCGGGGCCAAAGTAGTTAGTGGCTTCCAGGCCAGGTTCCGTGCCCGGCTTGACCGCGCCGCGCATGGGGTTGGCCTGCTGCGCCAGCTGCCCCAGCGGAATGGCCCGGTCCGGCACCCCCTTGACGCGCACCTCACCATCGCCCAACTCTAAATCTTCTTCGGCCGCTTCCAAAATGTCGCTGGCCAGTTTGAGGATTTTCTGGCGCACGTCGCGGGCCGCTTCGTTGATCGCGTTCCCCGCGACAACAGCCCCCCGGCTGGCAAAGGTGCCGGCGCCCCAATGGAACTGGTCGGTGTCGCCTGTGACCAAATCCACTTCAGACACATCGACGCCGACCTGGTCGGCCACAATTTGGGCGAAGCTGGTGAAGTGCCCTTGCCCCTGCGTACCGATGCCGGTAGCCACGCTGACGCGGCCGCTGCTGGTCACCTGCACCCGCGCCCCCTCATACGGGCCGATGCCGGTGCCTTCGACGTAGGCCACCAGTCCCAACCCGACATGGCGGCCATCGGCGCGGGCCTGCGGCTGGATGTTTTGGTAAAAGTCGTCGTAACCGATCATTTCCAACGCCTTGTTGAGCACAGGTTCGTAGTTGCCGCTGTCGTATTTAAGCGGGGCAAAGTCCTGGTAGATGATTTCGTTGTTGTAGGGGAATTTTTCCGGCGGGATGAAGTTGCGGCGGCGGATTTCAGCCTTGTCGATGCCCAGTTCGCGGGCGGCGACGTCGAGCAGCCGCTCGATGACAAAGACGCCATGCTGCCGCCCCGCCCCACGATACGGGGTGACAATGGTTTTGTTGGTGAAGACGGCCGTAAACTCCGAATAATAATGTTCAATATCGTACGGACCCAGCAAGGTACACTGGCTGTTGAGCGGTACAGTAAGGCCATAGGGAGCGTAAGCCCCTTGATCGTGTAAAAAAACGTCGTGGACGCCGAGGAGACGGCCGTCCCTGCTAAACGCCGCTTCCACCGTATGGGTCTGACTACGCTCGTGCGTCGTGGCTACAAAATTCTCTGAGCGATCCTCAATCCACTTGATGGGCCGGTCTAGCTGCATCGAAGCCCAGGGAACCAGCACCTCTTCCTGGTAAAACATCATAATTTTGGGGCCAAACCCCCCGCCGATAAACGGGGCAATTACGCGCACCTGGTTTTCGGACAGGCCCAGCAGCGCCGCCATGCCGTTGCGAATAAAGACAGGGGCCTGGGTGGTATCCCACATCGTCAAGCGTTGGGCGCGGCGGTCCCAATCAGCCACCACGCCCCGATTTTCCATGGCCGCCGCAATGCCGTGGTCATATTCAAAGGTGCGGTTGATGAGGTGGTCTGCCTGCGCTTTGGCCGCTTCATAACTGCCTTTGCACTGCACCACGTGGGCCGAAATATTGCTGCCCAGCTCATCATGCACCAGCGCCGAATCCGGTTCCAGCGCGGCCGCCAAATCGATTACCGCATCCAGCGGTTCGATATCGACAAAGATTTCTTCGGCGGCATCTTCGGCGATGTAGCGGCTTTCGGCCACCACCATCACGATCGGTTCGCCGACGAAGCGTACTTTGTCTTTGGCCAGGGGCACCTGGGTGCGCTGGTTGAAGACGATATCTTTCACCGGCGGCGGCGAAACGAGCAGCGGACCCGGCTGCCAGTAGTCGCCCAAATCTTCGGCGGTGTAGACGGCGACCACGCCTTCGCGTTCTTTGGCCATGGAGACGTCAATGCTGAGGATACGGCCGTGGGCATAAGGACTGCGGTAAAAGGCGGCGTGCAGCATGTCTGGCAGGTTCACGTCGTCGGTGAACAGCGCCTGCCCGGTAAGCAAGCGAGGGTCTTCGTTGCGCTTGATTCGTTCGCCAAAAAATTGTGTGCCAGCCATGGGAGCCTCCAAAATTAGT
>CALBTC010000464.1 GCA_937967805.1 uncultured Anaerolineaceae bacterium
AATGGAGGCAGGAAATGCGTAAAAGAATCAAGCGATTGATCAAGGGATTGTTGAAGACAGGTGCTTTGTTTGTTCTTGTTGGCGTTGGCGTCATCATTGGACTCATCATTGGCGTGAATACGGCCGATCGCGGCGAAACAATTGTGATCCGCGGCGACGGTTTAAGCCAGCTGGCACCTGTGGTTGAACAACGGGTTGAGCAGCAAGTAGCCCGGCAGGTGGAAGAGCGTATTCAGGAACAGCTACAGTTTTCTCCCATTCCTACCATCCCGCCCATCCCGACCGTGCCTCCGGTTCCCGCAGTGCCCACCATCCCACCCATTCCCACCATTCCGCCGATCCCGGACATTGCGCCCCGTACCCTTTACATCGATTATTCACCATCTTTTTTTGATGTGGTGAACGGCATTGGCACTGTCCTGGCTTCTCTTGGCCTGATTGGGCTGGGTGTGGCAATGATCATACGCGGACGGCGCACGCCCAAAGAGAAGACACCGGAATCACTGAACAAGTAAAGAGGAGATTGGACCAATTTTTACAAATGGCAATGGCCTAGAAAATTGGTCCAATCTTTTCCTCACCCTATGATAAAATCCCACCTGATGAGCAACAAAATTTTGATTGTCGAGGACGAAGTACGGATTGTACGCACCCTGCGGCTCTATTTGGAGCAGGCGGGGTTTGCCGTAACGGCCGTTCACGATGGCGCGCAGGCCGTTCCGGCATTCCGGCAGGAACGGCCGTCCCTCGTCTTGCTCGATCTCAATTTGCCCGGCCAGGACGGGCTGGACGTCTGCCGCAGTTTGCGCCGCCTGGGAGACGTGCCCATCATCATGCTCACCGCCCGCACCGAGGAGATGGACCGGCTGATTGGCCTGGAACTAGGCGCCGACGACTACATCAGCAAGCCGTTTTCGCCGCGCGAGGTGGTGGCCCGGGTGCGCGCCGTGCTGCGCCGCACCCAGGGCAGCCTGGCCAACGCCAATCTGCTGCAAGCCGGCGCGCTCCATTTAGATTTGGCCGCTTACCGCGTCTGGATCGACGGACATTTGCTGGACCTGACCCAAACTGAGTTTGAGCTGCTGGCTACGCTGATGCGGCACAAAGGGCACGTGCTCAGCCGGGCACAATTATTGCAGGCGCTTCAGGGCGTGGCTCACGAGGAGCTGGAACGAGCCATTGACCAGCACATCAAGAATGTGCGGCGCAAGCTCAAAGAGGCGGTGGGGGATGTGACCATCATCAACACGATTTATGGTGTGGGTTACCGGCTGGACGAAGTGGAGCTGCCCCATGCGTGAGCGTTTGAACAGGTTACGGCCGTCCTACTGGCTGCGTCGTCTGTTGCGGCGGCGCGGGCGGCGCATTTCGCCTAAAGAGCTGCGCTTTGGCGATGAACTGGTGGTGCTCAAAGAAGAGACGACGCGCTTTGGCCGGGTGCGACGGCCGTTTCGCTGGCTGTGGCGGCTGCTGGGCTGGCTCTTCCGCCTGCTGCGCCGCGCCTGGGGCCGTTTCCGCTGGATGACGCGCAGCCTTTGGTTCCGGCTGATGGGCGCCTTTGCCGTGGTCATCTTCCTCATGCTGTTTATCGTCACCAACGTGGTGGGCGAGATTACCTCGCGGGCCTTTGGCCAATACATCGACCAGCGCAACAGCTACATCCGCACCGTTTTGCCCACCGTGGTTGCTCCGGACACGCTGGAAGAGGCCGAGATCATTATCCGCGGCGACCAGGTGATTATTCAACGCCCCCAAATTGAGCCGCTGCCAACCCCCGCACCGTTTGAATCCGCCGAATCGCGCGAGCTGCTGCCGGAGAGCGACCTGCCCGAGCTTTCTCCAGAAGCTGCACCAACGATTGCTCCCAACTTTGAGCCAACGATTGAAGATAGCCGAATCGTCGCCGAAACTGGCCAGCAAGTCATTGTCGAGGAGGTGATCAACATCCCATTGCTGGACCTGCTGGCACCCAATACACCGGAGGCGTTGGGCCTTTCTTTTTTATCTGATGTAGAGCAGGCGGCGCAAACGGCCGTTATTGCTGCCGGGGCCGTTTCCCTGGTGTTGGGCACAATTATCTTTTGGCAAATTACCCGGCCCATGTCGCAAATGCGGCGCGCCTCGCAGGCGCTGGCCGCGGGCGAGCCTAACGTGCGCGTGCCGGTGCGCTCGCAGGATGAGTTGGGCAAGGTGGCCGAGGCGTTTAACCAGATGGCCGGCAAAATTACCCAGCAGGAGCAGCAGCGGCGGCAAATGGTGGCCGATGTGGCCCACGAACTGCGCACGCCGCTCACCGTCATGCAGGCCAATCTGGAAGCAATGCTGGACGGCCTGTTAGAACCTTCCCCCGCCGAGCTGCAAGAGCTCAATGACGAGGTCCATCGTCTCAGTCGCCTCATTGATGATTTGCGTTTGCTTTCCCTGGCGGATTCCGGCCAATTGTCGTTGGCTTTGCAAAAAGTAGACGTGCGCGAGGTGACGGCCACGGTGGTGGCCCGATTGGCACCTTTGGCTGGCAGCAACAATGTGCGGCTGGTCGATGACGCCCCGGCCCAGCCCCTCTTCATCCGGGCCGACGCCGACCGGGTGCAGCAGGCGCTGACCAATCTGGTGGCCAACGGCATTCGCCATACGCCGGAGGGGGGACGGGTGCGGGTAACGGCCGTTCGAGAAAAACAAACCGTCCACCTCTCCGTCATCGACAGCGGGCCAGGCATTCCCGCCGCCGATCTGCCCCATGTGTTTGATCGCTTCTGGCGCGGCGACAAGTCGCGCAGCCGCCACAGCGGCGGCTCCGGCCTGGGGCTGGCCATCGTCAAGCAAATTGCCGAACTGCACCAGGGACAGGTGACGGCACTTTCGCCTAACAACAGCGGCGCAATCTTCACCATCTCGCTGCCGGCCAACCCATCCTGAAACAATCTACGTCAGCAAATCTCTTAGAGCGGATTCTAATTCGGGATATTTAAAGGTGAAGCCATCCTCCTGCAATTTTTGCGGGACGGCACGCCGGCCGTGCAGCACAATGGCGGCAATCTCACCCAAAATCAGCTTCAGGGCAAAGGCCGGCACAGGGATAAGCGACGGGCGGTTTAACACGCGGCCGATCGTTTTGGCGAACTCTTTGTTTTGCAGCGGATTTGGGGTGCAAAGATTGTACGGTCCTGCGGCCGTCTCGTTTTCAATTAAGAAGCGAATGGCGCGTGCGGCGTCTTCCAGATGAACCCACGGCCACCACTGCCGGCCGCTGCCCAATGGCCCGCCCACAAAAAAGCGAAACGGCAGCACGGTAATCGGCAATGAGCCGCTCTCCATGCTGAGCACCATGCCAGATCGGATGATGACCCGGCGTACCCCCATCTCTTCTACGGCGGCGGTAGATGCTTCCCAATCGACGGCAACATCGGCTAAAAAGCTGCTGCCGCTTGGCGCAGATTCCGTGATGGTTTTGTCGCTTTGCACATTTCCATAATAATCGGCGCCGGAGGATTGGATAAGCACCTTCGGTTTGTTTTGGGCGGCAGCGACGGCTTCGTTAACGGCCGTACCGACATCAATCCGGCTTTGGCGAATGCGTCGTTTTCGTTCTTCGTTCCAGCGGGTGGGGATGAGCCCGCTGCCGGCAATGGGTGCGCCGGCCAGATTCACAATTGCATCGGCTCCGTTGGCGAGGTGCCCCCAGCCGGCGGCCGTTTTGCTGTCCCACTTTTCACCCCGAACCCCGGCCGGGAAGGTATGCCTGGCCGGATTGCGGCTCAAGGCAATGACCTCATGCCCATCTGCTGCCAGATTCTTGGAGAGGGCGGTGCCAATCAACCCACTTCCCCCGGTAATAATGACACGCATCTCAGACTCCTTTTGGTAAACATTTATATGCCGGCGTCGGCTGCAACGGCCGATCCTGTGCATAACTTTTTCAGAATGAACTAAATCTTCTTCATTTTAATCTATAAACTTCATTTTGTCCATGTTTTGAACAGATATTATTGTCAAGGCTGTGGCCAGCCTGCGCCGCCGGTAGCATGGACTGTTACCTGGGTAAAATCAAAGTCGATATACGGCCGTTCTGCCAAAATCTTCTCCCGCCGCCCGCGCATAAATCCGGCCGCCCAACCATCGCCGCTCAGGTCAGGAATGTCGCGCAAGATGACACCATACAGATCAATTTCGCGCAGCTTCATGAAGGGCAAAATCTCTTTGAGCCAGACGGGGTCAAGCTCGTTTTCTTCACAATAGCCTTGCCATAACAACGGCCAAAACCGACCGCAAAATTCAACCGGCTCTGGGTGATTGGTGATGGCGTAGAAAACTACCATGGCGATGTCGTAGATGAAGTGGCCGTAAACGCAGTCATCGAAATCAAACAGGGTGATGTGGCAATTTTCATCAACAAACAGGTTGCCGGTATGGGCGTCCTGGTGGATGATGCCGAAACCGTCTGGCGGAGTAGCCAAACTTCGCAAGTAGGCCAGGTTGGCCTCGGCCAGCGCCATCGCTTTGGGATCAAGTTGGGGCAGGGCGTTGGTGGTATCGGTCATGATGGGCGCGTCCCAGGACGGCCGTTGCCAAGCTTCATCCGGCAGGCTGTACTGTTTGGTGAGCGTGTGCATTTTGCCGAGGAGACGGCCGTAATTCAGGATAAACGGATCGGTCCAGCCGCCCATCTGCCAGACGGGGCCGCCTTTGGCCCAGGCAAACGCCGTTGCCAGAAAGTGCTCTCCCTGCCCATCGTCAATGAGCTCAACAAGATTCCCCGCTTCTGAGTTAACGGCACCGGCCACACCGGCACCGCCACGGGCCAGGTGATTGATCCAATCCACTTCGCCACGAATGAGGTCCGGGCTGCGGCGCAGGCTGTGCCCCAAGCGCAGGACGTACTTTGAGCCATTTTTTTCAAAGCCATAGATGAAGCTCTCGAAGCCACCCAGCTCTTCGATTTTGTCGGTGGCAATACCGTAGCGCTGCCGGGCTTCGGCCAAAATGGCCTCGTTAAAACGGCTGCGTATCTTTTCTTCCATGATGTTTGCTCCAGGTGATGATTTCGCCGATCTGGCCGCGATGTTCGGTCTCGTGCTGGGTGAGATGATACAGTACCCACTCCGGCGTGACATGGTATTGGGGCAGCCGGCGCGCCCGGTGGAAATCGGCCAGAGTGAGGTCGGCGTAGACGTCCAGCAGCAGCCGGCGGGCGGCGTCTAATCTGTGTAGATGGTCGGGCAGGGCAACGTTTGCTACCGGAAAGAGCCGTCCCGTTTCATCCCGCACTGGATAAGGCAGCAGTGCCTGTGCTTCGGTTGAATATTCTTGCTCCAACACTTCGCAAAACAGCCAGTCCAGCTCAATGGCCGCGATGTGATAGAGCAGCGTGCCCACGCTGTTGCCGCCGGGATACGGTTCCCAATCCAGCCAGGCGGGATCGAGGTTGGTTAAAGCTTCCTTTAGACGGCCGCGCGCGCCTTCCAGCAACCACAGCCCCCGGCCAATTTCCGGATCAATGGCTGGCAGCGGTTCAATGTGTAGTTGTTCAATTTCCGGCTGTTTTTCAGGTAAATTGCTCATTTGTATTCCTTTAGGCCAGCTCTACTTTGGGCGCTGACAATGAAATCAGTGAAGTTTTGGCGGACGGCCGTTACCGAATACGCGCCTGCCTGCAACGCCTGCCATTCAGGAATCATGCCTTCCGGGTCCGGCATGAAGCGGGCGGCGGCGGCCAGCTCCCAAAAGGCAAGGTTGGCCACGGGTTGGCCGTTTGCCTGCTCGTACGCATCTAAAAAGGCGTCGGCCAATTGTTCGCTGCCCAGCATGGCCAGCTCCAGGCGCAGGTAGGCCACGTCGTAGCCTGGGTCGCCACAAGAGGCTTCTTCCCAATCGAGAACGGCCGAAACGTGCTGATTGTGCCACAAAATATTGCCGGTCCAATAATCGACGTGCATCAAGGCGGGCGGCACCGGTTGGATGGTGGGTAAAAGATCATGGACGGCGTGCCAGACGGCCGTTCCATCTGGATATGCGCTCATCTGCTCGGTCACGCGGCCATCGTTGAGAAACCAGGTCACCTCCTCATTGCCGTTGAGCAAAAATGCTTTTTCCGTAGCTGTCAGAGGGATGGCGTGAATGCGGGCCAGCGTTTTGGCCAATTCAGCAATCCAATTGGCCTCATTTGTGGGTGAGATAATCTGTTGACCGGGAACAAAGCTGGTCACGATGCCGGGGCTGCCCAGTAAATCACCGTTTTTGTCCAGCAGCAGCGGCATAGGTGCCGGGATGTGGTGCTGCTGCAAAAGTGCCAATGTCTTAAACTCACGCTCCGCCTTTTCACCTCGGTCATAGCTGCCAAACACGACATAGCGACGCATGACGATTTGTTTGCGGCCAACGGCCGTTTCATAACTGATCAGCGTCGATTCATTGGAGAAGCTGCCGGGCAACGGCCGTATCTCCCTGAGCGTGCCACCATCTTCTAGCTGATTGATGATTTCTGTGTATGCTACCGGCTGATTTTTGATCATTTGTTTTGCCTTGAAGATGTTATTGTCCCATGCGCCAGCCGCCACCGACGTAAATGAGCTGCCCCGTCACCCAGCGCGCCTGCTCTGAAGCCATGAACAGGATGACATCGGCTAAATCTTCCGGCTGACCGATGCGGCGCAGCGGCGTGTTGGCGGCGATGTGGGCTTCGGTTTCCGGCTCGATGTAGCCGGTTTGGATGGGACCGGGGGCGATGATGTTGACTGTGATGCCATATCTGCTTTGTCATTTAATTTTGGGTCAATCATTCTGAAACCTTCTCCGCTCTTCCCGCATTCCGTGTAGGTCAAGATTGCAAAATTAATCTACGTTGGCCAGTCTGATCTTTGATGATAAGGGGCGAACTCTGGCAGCGTCTTCAGCAATTCCCAATTCTTGAATCCGGCGGCAATTGCCTCTTGCAGATATTCAAGCGCCACCGGTTCCTCCAGATGCGCCAGCGCCCGTGCCGCCAAAAAGTAAACGTAGGCCGGCGGCGATTCATCGACCTCGATGGCGATTTCCAGCATGTCGGCGGCCTCTTCGTACATGCGGGCTTCAAAGAAGTAAAAGCGACCCAGCTCGGCGTAATGCTGTGGTTCGTTATAGTGAAATTCGTAGAAGTTGTACGGCCGTTCCAGCACAAATCCGGCGTTTACGGCCGTCCCAATCGATCCTCGATTATCCGCGCCGCAGTGCCAGCCGATGTGCTTGAAGCCGACCTTTTGGCAATATTCGACGGTGGCGGCGGTAACGGCCGTTGCCAATCTGCGTCGGCGGTGAGACGGAACCGTTTCAATCCCAATTTCGCAGGCATCGCCCACCGTCACATCTGCCAGGCACCAGCACACAATTTCCTGGCCGTGCAGCGCCACAAAACCAAAGCCGTTCTGCAAAAAGTTTGTCTTGTCTTGCCAGCCGATGCGAATGGAATCGACGATGTTTTGCGGCAGCCGGTCGCCTTGTTCTACCAGCAGCTTGCCATCCAGGCGGGCAATGGTGTATCCGGCAGGTAACCGCTCGCGCCAATCCAGCCGCTGTGCCTTAAAAAGGTAATGATGGTTGCTGCCCCAAATGGGCGGCCAGCGCCAGTCGCCCAGGATGTCGGCCAGGGCCGGTTCCCAGTCGGGTGAATCCAGGCAAACGGCCAGCGTGGGATCAGCCGGGTTGACCCGGTCGCCGGCCAGCAGCGTTTCGGCCAACTCCAGGTTAAGTGCCTGGTTGAAGGCGGCATTGTCCGGATCGCCCACCAGGTAAGCACAGTCCAGCGAGACGGCAAAGCCGCTGCGGGGTCCATCCAGGGTGTCGATGTAGACGCGGCCGGGGGAAGTTTGGTGGAGAACGGCCGTAACATACACATTCCATTCCGCCATGCCCGCAAACAGCGGCACGGCCTGGCTAAACTGTTGTGGTTTTAAGCGGATCATTAATTGTACCCGTACACAAATAATGGGACGCTGATTGCCCTGATTTGCCTGATAAAAAAGATCAGGTAAATCAGGAAAATCTGCGTCCTATTCCCAGGGTAAATCGTCTAAAAAATCTAAGACGTGCCGGTTAAACAACGATGGTTTTTCCAAGTTAAGCATGTGGGCCACGCCAGGGATGACACCGTGTTGGGCGCTGGGAATTTGTTCAGCCAGCCACGCCGCTTGTTCCACCGTCTCCGGCAGATCGAGAGCACCCACCAGCACCATCATGGGGGCCGTGATTTCGGTTAAACGGCCGTTCGCCGCCGGTTCCAATCGCAACTCCTCAACACCTTCCGGGATTGTCATCTGGAAAATCTCTCGCTGCATCTGGCTCACTTTTTGCCGCACATCAGCGTTTACCTCGTCCGGCCGGCGGAAGGGACCATCGACCCAGAGGCGCAGGTTGAGCTCTACGGCCGTATCCAAATCGCCCTGTTCGACGGCCGTTTCCTCCTCCTCCCAAAACTGAAGTATGCGCTCCGATGGCTGCGTGCCGCCGACGCTGGGCGCGCCCAGCACCAGCGCCGCCATGCGCTGCGGATAGGCCAGGGAAAAATCGATGGCTACCTTGCCGCCAAAAGAAATGCCCAGGACAATGGCCCGCTCCACCTGCAAAAAATCGAGCAGCCCGGCCAGGTCGTCGTGGTGGCTGAACCGGCCGGCGGGCATGGCGGAGCGGCCAAAGCCGCGCAAATCGGTGCGGATGGTGCGGTAGGTTTGGGCCAAGATACCGAATTGATCGTCCCACATGCGCGAATCCGCCACGCCGGCGTGAAGCAAAATGAGCGGCTGGCCTGCACCAGCAACTTCGTAATAAATTTGCGCCCCGTTGACCGGGGCCAATCCGGTTTGTGTTTGCATCGGGTTCCTTTTTGCCAAGAAGATGGATTCCCGCCTGCGCGGGAATGACAGGCGAATGGCTCAATTATTCAAGAAAGTTTACACAGAGTCAGATAAGATTTCGTATAAGTTGACATAATTATCATAGCGCCATTGGGCGATACGGCCGTCGGCCACCGCCTCTTTCACCACACAGCCTGGTTCGTGCGAATGGGTGCAGTCGCTAAAGCGGCAGTAGCCCACCACGTCGGCCAGTTCGGGATAAAACGTAATCAGGTCTTCCGGGTGCAGGCCCAACAGGCCCATATCCTTGATGCCCGGTGTATCGACGACGCTGCCGCCCATCGCTAGGGGCAGCATGACGGCCTGGGTGGTGGTGTGGCGTCCTTCGCGGCTTTTCAGGTTGCTTACCTCGCTGGTGCGCAGCTGCAAGCCGGGCTGCACGGCATTCAGCAGGGTTGATTTGCCTACGCCAGACAAACCGGCCAGCACTGTGGTCTGCCCCTGCAAAAAGTCACGCACCGGCTTAATACCATTACTCTCGGTGGCGCTGGTGAGGAAAACGGGAATGTCGAGTTTGCGATAGGGCGCAGCGACTGCTTCAATCTCAGTCACATCTTTAGCCAGATCGATCTTGTTGAGGCAAACGGCCGTTTTCAACCCGTTCCGCTGCGCCC
>CALBTC010000465.1 GCA_937967805.1 uncultured Anaerolineaceae bacterium
CCGGGATTAGCGATAAACTCACCGTTTTGGTTGGCGCTGCCTTCTACCAGCGCCTGCGCTTCGTGCTGAAGCAGGTCCGGTTTGGGTTCATTGAAGGCCACCACGTGCAGCCGCTGCTCCGGGTTGTTGAGGTCATCAACAATATCAAACTCCAGACGAGAATTGGTGGCATCAATTTGCACATACTCAATGGAATCACCGATGACAAAGCCGGCCACGCGCAAATCGCGCCCCACCAGCCGATCTTGATCGGCGTAAAACTCGCTCACTGTTTTGTACAGTTGAGTGTTGCCGCTCATCGCGTTCACAACCAGGAAAGCAATGGCGGCAACAAGCAAGACGCCCCCAACGATAAATTTAAGCCGGTTGTTTTTGGCCGGGAAAAGCGCTTCTTCGCCTGTGTTTGTCCAGGTTGTATCTGCCATAACTCGACGCTCCTTCGTTATAAATAAACCTTTCTTAATCTTCTCAGCAAAGCTGCCTAAAGTTCATCTTCAAAATCAGCTTCGTTGAAATCATCAAATTGTTCATCCCAATCCGCCGGTTCTTCTTCATACTCTAGAATTTCCAGCGCCTTATCCAGGTACTCTTCAGGCACGGCAACGTAGCCTGTACCCAACAAACCAACGGTTAAGCCCAGCGCCTGCCCGGCGCCTTCTTGCCATACACGCGCCGGTACACCTTCTGCTTTTAATCGTCCGGCCACAATGGTGGCCGGTGTAATGCCCGGCAGTTGGGCAACCACTTCCCACTTAACTTCCCGGTAGCCACCCGATTTACCGCTATTTTCGTTAGCGGGCAAAGGCAAGGCTGCTGAGTTGCTGTTACTATCGGTCATGGGTGATGTTGTCCACTTTTTTGTTTACCTGTTTAATCGTTGCTGAATTAAGTCACATTATACTGATATCCGGTGTGATAGGACAGGCAATCTTATATTTTTGTAAACCACCCTTAATTGTTTCACAGAATTAAGGGGTTGATCCAGGCAGGTTTATGGCGCTAAGAACAATTTTTAACAAATAAGTTGCTTTAAATCGCTTTTTTAGCGCAGTTGTCAATTCGACCTCTAGTTTACCGGATATAACGGCCGTTTATGATGGTGGTATATCACTTTTATACAGTGATAGATGTCACGCACGGCCCAGGGACGGCCGTTTTTACAGGATTGATCGCCCAGCTTGCCGCTGCATGAGAATAGGTGCCCAAACGCCTGCCCTCATGTTAAAATGCAGGCAAACAGATGTCAACCGAGAAGAGTAAGTGACAAATGAGTTCAATAGTTGAACAGCTTTTAGATGCCTTAGACAGCTCGCGCGAACGGCTGCTGGTGGCGCTAGACCAACTGCCCGACGAAGCATTGCTGGCACCTGACACGGTGAAACCGGTAATCGGTGATCGGTTATCGGTAGGTGGTGAGAAGGAGAATGCTGGCTGGTCGGTGGCGGATTTGCTGGTGCAGCAGACGGCCTGGGAATCGGAGCTGGTGACCGGGCTGTTGCGCATTTCACAGGGTAAAAAGCCGGCCCGCTTGTTGGCCGCGCTGGCGAATGCTGCGGAATACGGCCGTCTGCGCTACGAAGAAAACAAAGGGCGTGATCTGGATCGCATCTTTGATGATCTGCCCCAGGTGCGGATGCAGGTAGAGGAGTGGTTGGAAGAGTTCACTGAAAAACAGCTTAGCAAAAAAGGGCATTTTGCCTGGCTCAAAAACCGCTCCCTGGCCGATCTGATTGCCCAGCTCACCTATGAACACGAGCTGCGCTACTTGCCCCAGGTGGAAGCGCTGGCTCAAAAGTGGCAGCCACCCACCGACGATATGATGCTTTCCCTAACTTCCAAGCAAAATGGGCAAAAAGACGATGAATCAGCAGATTACGCAAATTCAACAGATTTTTAATTCGTTAAATGGTTCGGCTCCGCTCACCGCAAGCCTGCAAAATCTTTGATCTTTATCCCCATTCTTTTGTATAGACGAAGGATAATCCAGATGCCAAATTCTCAAATTGATTCAAACGTTTATCAGGCGGCCAGAGAAACGGCCGTGCTCACCGACCGCAGCGACCTGGGCACAATTCTCATCAGTGGCGAAACCCGTTTTGATTTGCTCAATCGCATGTCGACGCAGAAGGTGCAGTCCATGAACAAAGGGGAAGGCACCGCCACGATTTTAACCACCGATATCGGACGGATCGTTGACCGGCTGCTGCTTTACGCCACCGGCAGCACCATCTATGCCCTCACTGGCGAAAACAACTGCGACGCCATCATTCGCTACTTGATGCGCTTTGTCTTTTTCCAGGATGATTTTCACATGCAGGACATCAGCCAAGAGACGGCGGTGTTTGGTGTGTATGGGCCGCAGGCACGGCAAAAATTAGCGGAGGCTGGCTTTCCAGACGAGGACCTGCCGCTGCACCATTGGCGGCAAGTGCAGTTTGGCGACGTAACCGCGTATCTGCATCGCACCGATCCCATTCTCGGCGACGGCTACTTTGTGATGGGCGAAGAAAAGGATCGGGCGGCGCTGTGGCAGCGACTGCTGGACGCCGGGCTTGTGGTGGCTGAGGCCGATGCCTTTGACTATTTACGCATTGAGGCCGGCCTGCCCCGCTTTGGCCGCGAACTCACCGGCGATTACATTCCGCTGGAGGCCAATTTGTGGGCCGATGTGTCGTTTAACAAGGGATGTTACATTGGTCAGGAGATCATTGCCCGCATGGAAAGCCGGGGCAAACTGGCCAAAAAGCTGGTACAGTTCACGGCTGCTGCGCCAGTGGAACCGGGCAGCGATATTCAGGCAAACGGCAAAAATGCGGGGACGGTGACGTCTACGGCCGTTGGCCCCAACGGCACCATTGGGCTGGGGTATGTGAAAACGGCCGTTTTAGAGTCTGAAAAAGAGCTGGCTGTGGGGGATACGGCCGTCAAAATCAAAAAATAAAAACAAACTTTTTCAAGCAGTTTTATCCCGCGGCAAGTCCTAAAATCAAAACAGGAATATCAATGTCTGATACGCCCCGATGCTCCAAATCCCAGACAAACTGTTCAAAATAAGAAACGCCAGAAGACATTTCAGCCGCTAATTCTTTCAACGGCACAATTTCTACACCAGCGTCAATAAAGCCTTCGTTATGAAAGATGGTCATCTTCGCACACACGTTATAAACCATAAAGGCATATTTACCGAACTGCACCTCAACGCCTAATCGATTTTTGACAAAATCTATTTCTCTGAATGCATTCTGAGGAACTGAAGGGGGAGAATAATCCAAAGTATAGAAATCGGTGGGATAGTCACATTGCACACGTATGTTTGCGTCCCACCTTTTGCCAACAAACATCTTTTTGAAGGATCGATTTAGTCCGCTGGGCCGAAATAATAGCCGGCCTGGTATCGTTTTTTCCTCGCTAACCTTCGTTTTGTAGTGCCAGCATCTACTGATTTAATGACGTCCATAATATCAGCTAATTCACGAACATAATTTGCCTCAATCACCTCCCTACCATTGTTGAAAGAATAGATGCCGCCAACTATCACTCGTACTCCTCCCGTTTTTCCAGCAGCTTTGGCTGGACAGCATTGCCCCATTCCGGTGGCACTCGGGACACTTTCTCTTTACCTGTAGGTTTGTAAACCGGCTTGCCTAACGGCCTGACTTTTAGCGTGCCGTTGAAGAAAGATTGCAATCTTTGTTGAGCTATTTCCACATAGTCTGCCTCTTGCTCACTTCCTAATGCCTTTCTGTTACGCTTGACAGCCGCTATAAGCGCCGAGCCAACACCTGCATACGGATCAAATACAGTATCTCCTTCATTCGTTAGAGCCAGTACACATCTTTCGACTAACTCAACCGGAAACTGGCAGGGATGAACTGTTTTTTCGGGATGATTAGATTTAACATTAGGTATTTCCCAAAAACCTTCTTCCCATTCCTCGCAAATTTTCTGCCACACGTCAGAAGGATTTTTCCCCTTTGGATTTCCAGAGGGCTTCCCTTTGTTTGGGCCTTTGTAATGCCGTTTGCCAGGGTATTTAGAGGGAACGCGAACGGGATCAAGATTAAACGTATAATTATCAGATTTTGTAAACCATAACAACGTTTCATATCTTCCCGAAAATCGTTTTTTTGTATGCAGTCCATGTCCAAAATGCCAAATCAATCTATTACGCAGACGATACCCTTGCTTTTTGAAGATGGGATAATAATTAATGTCCAGTGGGAAAACCTTGCCTTTGTTTACATAATTCCCCACCTGCCAACACAGACTGCCCTTCGGATGTAAAACACGATGAAGCTTATGGATTATTTCCTCCTGCAAGGTCAGATACTTTTCGATGGAAACTTCATCTTCATATTCCTTGCCAAGATTGTACGGGGGAGAAGTGATAATCAATTTAACCGACTCATCCGGTAAAGTTTCGACAAAATCATTGACATCACCATTAAAAATAACAATATCAGCGCCTTGCTGATATTCTGATGCAATCGTTTTTGGTTTTGCAAACAAGCCTTTTTCCATACTGATACCATTCCTTTAGCAACTTCAACGTATCTGCCTTATTTTAGCACAAGTGTTTTTATTTCAGCCGGATTCAGAATTTGCTGGTGGTTTAAACAACAAACGCCAGCGCCGTGCCCGTGGCCAAAATGAGCAAAAAGCCGGGGAGCACTGCCCGCCGCAAAGCGGCCGATCCGCCGCTGAGCACAATGCCTCCCTTCACCACCGTGTTGGACATGGTGGCCAGCACAATGGCCCGCGCCGCCGTAGCCGGCTCCAGGTTGCCGCTGCTGCTGAGTTCGGCCAGCGACAGGGTAATGGCATCCACATCGGCCAGGCCAGACAAGATGCTAGAAAGATAGACTCCTGCATCACCAAAATAGAATTGCGCTGCCCGAGCGACCAGCAAAATGAGCCCGTACAGCAGGCCAAAGGTAATTGCCGGACCCAGTTCAAACGGATTGGAGACAGCCACGCCGCCCGCTTCAGGACTGCGTGGGGCAAAGTAGAGGTAAACGCCGTAAGCCAATCCGGCCAGACCCGCCATCGTGATGGGCAGCCAGACCACGCCCAGCAAGGGCAAATTGGTCACCGCCACCTCTACCAAGACCCGGCCGAACATGATCGTCCAGGCAATGAGAATCGCCAGAGCAAACGGCTTAGCCAACTGCTCCTCTTTTTGGCTGCGTTGGGAGAAGCTGAGGGTCACGGCCGTACTGGACACCAATCCCCCCAGCAAGCCCGTCAACCCAATCCCCTGCCGCGACCCCACCAGCTTGATGAGCACATACCCTAAAAAGCTGATGCCGGAAATGAGCACCACCATCAGCCAGATGTTGTACGGATTGAGCACGTCAAACGGCGGCGGGCCAAACGACTCATTCGGCAAAACAGGCAAAATGATGGCGGTGATGATGGCGAACTTGAGCGTGGCTACGATATCTTCGTGGGTGAGGCGTTCGGCAAAGCCGTGAAGCTCCAGCTTGAATGAGAGCAGCGCAGTTGTCACCACGCCCAGCGCCACGGCCAAAGCTATTTGGTCCCAAAAGCAGAGCGCTCCGGCCAGCAGCACAATCACCGCCGCCACCTCGGTGGTCATCCCCACGCTGCCCCGCAAAGCAGTGATGGTATAGGCGGCAGTGATTAAAGCGCCAAGCGGCAGAATAATGCCGATGAACGCCCAGGGAAGCCCCAACTGGTCAGCGACAAAGGCGGCCGTGCAGCCCGCCAGGCCAAGTAAGGCAAAGGTGCGCACGCCGGCAAACATCTTGCGCGACCGATCAGTCCCTTTGTCGGCGTCGGCCTCTCGCTGAAGTCCAACCAATACGCCGATAAAAAGGGCAATGCCGAAGCGGTAAAAAAGTGTGTGAACCATGATCCTCCCTGGTGATCAAAATGGGGCTCGTGAAGCGTGAAACGTGATGCGTGACCAGAACGGCACCACGTTTCACGCTCCACGCATCATCTTAAATACGGCCGAATTCCCTGGCCAACTGCGCCACCGAAAGGTAAATAAAGGTTGGTTTCCCTTGCGGATCGGTAAACGGATCGGCGCATTTTTCCAAATTGTGGATGAGCTGCTGCATTTGTGTCTGCGTCAATGACTGGCCGGGACGCAGCGAGATGGTCTGGCAAACGGCCGTTACCAACCCCGCCTCTTCCACCACCCCTTTGCTTTGCTCCAGTTCCGTCACCACGGCCACCAGCAGGCGGGCCGGATCAGCATTGGCGGCAATTTTGGGCACGGCGCGAACCATGAAGGTGTTGGGACCAAACGCCTCTACCTGCAAGCCCACTCGCTCGACCGGCTCGCTAAACTGTTCCAGTAGTTTTGCCTGACTGGGAGAGAGCGTTACGGCCGTTCCCGTCGAGAGCGTCTGGATAGTTACCCTGTCTTCAGCCCACTCGGCCTGAAGCTGTTCGTGCAGCACCCGCAGGTGCGCCGCCTGCTGGTCGATCAAAAATAGCCCTTCCGGCCCCTCGGTGATGATATAAGAGGCGCCCACCTGCCCTACCACGCGCATGATCGGCAGTTGAGAATCGCTCTCTGCCTCTCGCGGCATTGTCGTCGCTTCACCGTTACCGTCTGGAGCATCCAGGTCATCCAGCCAGCTCAACGCCAGGTCTGCCTGTTCGCCGCTGCCTGCAATAAACGCATCCGGGTCGAGCGACCCCATCCAGCCGGGCGAGCTGCCGGGCTCGCTGCTGCCCAATGCCCAGGCCGACATTTGCCGCGTGGGCGCGTCGGCCACCAGCGTCTGGCGCACCGCCCGCTGCACGGTGCCAAACGGCGCTTTGCCTTGACGGAAGCGCACCTCAGTTTTGGTGGGATGCACGTTCACATCTACGTCTTGCGGCGGCAGCTGCATAAAAATAAGCCCCAGCGGATACCGCCCCGACGGCAGCAGCGTGTGGTACGCCTGGATGACGGCGTAGGTGAGCTGTGTATCTTTGACCCAACGGCCGTTGACAAACAGCGTAATCTGCCCCCGGTTGGCAAAATGCACGCCGGGCGGGCCAACAAACCCGGTCACTTCAATATGGGAACGGGAAGTGGGGATTGGAGATTGGAGATTGGGTTCTTCACCTTCAATCTCCAATCTCCAATCCCCAATCTCTAATAGCTGTCTCGCTATTTCCGGCCCATAAATGGCCACCAGCACGTCGCGCACCTGGCCGCTGCCGCTGCTTTGGAAAGTGATACGGCCGTTGTGCGTCAGGCGGAAGCGGATGTGCGGATAAGCCAGGGCGTACCGCGTGACAAATTCGTCAATGAGGCGCTTTTCGGTGGCGGCCGTTTTGAGGAATTTCAGGCGGGCCGGCACGTTGTAAAAAAGATTCTCCACGGCAATGACCGTACCCTGCGGTGCGCCCACCGTCTCTCGATTCTCAACCACGCCGCCGGCCAGCACCAACCGGGTTCCGGCCGACTCCCCTTCAGCGCGGGAGACAATGGTCACCTGGCTGACGGCCGAAATGGCTGCCAGCGCCTCACCGCGAAAGCCCAGCGTGCGGATGGCGTTTAAATCGTCGATCGATTGCAGCTTGGAGGTGGCGTGGCGCTTGAAGGCGGTTTCCATATCCTCGGCGGCGATCCCCTGTCCGTTGTCGGCAATCTGGATGCTCTCCCGCCCGCCCTGGCGCACGTCAATATTGATGGCGGTGGCCCCGGCGTCGATACCGTTTTCTACCAATTCTTTGACGACGGAAGACGGCCGTTCCACCACTTCCCCGGCGGCAATTTGGGAGGCTAGCTGGTCAGACAAAAGATGAATCTTCATGAGGCCAATTGTACCACAGCGGCCCACATCGTTTTAGAAAAAGAGAATGGTACGCAGATTTACCTGATCACCCTGATTTGATCTTTTCTATCAGGCGGATCAGGATAATCAGCGTCCTATTAATTGAACTTTTAGCGGGTAGATAGTTTGGTTTTGAGCTGGTCGATGGCGGCGCGGGTGGAGGCGAAGGCGATTTCGGGCAGGTCATCTGGAGCAAAGAAGGCAGCCGCATCGGCATCATCGCCGGCCTGGATGGTACCACCCAGCAGCCGCGCCTTGTACAGGATGAAGATCGATGCCCCTCCCTGCCCCGGCGGGTTTTGGTAGACGCCAATCAGATCTTCGATGGCGACGTGCAGGTTGGTTTCCTCGAGGGCTTCACGCACGGCCGTTTTCTCCGGGTCCTCACCGTGATCCAAAAACCCGGCGGGGATGCTCCATTTGCCAATTTCCGGGTGCATCGTGCGCCGCACCAGCAAAATTTTGCCCTCATGCACCACAAAAACGCCCACGCCTACCTTGGGATCGGTAAAATAAATAAAGCCACAGCTGGGGCAAACTCGGCGCGGCTTGTCATCTACAGGGCGCGTTTCCATTGGCGTGGCGCAGCGGCTGCAAAATTTTACGTTTTCCGGGGCAGAGGGGAGCGTCATTGTTGGCGGTCTCGTAGGGTCAAGGCGCGCCTCGACCCTATCAAATGATTATCGTTGGCTGCGAGCGTAAAGGGTGAGGCCGGCCAGCAGGAGCAGCAGCGCACCCAGGCCTATTTGCAGCATTAGCAAGGGGTCAAATAGCGGACCATCACCTGCTCCTTGAACGTCTTCATCGGGGAGAACGGCCGTTGTCTCCGCACTGGTCGTGTCGTCTTCTGTTTCTGAAATATCGGCAACGGCATCATCGGCAGCTTCGCCCGCTGCTGCTTCATCCATATCGCGCTCAGGCAGCGGTGTGGGCGGCGTGACGCGGGGCAGTGTGGACACTGTTGGCGTTGGTGAAATGGTGGCCGTGGGCTGGACGATTGGCTCGGAAGCTGTTACGCTATCTTCGGCCGTATCCTCTTGAAGAGATTCCGCCGGGCTGGGAACGGCCGTAGCTTCCGGCGCAGCTTCCTCTTCCGCAACAACCTCCTCCTCGACCATTTCCCCGGCTTCTTCTGCGGCAAATTCGTCCATCGCCTCTTCTTCGGCAGCGGGTTCTTCTGCTTCAGCCTCAAAGGCCAGCGTTTCTGTTTCTTCTGTTACCGCTCGGGTAACTTCTACTGATTCCATTTGGGCCACATCGGCAGCGGGCGCAGAGGTAGCTGGTTCAGCGCTGCCCAGATTCGTAAAGATGCCCGCGGCAAAGGCAAAAATCAGGAAAAATGCGGTCATTGCCGTGGCGGCGCGCAGGACGGGATAAGCCTGTACCCAGGGCTGCCGGGCAGGACGGCCGTATTTAGCCGGGTCCAGAACAAAATTACGCGGCACTTCCCGCTGCGGCAGTTGGCGCAAGCTCTGTTTGATCAGAAGGAGTTGTTCCACTTCCTGGCGCAGCGCCTCATCTTGAGCCATCTCCTGCTCAAACTGCTGCCGGTCACGGCCGGTCAGCGCCTCATCCAGGTAGGCTGCTATCCTTTCTTGCCGCATTTCCTCGGCTGATTTCGTTAGGTTCCGCAAAAAATCGAACATGTTATTTAGAGTTGCAAGTGAGCAAGTAAGCAAGTGGCAAGTGATTCTTATTCACCTGCCTACTTGCCACCTGCAACTTGCATACTTACCAATCAATTAAATTAAGCATAATCTCAATCGTCACTCACCCTGTAAACGATAATTAGCCGGTAAAAGTTCCTTGAACCCTTGCAGGCAGTCGCGCAGCTTAGACCTGGCCCGGCTGACGCGGGATTTTACCGTGCCCAGCGATACGTCGGTGATGTCGGCAATGGCGTTGTAATCGTACCCTTCGACATCGCAGAGAACGGCCGTAATCCGCTGGTCGTCGGGCAAAGTTTGCAAACATTCCTCAATGGCTTCGATTAGCTCCATTTGCTGCTGCCGCTTCTCCGGCCCAATGGCCGGATCGCGCAAAAAGGCAAATGATTCCTGGTTGTCGTCGGTGATTCTTTCTAAAGAGGATTGGGGACGGCGCTTGCGCCGGCGCAGCTCGTCGTAGCAGCCGTTGGTGGTAATACGCAGCAGCCACGCCTTAAAGTTGCCGCCGCGAAACTTGTTCAGCGCCTGGTAGGCAGAAATGAACGCCTCTTGCGCGGCATCTTCCGCTGACTGGGGATCACCCATAATGCGGTAAGCAACGTTGTACACTACCTGCTGGTAGTGCAGCACAAGCGCGTTATACGCCTGAACGTCACCTTTTTGGGCCTGCTCTATGAGGGCAACTTCATCCATATTGACAGATAAAAAACCATGAACTATACTCCCGCACGTCCTGAAATCTGGCCGAAGTGGCGGAACTGGCAGACGCGCACGACTCAAACTCGTGTTCCTTCGGGAGTGTGGGTTCGATTCCCACCTTCGGCATTGATCACCAAGTGAAACTTGATGATTATCCAACAAAGCTGTTGGATTATAAGCCCCGCTAAGGGGCTGGGCAAATGGATACTGGCTACGGCCAACTTTGGTAAATAATGTAGCTTGTGGCCTGTGCCAGTATGAAAGGGTTGCTCGGTAGCGGGTAGCTCTTTTTTTATGTCAATTGGAAACGGCCGTATGAAACGCATCCCCACCCCCATCTTCATCTTGCTGGGCCTGGCCATTGGCGTTGGCCTGGGGCTGGCCATTGGCTGGGTGTTTTGGCCGACAGAGTTTACTGACGCCAATCCCACCGTGCTGGAAGACAGATACCGTCGTGACTATGTACTGCTCATTGCCGACAGCTACGCTTTGGACAACAATCTGGCAGCAGCCCGGCAGCGCATTGAACAGTTAGGGGAAGACGGGCCACAATACGTTCTCCAGGTGCTGATTGAGATGATTTTGCGCCAGGATGATGAGGGGACTATTCGGCGGCTGACACGGCTGGCCAGCGACATCGGCCAGTACACGCCGGCAATGGATCCGTATCTGCCCACCACGCCGGAGGCCGCGCCATGACCCCACCACCGCGCCGTCGACAACGGCCGCTCCCGTTTTGGCGTCGTCTCAGCAGCACCGGCTGGCTGCTGCTCAGCCTGGTGGTTGGGCTCATTGGCGGTTTGTACTATGCCTGGGTCGTCGATCCGGTGGTCTTCACCGATGCCAGTCCGGCCCGGTTTAGCGAGCAATATCGGGAAGAGTACATCATTCTGGTAAGCCAGAGCTATGCGGTAAATGACAATTGGCCCCTGGCCCAGCAGCGGCTGGCTGCCCTGGACGATCCGGAGATTGCCCAAACGGTCAATGATTTGCTGGAAACGGCCGTTCGCCAAAATCGTCCCGCTCCCCTGCTGGAACAACTGGCCGTGGTCGCCCGCCAGCTGGGTGCCGAAGGGCAGGCAGTTGCCCTGTTTGCCCCTACCCTGCCCGCAACTGAGCTCCAGCCCACGCCCACGCCGGCCATCGTGACCACACCCACCAGTACGCCACCGCCGGCCGCCACGCCAACGAATACGGCCGTTCCTACACCAACAGGAACAGCAACCCGACCGGCCACGGCCACCCCTCAACCCAACTACCGCCTCACGGAGCAAACCAGGCTGTGTGATGAGGAAGAAGTCATTTCCCGGATTGAGGTCATCGTGCTGGATGCCTTTTTGAACGACCTGCCGGGAATTGAAATTGAGGTGAGCTGGCAAAATGGCAGCGACCGCTTTTTTACGGGGTTTAAGCCGGAAAACGGCCGTGGCTATGCCGATTTTGAGATGTCGCCCGACACTTCCTACACCGTCCGCCTGCCCGACGGCAGCCCCGAGGTGAGCGGTTTGCGCATTGAAGAATGCGCCAGCGGCTTCAACGGCGGCTGGCAGCTCACCTTCCAAAACCTCCGTGAAGGCAGCCCCGCTGATTCTGAAGAAAACGAATAACTACAGCCTTTTGTCATGCTGAGTGAAACGAAGCATCTCTACGAACTTCATCTACTGTGACGATAGCTCTTGTAGAACTATCTCCGGTGGGATTCTTCACTTCGCTGCGCTCCGTTTAGAATGACAATTGGCTACTCGATAATCGGATCATCGTAGTAGAAGGGGACGACCTGGAACCAGGTGTTGCCCACTTGCAGCGGCACCGGATTCCCGGCGTCATCGACGAAGGTGAACATGTCGCTGCGGTTTTGGCGCAGCCAGGTCACGTCGTACTTTTGGCCATCGCGGATGAGCATGGCGTAGCCCCGGCCCCAAATCTGGATTTCGGTGGTGTGCAGGTCGCAGCCGCCGTCTTCACGGGGATAGACGCAAATGGAGCGGTCAAACTGGTGCGGCGCGTAAAGGATGATGACATTGGCGGCGCTTACCTGCTTGCCGTCGTTGTCATCGATGAAGATTTCATCATCAACAGTGCGGTAGTAACGGCCGTCCCCCTCATCATATTCCCACACGATCTTGGACCAGGTTGAATAATGCAGTTCCACGTAGCTAGCCGGTTCGCCATCGGGCGGTGGCGTGGTGTCGAAGGCCATCGTGCTGGTGAAGCGGGGGGCGCGGTTGTCGTTGCCCCACTCGACAGCCTCCCACAATCCGGCCGTGTCGGCGTACAGCGTGTGTTCAAAGGGGATGGTGGGATCATCCTCTTTGCGATAAAAGCCGACGGCCGTTTCCCGGTAAATGCGGTCACCAATGTCACTCTGGGCAATGGCATCCAGGATCAGCGGATGGGAACCGGACATGAAGATGGCGGCATCGTACATGGCCGGCAGCTCCTTGTCGATGAGGCGGGCGCTGCGAATCGGACCGACATCATTGGGGGTTTGGCCGTAAAAAATAGCTGTAAAGCGGGTGATGTTCGTCTCGGTGACGTGCTCAAAGACGATGTCCGCCTGGCCAATACCGTGCTGCGGCCGGGTAAAGCTGGCCGGGTTGTTAGAGATTTTGATGGCAATCGGCCGTCTTTGCAGCACAGAAGGATCCGCCATCAATTCGCCGGTCAGTGGATTGCGGTCCGTGCCAAAATCTGCGGCGCTGTAGATGGCTACCGGTTCTGGCGTGGCCGTCGCCGTGGGCATGGTGGTGGGCGTGGGTTCGTTGTTAACAACGGCCGGCGGCGGCAGGGTGACGGTTGGTGCGGCGGTTGGGGGTAATGTGGCAGTGGCGGCGGGCACGGCCGTTCCCACCGCAGCAATCTCGGTTGGGGATGCCGTGTTTGTTGTATTTACAGGGTCTGGAGCTTCGTCTCCCCCACAGGCCACCAAAACGATGGCCAGAATGAACAAAAGGATGAGCTGAAATGTATATTGGAATGTCTTAACCATGCGGTTATTTTATTCATTGTTGGGGATTCAAGCCAGATGAGAAACAAGGGGAAAGCGATCACACACCTGCGTTATAATAAGGGTAGAGTAAACCGATCCTTTGTCATTCATGCGAGGGAGGAATCTTATGATGCGCCAACTAGATCGCCTGTGGATATGGGAAGAAGCGGATTTGCAGGGGCAATTGTCCTGGTACCGGCAGGTGGCCGACAACCAGATGCCGGCCAAGTTCCGTATGGCCCGCTGCGTGCCGGTGGACGTCTCGCTGGCGGCCGATGAGCCGGAGTTGTGGCGGGCGCTTGAGGAGAAAACGGCCGTTTTCCTCAACCTGTGGCAGCAAATCCGCAGCGGCACGGCCGACCTTCCGCCGGAGCCTGTGCCCCAACCCAACCTGGTGGACCTGTGCCGCGAGTTGAGCTGGCGAATGCTGCGCCATTGCAACTTCTGCCGCTGGGATTGCAGCGTGGATCGCAGCCAGGGAACCAAATTCGGCACCTGCAAGCTGGCCGAGGAGTCGCGCGTCTCCAGCTATTTTCACCATCCCGGCGAAGAATTGATTTACCGCGGCCGTATGGGATCGGGCACCATTTTCTTTACCTCCTGCAACATGCGCTGCGCCTTTTGCCAAAATGGGGACATCAGCACGGACAAGGATAATGGCACGGCCGTTTCTCCCCGCACCCTGGCCGTTATGGCCTGGCTGCTGCGCCAGGAAGGCTGCCACAATGTCAACTGGGTCGGCGGCGAGGTCACCATCCACCTGCACACCATCGTTGAGGCCATTTCACTGCTGGCAAACTTGCAGCCCACACGACAGGATGTGCGTGCCGCCAGGCCCGTCAAAAACGATTACTATGATACGTTCCCCACAAATCCCGACGACGCCACCTACCGGGGCGCGTTTAACGCCCCGATGTTGTGGAACAGCAACTTCTTCATGTCGGAACCGGCGATGAAAATATTACGGCCGTTGATGGACATTTGGCTGCCAGACCTGAAGTTTGGTCCGGGCCGCTGCGCCGTGCAGCTATCGCGCACCCCCTGGTACTGGGAAACGGTGTCCGGAAACATGCAAACGATCTACGATTGGGGCGAGGATTTCACCATTCGTCACCTGATCATGCCCAACCACGTGGAGTGCTGCACCCGGCCTATTCTGGAATGGGTGGCCGAGAAAATGCCGGAGATCAACGTCAACGTGATGGACCAGTACCATCCGGACAACTTCTGCCGGCCGCACAGCGCCAAATATGATGAGAAGTACGCCGAGATTGCCCGCAGACCAACGGCCGACGAAATCAAGCGCGCCTTCGGCCACGCCAAATCGCTGGGCGTCCGCTTTGAAGCCATCAGTTATGAGAAAAACATGACGGGTCTTCGCCTTTAGTGAGCAAGGGGAAACCAGGAAGCAATGCACTCTTTGACGTCTTAATAACGCCGCACGTTATGCGGAATTTTCGCTCTCTTGCATTTCGACAAATGTCTGTACTTTGTCTAGCGACTCATTCACCGCGTTTTGGATTTGCTTGACCGTCGAATTCATCTGATTCATGTCAAACAGTGTTGGGTTCAGGAAGAGCTGTTTAAACGTAGCGTCAATTTGATTAATCTGGCGCATGTAGCCTAAAAAGGCGATGTTTACCTTTACCAGATTAAGCGTCGATTGGTGAATATTTCGCAATGGTTTATCGTAAAATGAAGCCAGAATCGAGGCCAATGTGCCAAGGAAGCTGCCGGTTAACCACCACAAATCTTCTGACAGGATCGCTGTCTTTCAACACCTCTATCATGAAATGTTGAATATCCCGCCGCTGCTGTTCATGCTGCGCCTTTTTAAGCTCCTGTTTCACGCCAATTTTTGCCAGAGATTCGAGGCAGTGGCGCTTGATATATTCGGATGTGGTCTGGCGATAGGTAGTAATCAGGACGGAGACGGCTTCGGCGTAATTGTGCTGCACGGTGCCTAATGTGCGCGCCGCCTGCACACGCACATCCCGCCATTCACCTTCGTTCATAAGACTCGGACCCAGCAGATCGACAATGCTGCGCCTTTCTAATTCTTGCGGCAGCGTCTCATCAAGAAAGCCATTGTTGATGAGCGCGCTCATGACAGACCAACGATTATCCGCATTTCCATCGCCGGTCATCAAGAGCAGATCTTCAAAATATTGGGCTTGTTTGTCAGCATCGAGGGCATGATTCTGAATCTGGATGCGCCGGGCCAGAGCCGTCACGCGGCTGTTTATCTCTGGATTCTCAATGATTTTGTTTAATGTCGCTTCAAGATTTTCCGGTTGCAGCGCGGCAAGGGCGCTTAAGGCCCAATACTGCACCCGATCTGACGCTTCGTGGACCGGGTCTGTAAATGGCACTATCTTTTCGCACAATTCGGGCATCTGAAAATGTGGCAGCAGGGAGATGATCCGGCTACGTCTGCGCGCAGATGTTTCCTCTTTATCGAGCAATGCACAAAGCTGTTGGGCTACTTTCTTTTTTGCTTTGGTGGTTGTGGGCAAGGTTTTTGAGAATTTAGCAGCAGCTTCTTCCCACTCCTGGCTGCCATTGGCTTTGATTACATTCTCCAGGGCAATTTCCCAATCGGCCGTTTTTCCATTTGTTGTCATCATATACTCCACAGTGGCACGAGCTTCTCTGGTAACAGCTTAAAAGAGAGCCAGACGGCTGGTCAAGTTTGTTTGTTATTTCACAAGGGGTTGGGGGAGAAAAAACGGCCGTGACAATTGTTTCACAAAGACAAATCTTACCGTTTCCCGGATAGCACCTTTGTACCAAATCGGTACCTTGTAACGTTTTGCGAAAGCCTGTCTCAGTAGATTGGCATTAAGTGCAGCGGATAACACGTTGTACTTACATCACAGCTTACATAATTGTATCGGTAGCAAGGAGAGCAAGATGAACGCTTTTCGCAAAATTACTTTTTTGATAATCACATTTATTATTTTGAGTTTTACGTTACCCGTTTGGAGTGCATCGAGCCTGGTCGTTACCGAGGGTGAAGAAACATATGAAGAAGCACTTATCGGCACGCGCCTGCGCTCCTTTAACAACACAGGCGGTTCTGAACTGTTTTTAGGCGTTCCGGAACTGGCGGCTGCCCCTCATCGGAATGAAGTGAATATCCAGTGGGCAGAAACAAACGACGTTTCTTTTTCCTTTAACCGGCTGGCGGACAGCATAAATATCACCGTCAGCAACAGTAACGGCACCTATTCGCTGGATTACGCCAATGTTTCTACTCAGTTGGCCACACGGGGCAAGACGCACACGGTCGATGACCTGAACATCATGCAAATAACGCTGGTAGACCGGGATGCCGGCACGGTGCTCCTGCAAGACGCCATGCTCGATGGCCAGGCGCTGGGGGATTTCTCGGGCGATAACTGGAATCATTGGATGGTCACCGGGTACGACTTCAGCCAGGGGTTTGAGTTAACGGGCACGCTGCTGCTCACCGGCAGCTTCAGCAACAGCCAGGAAAAGAGCAAAATTGAGTTTAAGATTGGCCATCAGTTCGTGCCAGACACCACGCCGCCGACGACAAAAATCGACAGTGCTGATTCAACCGTAGAACTGTTGGGATCGGAACTGGGCACGGCCGTTTTTGAATTCTCCGGCGCTGATGAAACGACTACACAGGAGAACCTCAGTTATGAGTGCCGCTTGAACGACGGCGATTGGACCCCCTGCACCTCGCCGGTCACCTACACCGATCTGGCTCCGGGCAGCTACACCTTCACCGCCCGGGCTATCGACGAAGCGGGCAACGCCGACGAAAATCCGCCATCACAGCAGTGGACCATTGAAGTTAGCTACGTCGTTTATATCCCCGTTGTCATCAAATAAGCTGAGCTCGACTTCCCCAAAAAAAACGGCCGTTTCGAGAGGAAACGGCCGTTCACCGATTACTGCTCACCGATTACCGCTCACTGAATCACCGGCAGCGCAATCCCCTCTACCTCCGGCACCGGCTCCCGGCGCGGCGTGTGGTGATTGCGCGTGGGCACCGGCGGGCATTCCCAGGCAGAATCGGCCGTTTCACGGCGCAAATCCTTCAGCTTAGGCAAAATACCGCAGGCAAAACATTGGTGGCGGCAGTCGATCCGAGTCTCCTGCTGCTGGCTCATCAGGTAATCTTGCGTCAGGAACTTCTTGGTTACGGCAATGTCGATATGCTCCCAGGGGAAAATCTCGTCGATGGTACGTTTGCGGTGGGTGTAAAAGCGGGGATCTAATCCCACCTCATCCAGCGCCTCGTTCCACGCTTCTTCCATATAATGCTCGTGCCAGGCATCGAACTTGGCCCCTTTGCGCCAGGCCCGCTCCACTACTTCGGCCATGCGCCGGTCACCCCGGCTCAATGAGCCTTCAAACAGCGACTCTTCCGGATTGTTCCAGCGCAGCCGCAGCCCGGCCCCACGCACTTGCTCTTGCAGTAGCTCAATTTTGGCATGGACCTGGTCTACCTGGTCCATCGGCTCCCACTGGAACGGCGTGTGCGGCTTGGGAATGAAGGTACTCACGCCCACGTTGACGCTGGCCTTGTTGCCATGAAACTTGCGCCCTTCGGCCAGTACTTGGTGCGCCAGATCGGCAATCGCCTGCACATCTTCCATTGTTTCCATGGGATGGCCAATCATGAAGTACAGCTTGATGCTGCGCCAGTCGCGCCGGTAGATTTCGCGGGCGGTTTCCAGCAGCTCTTCGTGCGTCACGTATTTGTTGATGATGTTGCGCATCTTTTCCGTGGCCGCTTCGGGCGCTAAGGTGAATCCACCGCGACGGCCGTCGCCCAAATTGTCCATCAGCTGCGTCGAAACTGTCTCCGTGCGCAAAGACGGCAGCGAAATATTCAGCCCCAGATCGCCAAAGCGCTGCCCGATCTTTTCCGTCAGTTCCAAAACGTGCGTGTAATCACTGGACGACAGCGACAGCAGGGCAATCTCTTCGTAGCCGGTGCTTTCCAATATTTGCTCCATCGCCGTCAGCACTTCTTCTACCGGACGTTCCCGCACCGGGCGGGTGACCATGCCCGCGTGGCAGAAGCGGCAGCCGCGCGTGCAGCCGCGCATAATTTCGATGGGCGCCCGGTTGTGTACCAGTTCCACAAAAGGAATGATGAAGTCAGTCACCGGCGGCGGCATCACCGGCACGATCGTTTTCATCACTTTGGCAGGCGCCTCCGGCATGTTAGGCGTAATCGCTTTGACAGTGCCATTCTCATGGTAGGTCACGTCATAAAAACGGGGCACGTAGCAGCCTTCGATCTGGGCGATGTAGCGCAGCTGCGTCTCGCGGTCAAGGTGCGCCGCAGCCCGTATCACGCCAATGATCTTCAAAATCGCCTCTTCCCCTTCGCCAATAACAAACACATCAATGAAGGGCGACATCGGCTCCGGATTGTAGCAGGCATGTCCCCCGGCAATCACCAGCGGAAAGCTGGCATCCCGATCCTCGGATCGTACAGGCATTCCCGCCAGGTCGATCAGGTTCAGCGCGTTGGTGAAAAGCTGCTCGTACGGCAGGCTGATCGCCAACATGTCAAATTCACGGATGGGATGCTTGGTTTCTAAGGAGAAAAGCGGCAGTTCGCGCTGGCGCATCACCGCTTCCATATCTTCCCAGGGGCAGTAGACGCGCTCGGCCAGCAGGTTGCGGTGCTTGTTGATGATGTCATACAGGATCATCAAGCCCAGGTTGGACATGCCCAAATCGTAAATATCGGGGAAAGCCAGGGCCACTTTGTAATCAATCTCGGCCCACTCCTTCACCACCTGGTTGTATTCGCCGCCAGTGTAGCGCCCCGGCTTGGTTACGCGCGGCAGGATGCGCTCCAGCATCGCCTCGATCTGTTCTGGTGTTCTGTTTTTCATAGGTGTTAACCTGATTTTTCAGTCTCTCTCACAGCAAGTGATGTTTATTCCAAATTAATCAACCGCCATTATAACAAACTTCACAAAATTGTTGGTTTCCCCGACAATAAATGGGGGCAGAAATTTGTTATTGGTGTCACACTTTGAGTGTCATTCCCGCGAAAGCGGGAATCTATTTGCTGTCCAATCTGTGGATGCCCGCCTGCGCGGGCATGACACGGTAAGGATTAGTGGCCCGTTTTTTGCCCAATTGCGTATACCAATCGTTGATTTTGAGCAATTTTTGGCCTTGCAGCGTCAAGTTAGCCAACAAAATAACGTGTAAAATACGCAGCGACGTTTGGTGGAATAAGGCCAAACTCGTACCCCCTTAAACCTAAATGGAATGTCATAAAAAATTTAATGGGTCACAACTGTGTGTTTGTGGTTTTCGGCGATCCCGGAGCCTGTTTTTAGCAACAGACACACGCTCAGAGGAATGTTTTGTATGAGCGATTTATCAATTTCAACCTATGAACCAGGTGGACGCTGGCGCTTTAACTGGGTACTCCCGGTATTGTTCCAGCCGCGCCGTGCTTTTGCCCGCGTTGTGGAGATGGATACGGCCGTCTGGCACACCCCCATTCTCATCCTCATCCTCACCGGACTGGTGCGCACTTTGGTGGAAGGCGGCCTCAAAGCCGCCGCGACCGCCAGCGGACAAATTGAGCTGCCGCAAGGCTGGGAGTATTACACGCCGGAGCAGCAGGCCCAGTTCCAGCAGGCCATGACCGCCACCAGCGGTCCCGTTTTTACCTATCTGCTTCCCGCCGTCATTGCTGTTTTAGGCGTTTACCTGGGCTGGCTGCTGCTGGGCTGGCTGCTGCACCTGGGGCTTACGCTGCTGGGGGGACGGCTTAGCAGCCAGCAGGTGCTCAACGTCACGGCGTGGTCGCTGCTGCCCTTTGCCCTGCGTGACGGGGTGCGCACCGTGGCCATGTGGAACAACGGTCAGGAGCTTACCAGCCTGGGTCTGTCTGGCTTTGCCCCAACTGGCGAAGGCACCACCTTCCTCTACCTTGCCGCCCTGCTCGCCTTTGTGGACATTTACCTGCTGTGGCACTGGCTGCTGCTGGGCATCGGCCTGAATGCCGGGGCCAACCTGCGCAAGCTGAAAACGTGGACGGCCGTTCTGCTCACCGTCCTCATTCTCTTCCTGCTGCGCGGCGTCCCGGCCCTCATCTCGGCCCAGTTTAGCGATCTGACGGTGATAAGGCCGTTTTTCTAGGACCCGTAATCGGTTATCCGTCATCCGTAATCGGTTATCTGTTCACCGATTACCGTTCACCGATTACCGACCACCGATTACCGAAAATGACTTTCATCACCATCAACCACCTGCGCAAGACGTACCAGATGGGGCGCGAAAAAGTCCATGCCCTGGCCGATGTGAATCTGGAGATCGAGGCCAACACCTTTTGGGCCGTTATGGGGCCGTCCGGGTCGGGCAAAAGCACGCTGCTTTATTTGCTGGGCGGGCTGGATCGCCCCAGCAGCGGCGAAATTCGCGTGGGCCAAAAATCCATCGGCGCGCTGGACGAGAACGGGCTGGCGATATTCCGCCAGCAGACGATTGGCTTCATCTTCCAATCGTTCAACCTCATTCCCAGCCTGAGCGCCCTGGACAACGTCGCTTTTCCCATGCGCTTTGCCCGCGTGCCGCGCCACCAGCGGTATGCCCGCGCCTTTGAGCTGCTGCAGCGGGTGGGGCTGGCCGACCGGGTTCACCACAAACCCACCGAGCTTTCCGGCGGGCAGCAGCAGCGCGTGGCCATCGCCCGCGCCCTGGTGAATAACCCGCAGCTCATCCTGGCCGATGAGCCCACGGGTAATTTAGATACTGCCAGCGGCAGCAGCATCATGGACCTGCTGGCCGAACTGCATCAAAACGGCCGTACCGTTCTCGTCGTCACCCACGATCCGCGCATGTCGGCTTACGCCACCCACACGGTACACATGCTGGACGGCCGTATCGTTTCCGACGCCGAATACGAAGCGGCGACAACTATTCACTGATCGAGGGAGGCACTAAACAACACCCTGGTCACGAGGCAATCTCATGAAACAGTCTTTTTTTCAAAAAGCTATTCTGATCTTCTTTCTACTTTTGTTCATCGGCGGCTCGCTGGCCGGCAGCTTTTCACCTGCACCCGCCGTCGCCCAGGTTGATACACCAACGGCAACCGGTACAGCGACAGCGACGACAACCGCTACCACCGCGCCGGCGCTGGCGGTAACGGCCGTTCAGCCCAACAGCGTCAGCAACCTGGTAGACACCGAACTGGTGGTCACCGGCAGCGGTTTTGTTAATGGAGCGGTGGTGGTCTTGTCCGGCATGGGTGGGTTGAACACCACCTATGTCAGCGCCAGCCTGCTGCGGGCCAACCTGTCCGCGGGCACAGCCCCCGGCGGCTACAGCGTCACGGTTATTAATCCCGATGCCGCTGCGGCCACACTGCCCAATGCCCTGACGGTGACGGCGCCGGCCGGCCCGACCAACACACCGGCGCCCACCAACACACCGGCACCGACCGCTTTTGTACGGCCGTTGCTCATCGTCAGCAGCTACGGCGCCAGCGCGGCCGAGATCACGCCCGGCAGCAATTTTGATTTTGAAATGACCCTGGCCAATGCCGGGCAAAGCCGGGCCACCAACGTGGTGGCCACCTTTGTTGCCGGCAGCTTCACCGCCCGAGATACGGGTGGCGTGCGCGCTTTGGGCACGCTTGATCCCACCGGCACGGTTCGTTTTTGGCAGCCATTGGCCGCCAGCCGCGACCTGGCCGGACAAAGCATCGGCACGCTGGAGGTGAAAGTGGATTACACCGACGTCAACGGCACAACCTACAGCGAAACGTTTGCCCTCACCTTCCCCATCGTGCGCGTGGCCAGTGGCGGCGCGGCCCCCACGGCCACGCCAACAGCCACGGCCACCGCCACGCCTACCAGCGGCCCTATCCTGCGGCCGCAGCTGCTGGTCACCGGCTATGAGATTGACCAGAAGCAGCTGGAGCCGGGCATGGGCTTTACGCTCAACCTGACGGTGCAAAACAAGGGCAACGCCGATGCGGAGCGGGTGACGCTAATTTTGGGCGGCGGCTCCACCACGGGCGGCACGGTTGACGGCACCCCCGTTCCCGGCGGCGGACTGGATGGCGCCGGCGGCGAATTTGGCGAATTTGCCCCGGTGGGCGCCTCCAACGTGCAAACGCTGGGCGACCTGGATCAGGACGCTTCGCTGCAAACCAGCATGGCGCTGATTGTCAATGCCGCAACCGAACCGGGCGCGTATCCGGTGAAGGTAACGTTTGTCTACACCGATCAGCGGAACAACAGCTACGAAGATGATCAGGTGATCACGCTGCTGGTTTATAAACGGCCGTCTGTCGAAATGAACTTCTACACCCCGGTGTTTGACTTTTTTGTGGGGCAGCCGGGCAGCCTGCCGCTGCAGTTGGTCAACAGCGGGAGAAGTTCGTCGGTCTTTGGCAACTTCAGCGTCACGGCCGAAGGGGCCACGTTTGAAAACAACAGCTTTTTTGTGGGCACGCTGGACCCCGGCGGTTTCTTCCCGCTGGATGCCGTCATCTATCCTGAAATTGCCGGTCCGCTGGATTTACTGCTGAGCGTCAACTATACCGATGACTTCAACCAGCCCCAGGTGCTCACCCAAACGCTCACCATCAATGTCATCGACGCGCCCATCTTTGAGGAGCCCATCGAAGGCTTCCCGGAAGAACCGCTGCCGGAGGCCGAGCCGGAACCGGAAACGTTTGGCAGGAAGCTCTGGCGCTTCATCCTGGGCCTGCTGGGTCTGAGCAGCGGCGTGCCGCAGCCCGTCCAGCCCGACTTCGGCGTCCCCGGTGAGTTCCCGGTGGATGGCCCCATCGACGCGCCAATCGACGGGCCGATGTTTGGACCGTAAATAAATTAACCGCAAAGTGCGCAAAGTGCGCAAAGATAAAAGAAAAAATCTTTGCGTTCTCTGCGTTCTTTGCGGTGAAAAGGTTTTTCACATGGGCATCTTTGATTTGCTTTCACTTGTTTGGGAGAACCTGGCGCGGCGCAAGGGGCGCGTGATGCTGACGGCCGTCGGCGTCATCATCGGCACGGCAGCGGTGGTGCTACTGGTCTCTTTGGGCAACGGCTTGCAGCAAAATGCGGCCAGCCAGCTGGGCGGCATTGGCGACCTGACCAAAATTCAGGTGTGGCCCAACTGGGGCGAGCCCGACCCCGAGACGGGTGAGCCGGGCATCGCCACGGTCATCACCGACCAGACCATTGCCGACATTCAAGCGCTGCCCGGGGTAACGGCCGTCATCCCCCAGGAATATTTCCAGGGCTGGGGCTACATCACCGTAGACCGGCTGGAGGGTGGCGGCCAGTTAACAGGCATCGGCACCGACGATCTGAGCAACCTGGGCGTGAGGGCCCAGGCCGGCACGCTCAAGCTGGAGCGGGGCACGATGATCATTGGATCGGCCGTGCCGCAAAATCTGTACAATCCCCGCCCGCGCCCCGGCGAATCCATCGAACCGCCCGCTGCCGAGGAGCTGCTGGACAAACAGGTCTCATTGGTGCTGGTGAAATGGAACAGCGACGGCACCGAAACGCGCAAAACGGTACGAATGCGCATCGCCGGCGTCATTGCCGAGTCACGCGACGAGCCGGACTGGACCATGTATATCTCCCTGCCGGAAATGGCCGGCTACAACACCTGGGTCCAGGGCAAACCGATCAACCGGGACGAAGTTGGCTATCCGGGGCTGGTGGTGCGGGCCGCCTCCATCGACAACGTCATCGACATCACCGACCAGATCGTGGCGCTGGGCTACCAGGCGTATACGCCGCAGTCGTTTGTGCAGGGGATCAGCGGCTTTTACACTATTTTGCAGGTCATTTTTGGCGGCGTAGGGGCGATTGCCCTGCTGGTGGCGGCCATTGGCATTGCCAACACGATGGCCATGGCCATTTTGGAACGCACCCGTGAAATCGGCTTGATGAAGGCGGTGGGAGCCACCAATCGCCACGTGTTGGCCGTCTTTCTGGGCGAGTCGGCCGGGATTGGCTTTTTGGGCGGTCTGGGCGGGGTGCTGCTGGGTTGGGGCCTGGGCCAGGTGGTCAATGTATTGGCGCTGGCCTACCTGGCCGGGCAGTCGGTGGAAACCGGCGGACCGCCGCCCACAGTGGCCGTGGCCACCCCCACCTGGCTGCCGCTGTTTGCCCTCATCTTTGCCACTGTCGTCGGTCTCGTTTCCGGCTTGTATCCGGCGCTGGGTGCGGCGACGCTTTCTCCCATTCGCGCTTTAAAATATGAGTAACCTGTCCATTACCTGACTGAGATGAATTACTCATTGTAAAAACGGCCGATTTCGCCCAAACTTTTGGTGAAATCGGCTGTTTTTGTTTGATTGTTTACCCTATTACAACCAGTCATGCACACGAACAGCCTCAATCAAACAAAAAACGCAATAGCAATGAGACGAGCGAAAGATAAAGAGAGTGGCCAAGACGATCTCCTGATCGAGCAATTGATTACCGAAGGATGGTCGTTGCGGGCCCAGGACTTACAAAAAAGCCGATCGCTTACCGAACGGGCTTTGGCCCTTGCCGAAGCCACATCTGACCGTGAAGGCATTTTGCTGGCGCTGCGCAACCTGAGCTATTTGCAAAATGTAAAGCACCAATATGCAGACGCGCTGCAAAGTGCCGAAAGGGGAATTGCTATTCTCAACGGCCGTTTCCCCCAACATCCCGAGGCATTTTACCTGTATCTGGCCGCCGGTACGGCTCATATCTTCCTGGGCAACTTGCCGGAAGCATTGGAATATTGCTACGAGGCCGAGAACCTGGCCATCGCCAATGATGATCCGGGGCAGAAAGCGGCCGTGTATAAAATATTAGGCAATACGCATCTCCTTTCCGGCTCCCACGAGAAGGAAATAGAATATTACAAGAAAGCCCGCCAGATTTACCAGTCGCTGCAAGATGTTGATGGGGAAATTGTCATCCTCAGCAATATGTGCCACTGTCACCATCAGGCAGGGCAATATGAAAAAGCGTGGCAGGTGGGTCGACAGGCGCTGGCGCTGTACCAAAGCCGCCAAGACAGAATCAAATTACCCCAGCAAGTTAATGCTTATACGCTGAACAATACGGGCAATGCCTGCTTTAAATTAGGCCGTTTTGCCGAAGCATCCCAATATTTTGAGAAAGCGTTGCAGCTTTTTGCCGCCGAAAGTGATGTCTGGGGAGAGGCTTACTCCAGACGCGGCCTGGGCGAAATTCATCTGATCAACAAGGAATACGGCCAAGCGTTGCATCAGCTGGAACGCTCGCTAGAACTGGCGCAAAAAAGCAGCATTGTTCCCGAAATGGCCAGGGCGCACCGGGTTTTGGCTCGTGCTTACAAAGAGATTGGTGATCCCGCGCAAGCGTTGTCTCACTTTGAGGCTTTTTATGAGTACGAGAAGCGGGTAACCAGCGAAGAGATCGAAAAGAAAACCCGTAACCTTGAAGCGACGCATCGTATGCAGCAGGCCAAAAAAGAAGCAGAAATTTACCAGCTTAAAACGGTTGCCCTGCAAACCGAAATCGAGGAGAGAGAAAAGGCGCAGCAAGAGGCGGAGAAACAGCACAAGTTCTTTCGATCCTTAATGGAGCACAGCCCGTTTGCCATTTTAACCGTCAACCTTGATGCCGTTGTTGAAAATTGCAACCCTGCTTTTGAACAACTGTTTGGCTACAAGGCAGCAGAAATCGTTGGCCAGAGCATCTCCGTTATTTATCCGGGCGAAGCCCTACAAAAAGAAGTAGAGCAAGATGCACAGCTGGTACTGGGTGGAGAGACGATTCATCAGGTTACCAAACGGCCGCATCGCGACGGAACTTTAATTGACGTTGAACTGTACACCATTTCCATTAAGTCAAACAATGAGGTTGTAGGGTTATTGGTCCATTATTATGACCTGCGCGAGCATTTACAAAGAGAAGCCACGCTCCAGGAAGCCAAACGGTTGGCTGAAGCCGCTACCAAAGCCAAATCGGAATTTCTGGCCAATATGAGCCATGAAATTCGTACGCCGCTCAATGGCATCATTGGTGTTACTGATTTGTTGTTGGGCACATCGCTAGACAGCCAGCAGCGGGAGCTGATTCAAGTGGTGCAAACCAGCGGCGATTCTTTGCTGCACATCATCAACGACATTCTAGACTTTTCTAAAATTGAGGCCGGCAAGCTGGCGCTGGAAGCGTACCCTTTCTCACTACGAGACGGAGTAGAAAAAGCGGTTGAATTGCTGGCAGCCAAGGCGGATAAAAAGGGATTAGAAATTGGTTGTGTGATTGCACCCGACACACCAACCATGATTGTGGGTGACGAGATGCGGTTCCGCCAGATCGTCATCAACCTGCTCAACAATGGCATTAAGTTCACGGACCAGGGTCATGTTTTTGTCATGGTCGAAGGGCGGCTGATGGCCGGGGAAACGGCCGAAATTCATGTGGAAGTACGGGATACAGGACCGGGCATTTCAAAAAAAGACCAGCAGCGCCTGTTTAAATCATTTAGCCAGGTCGATGCCTCGATCACGCGCAAGCATGGCGGAACCGGGCTGGGATTGGTCATTAGCAAACAGCTGGTGGAATTGATGAACGGCCGTATCTGGGTAGAAAGCAAGCCGGGTCACGGCTCCTCTTTTCATTTCACCATTCAGGCCCCAGGTCATCCCGTGCCCGCTGAGCCAAATCCGCCTCTGGCCGGCAAAACGGTGCTCATCATTGATGACAACCCGCTGTGGGGCGTCAGTCTATCGGCACACATCGCCTATTGGGGCGGCACGGTACAGGTGGCCACCACGCTGCAACAAGCCGAAGCGTGCCTGGCAAAGACCGATTTTGATTTGATCCTGCTGGATTTGCAGATGCCCTCTAGTGACAGCCAACACTGGGCAGCCCAACTCGCGGAATCGCTGGGCTCACGCTGTCCGCCTCTGGTGGCTCTAAGCCAAACCGGACTCCCAGTTGAAGAAGATAAACCCTTCGCCGGGGTCATCTGTAAGCCAATACGGCAAGGCACTATACAAGCTACATTATGCCCTGTCATGTTTCCTAAAGGCAGACGGCAAAATTTAACGCCGGCAAAAGAGTTTCAATGGGAAGACCTGGGGATACAAATGCCGCTGCGCATTTTGTTGGCGGAAGACAATGTGGTAAACCAGAAAGTGGCCGAAAAAATGCTGGCTCGCCTGGGCTACAACAGCGCTATCGTGAGCAATGGGAAGGAGGCGGTCGCGGCCGTATCCCAACAAAGTTATGATCTCATTCTTATGGATGTGCAAATGCCGGAAATGGACGGTATAACGGCCACCAAACTCATCAAGACAACGCTGCCAAAAGCAGACCAACCCACCATCGTTGCCCTGACGGCCAATGCTTTAAAAGGAGACCGGGAAAGGTTGCTGGGCGAAGGGTTTGACAACTATTTGGGCAAACCCGTGCGGCTGCAGGAGTTGGCCCGTATTCTGCAAAAAGTATTCGCTTCCAGGAACGGCAACCTGGCCCCACGCCCCCTCACCTCCAACGTTAAAGGCACTTGACGCGACGTCCATAACCATATCGGCCGCCTTGTCCCCCTGGCCAGCGTGACGCATGAAACGTAATTGGCAATCGCAGACTGTTTCATGCATCACGTTTTACGCATCATTCAAGATTTTACGCGTCAGTGGCGGTGAGGTGAATAAGTTCATCGCCGGGCTGGTAGCAGAGCGCGCGCACGGTTTCGGCGATGATGTGTAGGGGAGACGGCCGTCCCTCATCTGGCAGCAAAGTATGAACACGGATGCCGTACTGGGCATATTCGCGGGCACATTCGCGGGCAAAGCCCACCACCCCCGCCTTGCTGGCGCAGTACGCCGCCCGGTTTTCCAGCGGCAAATTCACGCCTGCTGTGGAAGCGATGTTGATGATAACCCCACCCCGTTCCTGATTTTCATCGGCCATCACCCGGCCGCAGAGCTGGCTCATAAAAAAGGTGCCTTTCAGATTCACCTCCAGGCAGCGGTTCCACTCCCATTCATCTAACTTGAGAATAGTGGACCGGGGCATGATGGCCGCATTGTTGACCAAAATATCGAGCTGCCCCCATTCGGCGCGGGTGGTCTCGATGAGATGGGCGCATTGGAACTTGTTGGCCACGTCGGCGGCAACGGCGATGGCTGTGCCACCCTGCTCGCGAATGGCAACGGCCGTTCGCTCCGCCCGGTCTGGATTGATGTCATTGATGGCAACATAAACACCGGCAGCGGCCAAAGTTTGAGCAATGACGGCTCCCAAACCTTGTCCCGCGCCGGTTACAATTCCTACTTTTAGACCTGTTCCGTTTTCCATTTTCCGAGTATACGCCAATATGTAAAAGCCCAAAAGATGAATGTGCCGCTTAAAAAAGAATCTATACGGAGAAGTATTATATTAACTGCCGGAAACGGCCGTTAACAGTGGATTGGGCTCCCGTTCATCATCCTGGCGCATCATCGCCAGCAGCGGAAACAGCAGCAGATTGATGACGGCCAGCCCCACAAATATCCAGCGGAAATCGATGGTGTCGATCAAACTGGTTGAGGCAGACTGCCCCAGCCCCACACCAATGTTGGAAATGGCCATGAAGATGGCAAACTGGCCCGCCCCCATTCGCCGGTCAGCTTTGGCCATAGCCAGCGTTATGTAAATCAATTCTGACGCCGACAAACAAACGCCCCAGAGCACAAACATGAGCATGATGTTGTTTTCATTGGCTACCAGAGCCATTAGCAACAAAATAGCAAAAACGGCCGCTGCCGTCCACACCCCCTGCTGCCAGATAGAAATCGTGGGACGACGGATGAGGTAAGTGGCTGCCGCGCCGCCCATCACCATGCCAATGCCTCCCAAAGCCGCCACATCCCCAACTGCCACCAATGACTGTCCCAATCCCTCATTGGCAAACAGGGCCACAATGGCGTTGGCGCCATAAATAGCTACGGAATAAACAATGGCGTACAAACTGAAGCGAAAAATATCGGGCCGCCACAGGCTGCGCAGCGCCTCCCAGCTAAATTCTTGGGCGTGGGCGCGTTCGGCCGGTTCATGGGTAAAGCGCATCAAGATTTGCGGCGTAAGCGTGAGTAAAGCCACGGCTACAAAAATGACCGTCCAGCCAAACATAGCGATGATACGGCCGTAAATCGAAGCCAGAATCACCACCCCCAGCGCCCGGCCCACCACCATCACCCCCTGAATCTGCCCCTGCTCTTCGGCCGGCGTCACGTCAATGGCGTACCCATCGGCCACCGTGTCGTACAAAGCCAGCCCCAGGGCAATAAACAGGGCCATCAGCACAAAAAGCGGATACATCTCCACCGGCGGCACAAACGCTGCGGCAATGCCGCCAATGGAAATGAGCAGCAAACCCAGGCTGATGTACGGCCGTCGATGCCCCGCGCCAAACAAAGGCAGCCGCAGCCTGACCTTATCGCTCAGTACACCAATACCAATTTTTAAAATGAAGGGAACAACCAGCAAACCGTTGAGCAGGGAAAGCTGCCAGGCGGCGGCGCCAAACGCGCGCAAATATAAATTGTTGAAGATGAGAACGTAGGCGGCGATGGCCCCCTGGGTAAAGTAAAGGAAGCCAAACAGCAGGAAACGGCCGTTGCGCGAGTCAGTTAGAGAAGGAAGTGATGATGGAATCATGACTGCGGCTCCTTTAATGCTAGAAAAACTTCAAATAGGTGTTTGAGGTCCTCATTACGCAAGGTGTGCATTAAAGTAGCTCGGCACTAAAAATGCGCTCCAGCCGGAAGGTGCGCTGGTCCTGGGCCTGATGACAGTAAGCCACCAGGTAGGTGATGCCGCGATGCTGGCTGGGATACAGCGGCGTAATTTCCCGGCTGGATTCGCCACTTTGGCCTAGATAGAGAATGCGCACGTTACGGCCGTTAGCCAAAGCATTACCCACAACCGGCGGCAAGTTCAGGCTGGCCGGTGGCGGCGCGTAAATCGGCATCCCCTGAGCGTGCAGTAAGTCACTCACCGTTTCCAGCCGGCGCTGCTGCAAGGTGCGCACCATGCGCTTGAGGATTTCGGCCGTCATGTACACATCGCTCAGGGCGCGGTGCGCCTGCCCCATGCGTACACCCAAATGGCGCGCAATGTGGCTCAAATGGTTGCGCCCAAAATGGAAGTGACGCCGCGCCAACTGCAAGGTACACAGCCACGGATTGGCCAGCGTAGCCGGCACGCCCGCCGTTTTTAAGCCATGAATGAGCAGCTCCTGCCCCAGAAAACCGGCATCGAACTCGGCATTGTGAGCCACCAGCACCGCCCCGTCCAGCAGCGCCAGCAAATCGTCGGCCACCTCGCTGAAGGTTGGCTGCCCCACCAGATCGGCATCGCAGATGCCGTTGACGCTGCTGGCTTTGGGGTCCATTTTGCGCCCCGGCTGCAAGAGGGTGCTAATCTGCCCCACTTCGCGCCAGTTCTCCAGGCGCACCGCCCCAATTTCCACCACACGATGCCCCAGCCCTGGGTACAATCCCGTCGTTTCTGTATCCAAAATAACCAGCGGCACGTCAGACGGCCGTTGCTCCAACCAATGTGATTCCATCCCCCAATTGTATGCAACACGGCCCCTCGTGGCGAAGTTGGGCCAAACTGGCCCCCTACTCCTGAAAATTTGCTCATTTTTCCCCAAAAAGTTTTTGCCAATCGGCGAAACTCATGCTATACTTTCGGCACATTTGACGAGCACGATGCGGAAAGTGGGCACTCCCCACTTTTTTTGTTTCTTGGCTCAATTGGTCAATCAAAGCGAGACTGTTTTCCTTACGATATGTGGAGAACAAAAAGTCCTTACAAGTCGTTTCAACTTAAAGAAACTTTTGTTCTCCTGAATGCAAACTGCGAATAGCTTTTGGGTTTTCTGAAAACTTTTTGCAGTTTACGTATAATAATAGTAGGGAATTTTTTGAGGAACAGGTTACTGAACATAAGGTTTTTGCGTTATGAAAAGCGAATTTATCTTAGCCTTTAACGAAATTTGCGAACAGCGTGGTTTGCCCAAAGACGAAGTTTTTGAGGCGCTTAAAACGGCGCTTGTTTCTGCCTACCGGCGCGACACCAACATCAGCGCCCAGCAAAAAGTGACGGTCGATATCGACCCGCGCACCGGCGAGCCCACCATCTACACCGAAAAAGAAGTGGTGGATTCCATTTTTGACAACCGCACCGAAGTGCTGTTGGAACAGGCCAAGCGGGAAGGACACACTGAAGCCCAATACGGCGATTTGGTGATGGTAGACAGCACGACCGCCGGTTTCGGCCGTATTGCCGCCCAAACCGCCAAGCAGGTGCTGCTGCAGCGCGTCCGTGAAGCGGAGCGCGAGCAGCTTTACGAAGATTTTTCCGGCCGCGAGGGCGAGCTGGTCAACGGCACGGTGCAAAGCGTCAGCGGACAGCACCTCACCATTGGGCTGGGGCGCACAGAAGCCATTTTGCCCAAGAGTCAGCAGGTGCCGGGTGAACGGTACCGCGCCCATGACAAGATTCGGGTGTACGTTTTGGAAGTACGCCGCACCAATCGCGGGCCGCAAATTTTTGTCAGCCGGAACCATCGCAATTTGCTGCGCCGCCTGCTGGAGCTAGAAGTGCCGGAGATTTATAACGGCCAGGTGGAAATTAAAAGCATCGCCCGTGAGGCTGGGCAGCGTTCTAAAGTAGCTGTGCTGGCTTTGCAGCCCGGCGTAGATCCGGTTGGGGCCTGCGTGGGTATGCGCGGCGTGCGCATCCAAAGCATTGTGCGCGAGCTGAACGACGAAAAAATCGACGTCATTGAGTGGGACCCCAACCAGCAAACGTTTATTGCCAAGGCGCTGAGCCCGGCGCGCGTTTCCCACGTCTTTTTGGAAGAAAGCTTTGCCGATGGGAAAACGGCCGTTGTCATTGTGCCTGACGATCAATTATCGCTGGCCATTGGCCGCGAAGGGCAAAACGCCCGCCTGGGGGCCAAGCTCACCGGCTGGCGCATCGACATCAAGAGCCTGACCGAAGCCGCGGCCGAATCGCTGAACAATCTGGACCACCCAGCCGCCGATCAGGCCATCGTTAAAAACGAAAAGCTCATCGAAACCGCCAGGCAGGTACTGGCCAAAAAAGAAGCAGGCCGCCCCATTACGTCCGAAGATTATTACAATCTGGACCGGCTGGTGGGCGGCGTGGAAGGCAAGATTATCGCTGCCCGAGCCGCTGTCTTCGAAGAAGAACGCAAAGCACGCGCCGAAGCGCGCAAGTCCATTCCGGAACAAGCGTGGGAGCTGGACCTGGAAGAATTGGACCTGCCGGGCCGTATCCACAACCTGCTGCTGGATGCTGAAATTGAAACCGTTGGTGCGTTGATGATGCTCCTTTCGTCTGGGGACGAAGCGTTCCTGGAAATCAAGGGACTGGGTGATGTGGCCCTGGAGACGGTGCAGGAACATCTGGCCAACTTTGACGGTTGGCTAGAAGTAGAAGAGCCAGAAGCAGAAGAAGCGGAAGCAGTTGAAGAAGAAGTGACAACAGAAGCGGAAGAGGCTGTGGCCGAAGCTGAGGTTGAGGAAGCTGAAGTCGCGGAAGCTGAGGTTGAGGAAGCTGAAGCCGAGCTGGAAGAAGAAGCGGTGGCGGAGGTTGAAGAAGCGGAAGCAGTTGAAGAAGAGGACGTGGAAGAAGCCATCCCCGTTATCGACGATTTGTCTCAGCCGCTTGTTGAGCCGGCACCGGCCAAAGAAGAAAAGAAGAAAGAAAAGGAAAAGCCGGCCGTTGTTATTGCCCGACCAGCTTCTACACCGGCGTTGGAAGCAGAAGAAGAGCGCCGGCGTGGGCGCAAGGGCAAGCAGTTGGTGCTCGACGAGGAATCTGGCGAGGTTGTTGTGAAGCGGAAGCGCAAAGGCAGCCGTCGCCGTCCCGAATGGGAAGATTACGATATTGATGATCTTTAATACCAGCAGTCACCCGATAAACAGATGACGAGAATGCTGAAAGTTGATTGCAATCTTGATTGCCGATTGCTGGAGACAGTGATGTAAAAATTTAAGCAGCGAGGCATGGTTACTTTTCGGCCATGATCTCCATAAACAACACTGTACCTGAACAATTTTGGAATGGAGCCACGCAGGGAACGGCCGTATCTGCCCTGCGTGGCTTCGTGATTTTGGCAAGAATAATATTGATGAGCAAAAAAAAGAAACCCGCCCGGCCCAAACATGTGCCCCAGCGCACCTGCTTTGTCTGCCGGGAAAAACGAGATAAACGACAGCTCACCCGGCTGGTGCGTACACCAGAAGGCGCTGTGCTGGTCGATCCAACCGGCAAGAAAAACGGCCGTGGCGCTTACCTGTGTGATCAAATTGCCTGTTGGGACAAGGTGCTGGAAAACGGCCGTTTGCTAAACCAGGCCTTAAAAACCACCGTTAGCGCCGATGACCTTGCCGCTATCGCTGCCCATCGGCCAGTGGCTCAGCCCGAAGCGGAGTCCCACTAACAAACTGCTGTTACAACTTACAGACTACAAAAGTCTCGTAACTTGCCAATAAGCGTAAGATTTTTAATAAAGACTTTGTAGTCTTTCTAGAATTAAAAACTGGCGGCCAGGTTCCCAGTTTTTGCACGAGGACGAGAGAATTATGACAACGACTAAAACTCCAATTCAATTACCAAGCTTCATATCAGTTCGCGAACTATCTGACCTGATGGGTGTCAGCCCGATCAACGTGATTAAAGAGTTGATGAACAATGGCATCATGGCCAATATCAACCAGGAGATCGATTACGACACCGCCGCCATTGTGGCCGAAGAGATGGGATATGAAGTCGTTTCCGACACGGTAGAAGAGGCTGAAGAAGAAGTTGATGTAGCCGAGCAACCCAAATGGCGACAGGTTTTGGCCGGCGAAAAAGAAGCCGACCTGCAACCCCGCGCCCCCGTCATTACCATGTTGGGTCACGTTGATCACGGCAAAACTTCGCTGCTGGATGTGATCCGCGAAGCCAAAGTGCAAGAAGGTGAGGCCGGCGGCATTACCCAGCACATTGGCGCTTACCAGGCAGAAAAAAACGGCCAGCTGATCACCTTTTTAGACACGCCGGGCCATGAGGCGTTTACCGCCATGCGCGCCCGCGGGGCCCAGGCTACCGACATTGCCATTTTGGTCGTCGCGGCTGATGATGGCGTGATGCCCCAAACCCGCGAAGCTGCTGACCACGCCCGTGCTGCCCGCGTGCCGATTATCGTGGCCATGAACAAAATCGACCTGCCCACAGCCAATCCCAACAAGGTATTCCAGCAGCTTAGCGAAATTGGGCTGGTGCCTGATGAATGGGATGGCGACACGATGGTCGTGCCTGTTTCAGCCAAAGAGAAGTTAGGCATTGATGATTTGCTGGAAGGCATTTTGTTGGTGGCAGAAGATATCAAACCGCGCGCCAACCCCAACGCATCGGCCACCGGCACGGTTCTGGAAGCCCGCGTGGAGCGGGGTCGCGGCATTATGGCCACGGTGCTGGTGCAAAATGGCACCCTGAACCACGGAGACACGCTGCTGATTGGTGAGCATTACGGCCGTATCAAGGCAATGTTCGATTTTCTGGGTAAAACTACCAAATCAGCCGGACCCTCTACGCCGGTTTCTGTCGCCGGACTCAATGGCATACCCCAGGCAGGTGACCAGTTCACCGTGGTCAGTTCAGAAAAAGAAGCCCGCAAAATTGTGGCCGAGCTGGAAGAACAAAACCGCACCGGCCCCGAAGCCGGGCGCAAAGTGAGCCTGGAAGATTTCTTTAACCGGCTGCAAGAAGGCGAAAGCAAAACGCTTAACCTCATCGTGAAGGCCGATGTGCAAGGCTCTCTGGAACCTATCGTCAACAGCCTGAAAAAGATCGGGGCCAATAACGAAGAAGTTACCATCGATATCCTGTTGGCCAGCACCGGCAATATTACCGAGTTCGACGTGATGTTGGCTTCGGCTTCAGATGCCGTCATTCTTGGCTTTAACGTAGACACCGATCCCATTGCCCGCAACGCCGCCAACAGCGAACAGGTGCAGATCAATACTTACAGTATCATCTATAAGCTGTTTGAAGACGTGGAAAAGGCGATGAAGGGGATGCTGGCACCCGTTTACACCGACCGGGTCATTGGTCGTGCCGAAGTACGTGAGGTATTCCGCATTCGCAGCGTTGGGGCCATTGCCGGCTCTTACATGCGCACCGGTGAAG
>CALBTC010000466.1 GCA_937967805.1 uncultured Anaerolineaceae bacterium
CTCGGACCAGAGTCTTGGCCATGAGAACCTTATCTTGAATTACCGAATGCTCTCTCTGGTTCTTAACCATAAAGCAAATGAGCCAACCTACTATGAGGTTGACCCATTATACGCGCACGGGAGCGACGGGGATCGAACCCGCGATCTCTGGCTTGACAGGCCAGCGTGTTAACCACTACACCACGCCCCCTTGTTGAGCGACCGAGATAATATCAAATCTTGAAGAAACTGTCAAAAAACTGAGGGCAATTTTGGATAGGAATTTGGTCAAACTACACGGCCGTTTCCCCCCACACCCACTTGCCCCAATCCACCACCCTGCGTACCATTCCCCATGCGCGAAAACAAAACCAAATCCAAACTGAAACAAGGCCAGCCCGTCTACGGCGTGCTTTCCTCAAGTCCCGATCCTTACCTGGCTGAATTGATTGGCCTGACGGGTTTCGATTATTACATGCTCGATGCCGAACACGGCCCGCTGACGCCCGCCGATGCCGTTAACGTGGCCCGCGCCTGTGATGCCGTAGACATAACGCCGCTGGTGCGGGTGGGACAATTCGATATGAAGCTGGTCCTGCAATACCTGGATGCGGGCATGATGGGGATCATGATGCCGGGGCTGCGCACGGCCGTTCACCTCCAGCAGTTCGTCCAGGGCAGCAAATACCCGCCGGACGGCAATCGCGGCTTTGGTCCCGGACGCAGCGCCAACTACATGCTGGGCACACCGGCCGAGCAGGCAGCCTATGTCGCCCTGGCCAACGAGCAGATTTTGATTTTGCCCCAGTTTGAGGAAATCGGGTTGCTGGAGAAACTGCCGGAACTAACGGCCGTTCCCGGCATCGATGGCTTTGTCATTGGTCCGCGTGATTTGGGGATGAGCATGGGGTACGCCGACAGCGCCAACCATCCGGAGGTGCAGCAGCGCATCGATGAAGCGATTCGCATTATCCGGCAGGCGGGTTTATGGGTGGGCATCACCGCCGGCGACCAGACCGCCGCCCGACAGCAGATCGAACGAGGCGCCGCCATCATCCTGACCACCGTGCCCGGCTTGATCCAGGCCGGGGCTCGCCAAATGCTCCCTCCAGCTACAGACTAAAGCTTCACCTAAAACAAACCGCAAAGAACGCGAAAGACGCAAAGGATAATAAAAAAACTTTGCGCTCTTTGCGTCCTTTGCGGTGAAAAATCTACTTCACGTTGGCCCGCAGCCAGCTGGCCCATGCCTCAATGCCTTCGCCGGTTTTGCAGGAGATGGGGAAGATAGCCGCGCCAGGGTTCAGCAGACGGATGCCGCGCTCAAAGTAGGTCTGGTCGAAGTCGATGTACGGCCGTAAATCCACCTTGTTCAAAATTAGCGCGTCAATGTGGCGATAAATGTTAGGGTATTTGTACGGTTTGTCGTCCCCTTCCGGCACGCTGGCGATGACGACGTTGGTGTGCGTGCCCAAATTAAACGCGCCGGGGCAGATGAGGTTGCCCACGTTTTCCACGATGAGCAAATCCAGCTCCTCCAGCGGCAGTTGCGGCAGCGCTTTGGCCAGCATCACCGCATCTAAATGGCAGGAGCCGCCGGTGTTGATCTGCACCGCCGGGCAGCCGGCCGCTGCAACTTTGTCGGCGTCGATAGTCACGGCCGCCGTATCGCCCTCCACCACGCCGACGCGCAGGCCGGGCGTCACGGCTTTGATAGTGCGCAGAATCGTGCTCGTTTTGCCCGCCCCCGGCGAGGCCATGATGTTCAAGCCAAACACGCCGTGAGCCTCCAACTGAGCCCGGTTTTGCGCCGCCAGTTGGTCGTTGGCGCTCATGATATCTTCGACAATAGAAATAGTTTTGCTCATTAGACAGGCTCCTTTGCCTGCATCATTTTTTCAATCTGGCCGACCGCCCCGGCAACGGCTTGCTGCACCGGTGGTGATAACCGTTCCTGATAGCCAAACTCTTGCCCGGTGATGGTGATGAGGGTGGTAGATGGCATACGGCCGTACAGCTCAACCCCCATCGCCAACAGCACCGCCGGATGAAGCTGGTGGCTCGATGCCGGACCGTCGGTTGCCGATTGGACAGATGTTACCATGACGCCCCCCGGCTCACCATCCACAGCGGCATCAACGAAGATAACTTGTTCGGCCATGTGAATGGCATCCAGCAGTTCCGGCAAAAGTTGGTGGACGCAAACGGTTTGCACCGAGTCAATCGCTAAAATGGCCAATGCCTCAACCACAGCCCAGCCAACGCCATCATCCCCCCGCAGCGGATTACCAATGCCAACCACCCACGTTTCACGTATCACGTTTCACTCGCATAAATGGGGTGAGACAGGTGGAGAGGTCTCCGTCCTGTTTGGCAAAGGTTCCACCCACCTGCCTCGCCTCTACTGTTCACTGTTTACCGACCACCGATTACTGACCACCGATTACCGACTACCCCCGCCTCACCTCATCCACCAATTCCCCATCAGGCCCCAGCAGCCGCACGTCCATGGCCATCTGGCCCATCGCATGTGTGGAGCAGCTCAGGCAGGGATCAAAGGTGCGGATGACGGCCTCTACCCGGTTCAGCATCGGCTCTTCAATTTTATTGGACCGGATAAATTGGCGGGCCACCTGCAGCACACCTTTGTTCATCGCCAGGTTGTTGTGGCCGGTGGCAATAACCAGGTTTACCCAGCGGATAAGCCCGTTTTCGTCGATTTTGTAATGATGCATCAGCGTGCCGCGCGGCGCTTCCGACGCGCCAACCCCTTCAAACGCGTTTGGCGAGGCATGGGCCCGGACATGTTTGCCAAGAATGTCTGGATGGTTAAGCAGCTGCTCGATGCGCTCAATGCAGTACACAATTTCCACCAGCCGGGCATAATGGTATTGGAAAGAACTCAACACCGCGCCGCGCTGCAACATGCGGAACTCGGCCCATTCCTGGTCGGCCAGCGGTGTGCCGCAGTGAGAGATGATGTTCATCCGCGCCAGCGGTCCCACCCGGTAGATGCCTTCAGGGTACCCCATCGGCTTGTAATAAGGTGATTTCAGGTAAGAATCGGGTTCCACTGCTTCGGCCAGGTAATCCATGTAGCGCGCCGGGTCTAGCTGGTCCGCCACAATGTTGCCCACCGCATCGACGATGCGCAGTTTGCCGTCATGCAATGACAGTTTACCGTCAGGGGCTACCATGCCCATAAACAGCGTGGGAAAGTTGGCAAAGCTTCGCAGTTCGGCGTCGAAGGTGCCAAAAATCTCTTTGTACCAGGCCAGGGTGCGCTGAATGCGCGCCAGGGCATCCGGCACCTGGGCCATGATGGTGCTGTGATGTTCCTCAGTCAATGGCGAACTGACGCCGCCAGGCACCACCCAGGCGGGATGAATCCGCTTGCCGCCCAGCAGCTCGATGATCGACTGGCCAAATTTGCGCAGAGCAATACCGTCTTTGGCCAGGTCGGGATGCTTTTGCATCACGCCAAAGATGTTGCGCTCGACCGGATCGGCGTCGAAGCCCATGACAAAGTCCGGAGATGAAAGATGGAAGAAGCTAAGCGCATGGGATTGGAGAATTTGCGCCAGATTCATGATGCGCCGCAGGTTTTTGGCCGTATGGGGAATCTTTACCGCCAGCAGGGCATCCCCGGCTTTGGCCGAAGCCATCAGATGACTTACCGGGCAAATGCCGCAAATTCGGGCGGTGAGGGCGGGCATTTCGTAAAACGGCCGTCCCTCTGTCATCTTCTCAAACCCGCGAAACTGCGTGACGTGGAACCGGGCATCGGCCACTTTGCCCTTGTGGTCTAGCTGAATGGTTATTTTGCTGTGCCCTTCAATTCGGGTCACGGGATCAATCGTAATTGTTTTACTCATGGAAATTTCCTACCTTACGCGCCAAACCGCGTCTTGCCCGTTAAGTCTGGCTCGCGCCCGGCCAGCAGCTCCGTCAACACATAAAAAATGGTGTCGGCCGAGGGCGGGCAGCCGGGCACAAACACGTCCACTTTTACCACCTGGTGCACCGGCACCGACATCTCGCGCAGCGGCGGAATCACCTGCACCGGGATGTGCTGGTTCTCGTCAGCATTTTCCACGTAAGCCCGCTCCAGCAGCGCCTCTGGCTTAAACGGATTGCGCATCCCTGGCACGTTGGCCGTCACAGCGCAGTCACCCAATGAAACCAATATTTTGGTGTGAGCCCGCACCTTCAGGATTTTTTCGTAATCGTCCTCATTGCTGACGGCCCCTTCGATCAGGGTCACATCGACCATTTCGGGAAACTCTTTGGCGTCTACCAGCGGGCTGTACACCAGGTCGGCCAATTCGGCCACCGTGATGAGCCGCTCATCGATGTCTAAAAAGGACATATGGCAGCCAGAACAGCCATCCAGCCAGACGGTTGCCATTTTTGCCTTGCTCATTCTTCACCTCCGTTGCGCCCTTCACGCATCAGGCGCAGGTAGGGCAGGAACTCATGTTTTTTGCGCATTTCGGCTACGGACGTGCCTTTTTCAAACAGGGCACCTGTCGGGCACACCTGCACGCATTTGCCGCAGCTGGTGCAGCTTTGTGCGTCGCCCCACGGCTGGTTCAAGTCGGCCACGATGCGGGCATCCGCACCGCGCCCCATCACGTCCCAGGTGTGGGCCCCCTCTACTTCATCGCAGACGCGCACGCAGCGGGTGCACAGGATGCAGCGGTTGTGGTCCAGGCCAAAGTAAGGATGGCTGGCGTCCACCGGCAGGCTGGGATTGATGTACGGTACGCTGACGCGGGTCATGCCCAGTTGGTACGCTTTGTCTTGCAGCTCGCAGTTGCCGTTGGAAACGCACACGGCGCAAACGTGGTTACGTTCAGAAAAGAGCAGCTCGATTGTTTGTTTGCGATATGCTTGCAGCCGCTCGGAATTGGTGGTCACCTCCATGCCTTCGTCGGGATAGGTCATGCAGGCGGGGAAGAGGCGGCTGGACCCTTTGATCTCCACCATGCACAGGCGGCAGCCGCCGTAAGCGGAAACGCCTTCCAGGTAACACAGGGTGGGAATGGCGATGCCGTTTTGCCGGGCCAACTCCAGTATGGTTTCGTCTTCGCGGGCGCCAATGTCTTGCCCGTCAATCTTAAAGGTTATGATGCGGGATCGTCTCATGATTGCACCTCTGGGGCGGAAGCGGCTGCATTGAGCGAATCGGCCGTTTCCCCATCTTTCTCACCGTCCAGCAGCAGGTCAGTATATTCATGCCGGAAATAGCGCAGCGTGCTGTTTACCGGGTTGGGCGCCGTCTGTCCCAGACCGCACAGGCTCATCTCCTGCACCATCTGGCACAGGTTTTCCAGCAGCCTTAGCTCGTACCGCATCGCTTCACCGCGATAAATTTTGTCCAGCAGTTGGTACATGTGTACCGTGCCCACCCGGCAGGGCACACATTTACCGCACGACTCTGTCTTGCAAAACTCCATGAAGTAGCGGGCCATATCCACCATGTTGGATGTTTCATCCATCACGATCATGCCGCCGGAGCCCATAATGGAGCCCAGTTTCACCAGCGATTCATAATCAACCGGCGTGTCGAAATACTCCGCCGGGATGCAGCCACCGGAGGGGCCGCCGGTTTGTACCGCTTTTACCTTTTGCCCGCCGGGGATGCCGCCGCCAATCTCAAATACTATCTCTTTGAGCGGAATGCCCATCGGCACCTCAATGAGGCCGGTGTTGACAATGCTGCCCGCCAGGGCAAATACCTTGGTGCCCTTGCTTTTTTCTGTGCCGATGCCGGCATACCAGTCGCCGCCATTGCGGATAATCGGCGGCACGTTGGCAAACGTCTCTACGTTGTTGATGAGCGTTGGTTCGCCCCACAGACCCAGCTCGGCCGGGTAGGGGGGACGGGGTCGCGGCTGGCCGCGCTTGCCTTCCACCGAAGCGATAAGTGCAGTTTCTTCACCGCAAACAAATGCCCCGGCTCCGAGGCGAATATCAATCTGGAAGTTGAAGGTGGTGCCGCAAATGTTGTCGCCCAACACACCCAGCCGCCGCGCCTGGTTGATCGCTTTTTTCAGCCGGGCTACCGCCAACGGATATTCGCCACGCACGTAGATGTATCCTTTGCGCGCGCCTATCGCATAGCCAGCCAGCGTCATGCCTTCCAGCACGCGGTGCGGATCGCTTTCCAAAACGGAGCGGTCCATAAACGCGCCGGGGTCGCCCTCGTCGGCGTTGCAGATGACGTATTTGCGCTGGTTGGCATCGGCTTTGGCTACGGTGGTCCATTTGAGGCCGGCGGGGTAGCCGCCGCCGCCGCGCCCGCGTAGACCGCTGCGCAGCACTTCGTCGATGATGTCGTTGGGGGTCATTTCGGTAACGGCCGTTAACAAAGCCTCATACCCCCCAGCCGCCACGTACTCCTCAATGCGCTCCGGGTCGATACGGCCGCTGTTTTCCAGCACAATCTTGGTTTGCCGCTGGAAGAACGGCACGTCTGTGGGGCAAACCAGCTTCTTGAGCAGCTTGCCCTCGGTAACCGCTTTGACCAGCGATTTGGCATCCTCCGGTTTCACGTCCTGGTAAAGCGTTTCGCCTGGCTGCTTGCCATTGTGCACCACGTTCACCAGCGGGCCGCGCGAGCAAAGCCCCATGCAGCCAACCCCTTTGGCCTGGCAGCCGGCATGTTTGCCCGCTGTTATCTCAGACTGCACCGCCTCTAAAACCTGGTCACTTTGCGATGACAGGCAGCTTGCTGCAACACACACCTGGATCGTGTGATCCAGTTTGGCTGTTGCCGCTTGTTCCTTCTCTATTATTTGCTCAAACCGTTCATGCATCATCGTCTGACCACCTCCGCAGGGTTGCCAACGTCTTCTCTGAACTGAGGTTTCCCAACACATCCCCATCGAACACGGCGACGGGAGCCAGCCCGCAGGCGCCGACGCAGCGAGCCGTCAGCAGTGAAATCAGTTCATCGTCTGTCGTCTCGCCCGGCTTGATGCCGTAGGCTTGCTCGATTTGTTCCAGTAGTTTGGGACCGCCCTTGATATAGCAGGCCGTGCCGGTACATACTACGCAGCTGTGTTTGCCTGCCGGCTTCAGGCTGAACAGATGGTAAAACGTGGAAACGCCATACACGTGGCTTAACGGGACACGGAGAGATGCCGCCACGTAGTGCAACGACTCTTCATCCAAAAAGCCAAACGCTTCCTGTACCGTATGCAGCGTCTCGATGAGGGCGCTGCGCCGGAACCCGTTGCGGCGCATGGCTGCCTGCACAAAGCGCCAACGCTTGTCATCCGTCGGCGGAACAATTTGCTTGGGATTCGCGAACATGCAAACTCCTTATGATGGCCACAAAGGTTTTCAAGAGATTGGACCAATTCTTTCAAGTGGGAGCTTCTCAAAGAACAAACGAATTGGTCCAATCTTTTCTGTGGCTAAGTCTCAATATCTATCGATGTCAATTGGAATTCCTGGCCAGAGATGATTTTGACGTGAATTCCATTGCAGTGGGGACAGGCCGTCAGCTCATGCTCCAGGGTGTAAACCTGGTCACAATCCCGGCAGTGCAGTTGGGCGGGAACGTGGTGAAAGTGCAGCGTGGCCCCCTCGCACAAGCTATCCTGACTGATAATGTCCCAATAAAACTGTACCGAGTCATCGATGATGCTGGAAAGCGCGCCAATCGCCAGGTAAAGGTCGGTTACCTTGCCGGCATTTGCCTCCCCGGCATGGCGCAGGGCGAGATTCAAGATTTGCTCTGTCACAGCTAACTCATGCATATGAATTGATCTTTTCACCCCAGGGTTTGGGAATTGTCTTGATCACTCTTTTACAGCTTCTGGTTACATGGTACCGGGGATGGATTTTTTTTCCGATTGCGGTTCTTCTGGTTTCTTTGTGATAAATGTCACAAATGGGCGAGGCAACCGGCAGCGAGTCCGGTCTGCATGGCGAGGTTTGCGCCCGGTTGCCTTGCCCCTACGAAGGGGTGCAATGTTTTGCAGTTGATTTGGTTTGGGCTAAACTGTTTTTGGAGGTTTACACCGATGAATGAAACTGTGATCGATGTAGCAATTGTAGGTGGGGGTGTCTCCGGCATTTACACGGGCTGGCGGCTGCTAACGGCCGATTTGAGGCAAAGCCAGTTTTCCAATGATGGTCCGTTAAATGTGCAGCTTTTTGAGCTGAGCGACCGCATCGGCGGGCGTCTCATTTCGCTGGACCCGCCGGAGATGGTGGGCATTAAGGCCGAGTTTGGCGGGATGCGCTACCTGACCAACCAGCCGTTAATTGCCGGATTGGTGCAGCAGTTGGGCTTGGCCACACGGCCGTTTCCCGTCAGCGGCCCGGAAAACATTTATTACATCCGTGGCCAACATCTGCGCCAGTCCGAATTTGCCAATCCAGACAAGGTACCCTACCGGGTGCGCTGGCAGGAGCGGGGCAAAACGCCGGGGCAGCTCATCATGGAGGCGATTGATGTGCTGATTCCGGGAGCCACCAAGCTGACCGCTGAACAATGGCTGGAGGTTAAGAAAAATTACAAGTTTAACGGCCGTCACCTGTGGGAACTGGGCTTTTGGAACCTGCTGCACCAGGTGATGAGCAGCGAGGCGTACAAGCTGGTGATGGACGCCGGCGGTTACAACACCACCATGACCAACTGGAACGCCGCCGAAGCGATTCCCTGGTACCTGGCCGATTTTGGACCGGAGGCCGAATACCGCACGGTGATTGACGGCATGGAAAGCGTGCCGCGGACGCTGGCGCAGCGCTTTACCGAGGCGGGCGGGCAGATTCATTTTGACAGCCGCCTAAACACCTTCTTCCGCCGCGAGGATGGGTTGATTCAGCTGGAGGTGGACGGCCGTTCTCCCCTGTTGGCCCGTCATTTGGTGTTGGCGATGCCGCGCCGGGCGCTGGAGCTGCTGGATGATGACACCGACTATATGCTGCATCCCCAGGTAAAGCCGCTCATTCCCACCGTCACGCCGCACCCGATGTTTAAGCTGTTCCTCTGCTACCGCTATCCGTGGTGGCAAGATGCCGGGGTGAACAACGGCCGTTCCGTCACCGATCTGCCTTTGCGCCAGGTGTACTATTTTGGCTCCGAGGCGGAAGGGCCGGCGGCGTTTAACGAGGAGCTGCGTGATTCTCTGGTGATGGCCAGCTACGACGACGGGCCGTTTGTCGGCTTTTGGACGGGGCTGGCGGAGCAGGGGCACAGCACCACCCACTGCTTCCCGCCGTCGGACGAGCCGCGCTGGAAGCGTTACGCTTGCCCGCAAGGAATGATTGCCCACGCCCAGCGCCAGCTTCAACTCGTCCACGATCTGGAATACATCCCGCCGCCGTACGCCGCGGGCTTCCAGGATTGGGGGCAGGACCCGTTTGGCGGAGCCTGGAATTCGTGGAACATTCACGTGAAGGCGTGGGAGGTGCAGGAGAAAATGGTGCAACCGCTGGCGGATACGGCCGTCTACATCATCGGTGAAGCGTATTCCGGCGCACAGGGCTGGATCGAAGGTGCACTGCAAACGGCCGAAGCGCTGCTGCAACAAAAATGGGGTGTGGCCCATGGCTGAGCCAGAGATTGTTGCCTTTGATCTGGAAGGAACCCTGACGGCGGGCGTGGCCTGGGAGGGAATGCGCGACTATTTGCAGGCGCACGGTGAGGAGGAGAAGTTCAGGCGCTTTTTCCGCAAAAATTTGCTGCCGGTGCTGGCTTTTCGTTTTGGCCTGTTGCGTGATGAACGGGCGTTTAAGGAGCGCTGGATTCTGGGGGTGCTGCACCTGTTTGCCGGGTATACGCCACAAAAATTTGATGAAATGGCGGCCTGGGTGGTGAGCCACACCTTCTGGCCGCAGCGGCGCGTGGCGGTCGTGGAAGAGTTGGAGAGGTATCGGGCCAACGGCCGTCGTGTCATTATCGTCTCGGGCATGTTTGAGCCGATTTTGCAGCAGTTTGCCGGGATGTTGCAGGTGGAATCGATGGGCACGGCGGTTGAATTTGTAGACGGCCGTTTCACCGGCGAGATCGTTGGGCAGCTTAATGTAGGACAGGCTAAGGTGGATCGTTTGCAGCAGGTTGGCCGGTTAATGGCGGCATACGGCGACACGGTGCGGGATATTCCTATGCTGGCGCTGGCGGAAACGGCCGTGGCCGTCCACCCAGATGCCAAACTACGCCGGGCGGCTGAACTGCACGGCTGGCGCATTATGACCGACTAACAACCGGCACATCATGAGGAAATGCCAAAAATAGGTGGCAGGGCAGGCCAATCGCGGTAGGATGAAAGCAGCTTGCATTTTAGCTTGTTCAGATTAGAGAGGGAAAACGAAGATGAAAATTGCTGTGTTTAGCACAAAACCATATGACCGCAGCTATTTGGATGCGGCCAATGAAAAAATGGGTCACGAGCTGGTCTACTTTGAAGCCAAGCTGGACAGTAAAACCGTGCCCCTGGCGCAGGGATTTCCCTGCGTCTGTGTCTTTGTCAATGACGTGGTGGATGCGCACGTGCTGCTGCAATTGCAAGCGGGCGGCACCGAACTGATCGCGCTTCGCTCGGCCGGGTTTAACCATGTGGATTTGAAAGCGGCGCAGCAGTTGGGCATCAGCGTGGTGCGCGTGCCGGCTTATTCGCCGTACGCCGTGGCCGAGCACACGGTGGCGCTGCTCATGGCGCTGAACCGTAAAACGCACCGGGCCTACAACCGGGTGCGCGAAGGCAACTTCTCGCTCGATGGCCTGTTGGGCTTTGATCTGCACGGGCTGACGGTGGGCATTGTGGGCACGGGGCAGATTGGCCAGGCGGCGGCCCGCATTTTTAATGGCTTTGGCTGCAAGCTGCTGGGTTACGATTTGTATCCCAGTGAGACGTGCCGGGCGCTGGGAATGGAGTATACCGATCTGGAAGACCTGTTCCGCCGCTCAGACATTATCACCCTGCACGCGCCGCTGACGCCGGAAACGTACCATCTCATCGACAGTGATAGCATTGGCCTGATGAAACGAGGCGTGACGATTTTGAACACCAGTCGGGGGGCGTTGATTGATGCCCAGGCGGTGCTGGCCGGTTTGAAGTCGGGCAAAATTAGCCACTTGGGACTGGATGTGTACGAGGAAGAGGGCGACCTCTTCTTTGAGGACTTGTCTGACCAGATTATTCAGGATGACGTGTTTGCCCGCCTGCTGACGATGCCCAATGTTTTGATTACCGGCCACCAGGGTTTCTTTACCGATAAGGCGCTGGAAAATATTGCCCGGACGACGCTGGAAAACGTGAAGGAATTTGAGGAAACCGGAACCTCGGCCAATTTGGTGTCGGCAGAAAAGGTGCAGGGGTAGTAGGAAACAAAAAGATTGGACCAATTTTCTCTGGAAGATCGCTCAACTTGAGAAAATTGGTCCAATCTTGCCCTTTTAATTATTGGTAATTCGCACGTCGTCCACGCCGGCTTCCACCAGGCTACCGCCACCGGCGTCGGCCGCCTCTATGAGGATATAAACGGTTTGCCCGGCAAAGCTGCTCACGTCCACGCTGAAGCTGTCCCAAATCGCTTCGTCCGTACTTCTTGATCCGAGTTCCTCGAAGACAACGGCCGTTGTATTCCCCACAATGCTGACCCGCAAGAAGTCGCTGCTGGAGCTGTTGTTAAGGTGCGCCAGGTAGTAGCTGAATGACAATGTCAGGTTACCATCGGCAGGCAGGCTGATCGCCGGTGAACGAATGGACGTTGTTCCGCCATCGATATCGTTGGAACCGACATTGTTACCGGCAGCACCTTCGGTCACCAGATCAAAACTGCCGCTTACGGTATTGCCCAACTGATACGTGCCGCCGCTGTGCGTGGTGGTTTCCGGATCTGCCCGCTCCCATTGGCCTGTTGTCGCGTTATCAGTGCCGTTGGGGTTCACCAGCCAGCCCTGATCCGTTTCAAAATCGTCGAAGAAGATGTCTCCACCTGGGGTGGGGGGTATGGGTGTGTTGGTGGCGGTCGGCGGTATGGGCGTGTTGGTGGCGGTGGGCGGAATCGGGGTGTTTATAGGTGTGGGTGGTACCGATGTGTTCGTTGGTGTGGCGGTTGGCGGTGGTGGCGTGTTGGTGGGGGAGGCGGTATCGGCCGTAATCGAGACGTCATCAATGCCCGCTTCTACCAGGCTGCCTGAGCCGCCGTCAGCCGCCTCTACCAGAATATAAACTGTGTCGCCGGCAAAGCTGCCTAAACTGACTGAGGTTTCATTCCAAACGGCCGAACGCGCCGTGCCGTTGCCGAACTCTTCATACACCACCTGGCTGCTGCTGCTGCCAACCACCGTCAGCCGCAGATAATCGCTTGAATTGGCGTTGCTGAGCAAGCCCAGATAATGCCAGAACGTCAGGGCAATGTTGCTGGTGTTGGGCAAAGCAATGTTTGGTGACCGCATGGAGGTGACACCGTTGTCAATATCATTGGTACCGGCGCTGCTGCCGGCCGTCCCGCCGGTAACCAGATCAAAGCTGCCGCTTACCGTTGTACCCAGTTGCAGGGTTGTGCCGCCGGAGGACGTCCCTTCTGGATTGGCCCGTTCCCATTGCCCGGTTGTGGCGGTGTCGGTACCGTTCGGATTGGTGGTCCACCCTTGATCGCTTTCAAAGTCGTCTGAGAAAACGACGTTGCCGGGCAGCGGTGTGGCTGTGGGCGTCGGCGGCGGCGGTGTGGGGGTGGGCAATGGTGATCCCAAGTTGGGCTGCAAAACAAACAACCCCTGTTCAATGCCGCTCACTATCACAACGCCACTGTCAAAATAGGGATAGCTGCTCCAGGCCCCGTTAAAGTTGGCATTGTCGTTTGCCGGATAGACGTCAAAGTAGGCCACTTCTGTCAGGCTGCCGGCGCTAACGTTGGCCAGATCCAAAATGCGCAGGCCCGCCCGGTAATTTGCCTGGTAGACAAAGCTGCCTTTCACATACAGGTTGTGATCAATATTGGGCGTCGTTGAAACGTAGGTGCCGATCAATACCGGATTGTCCACGTCGAGCATATCCCATATGTAAGTGTGGGTATTGTGCCCGTTGTTGCTTTCATCCAGTTCATCATCCAGCAAGTAATAACGCTGGTCTTCTGTCAACCAGCCCTGATGGGTATATTCAGAACCGTTGTAACCGACGCGGGCTACCTCTATCAAGCTGCTTTTATTACTGACATCAACAATCGTGACCGTGTCCTCGTTGGCATTGAAGCATAATTCCGCCCCCTGGTAATCGGCGTCTGGGCCGGTGTAATTGACGCATTGGGCGTCGTGGGTATAGCCGTCGGCGCTGTAACAGCCGACAAAGCTGGGGCTGGTTGGATTCTGGATGTTGATGATGTGCAAACCGCCAGAACAGCTTGTGCCGCCAAAACTAATGCCAACCGCGTAAGCGTAACCGCTATCTTCATTGATAACGATATTGTGGGCGCTGCCAAAGCCGCTGTAGACGGCCGTTGCCGAAAAAGTAACCGGTGGCGAGGAGACGTTGCGCAGTTGGGTCAGGTCAAAAACCTGCATCCCGTGGGACCCGGCTGAATCGGCCACAATGTAAGCATGATCCTGGTACACTTTAATGTCGCGCCAGATCGAGGAGGAAGCCGCTGTCGGCAAATTACCCAGGTAAATCGGGTTTTCCGGGTCGCTAATGTCCACGAAAGAAGTACCTGTGGTCCGCCCCATCAAGGCATATTCCTTGCCCGTTTGGGAATCTGTCCAGCCCCAAATATCATTTCCCTGGCCGCCGCCGATATCGGCTAAAGGCATGAAAGAGAGGAGATCGACATTGCTGCAAGGATAGGTGCCGGCTGCCAGGCCACCCACACAGGATTCCAGCGCCATGACCGCATCCAGGTCGTGAGTGGGCTCCACATCATCGATCTGCTGGGAATGATCATGCCCGTGTGCGGCATGGATGCATCGCTCAAGCCCCTTGCCGTCGTCAGGCAGATCGGTGCATTCATCGGGCAAACGGGCCGATGTTGCCCCAGCCAGGGGATGGGTGGCAACGATGAGGCCGATTTCCACCAGGAAAAGCAGGAACAAAATAGGCAAATAACGTGAAAAATTCTTCTTAACCATTTTTCCCTCCAGGGAGCAACTGTTTTTAGAACCGCTTCTTTAGAAGAGGTCCTAGACGGTAAGGAGGTAAAGTGAACAGGTTCGTTAAGCCCTGTTCAAATACATTATTTGTTATTTGTATGCGATTGGTTTCCGATACAGAGGGTACAAAGAAGTTATATGGTGGTGAGTTGTTGGTTGGAGTTTACTTCAGCCCATTCTAGATGAGACACGTGAATTGTCAAGAACTTTAGTACCGTAGGGTACAATACGGCCGTTTCCCTGCACACCCCTAAAGGGAAACGGCCGTTTGTTAATTCAGCACGAAAGAAACTGTGTATAAAGCGTTACGGAATATTAGAACGGGCGGCACAAGAAGTGATCTTGCCTTTTTCCCAGCCGCTAATCAAACCATCTTGCATCCAATCAATGGCCAATTGACTTACTGCCCGCACAAACTTGCCATGGTTACTGGCCTCAGCCGCTGCCTGGGCTATCAAATCATTGAACGTCGAACCATCGGCCAGCGTTTGGTTGCTAACCGTGCAGTCACTGTTGCCAATCACCACTGTTGGCATGGTGTCAGAATAGGGGAACGCATCCTGGTCATCGTTAACGCCGTCGTTGTCATCGTCCGGGTCGCAAACGTCGCCCAGGCCATCCCCATCGAAATCGGCCTGGTCGCCATTCGCCGTTGTGGGGCAGTTGTCGCTGGCGTCTTCGACACCGTCATTGTCATCGTCGCTGTCCACACAGTCCGGGATGTTGTCACCGTCGTTGTCTGGCGAGGTGCTGCCGGCGTCTAAAGGATCGGAGCCGCAAGCGATCTCGTCGGCATCCGTTTGGCCGTCGTTGTCATCATCCGCGTCGGCGTTGTCGCCAATGCCGTCGCCGTCGTTGTCACTCGTTTCGGTCGGGTCATCCGGGAAGGCATCGCTGTCGTTGTCTACGCCATCACCGTCACGGTCAGCGTCGCACGCATCACCCAGGCCGTCGCCATCCAAATCAGCCTGGTCAGCGTTGGGGGTGCTGGGGCAGTTGTCTACGTCGTCGTTCACGCCATCGCCATCAGCGTCAGCAACACCCGTGCCACCAACGTTCGCAAAAGCAATCCCATACCCACCGCCGAGCGTATCCACAACGGTGTTGGTGGCAATGTCAATCACCTCTGTGGCGTATGCGGTTTGAACCGCCACATAGGCAAATTGTCCGTCTGGCGTAATTTCCACTTCGCGCAGCCAGGTCCCGCCCGATGTGGTGGCAATCGTGGTCACCACGCTGTTGCCTGCGGTTTCAATGACCGTCACGTCGTTTGAGAAGTAATTGGAAACATAGACAAAGTTGCCATCTGGTGTGACGTCGACGCCAAAGGGACTATCTCCTGCCGTCACATTGGCCACGACGGTGTTGCTGGCGGTGTCGATGACCGCAACGCCCGCATTAAAGTTGGTGACGTAAGCGTAGGCACCATCCGGGGTGATGGCGACTTCGGTTGGTGTATTTAAGTCAGGTGAGGAGATGGTGCTAACGACCGTGTTTGTGGCCGTGGCAATGACAGATACGGTATTGTCATACTCATTGGTCACGTAGACGTAATCCCCATTGGGGGTAATATCAATGCCAAACGCATAATTGCCCGTATCCACGGAACCAACAACCGTGTTGGTTGCGGTTTCGATAATGGCAACCTCACCCGTCCATCGTTCGGAAACGTAAGCATATTGCCCATCCGGCGTAATGTCGATGTCAATCACCTGTGGGTCTGGCCAAACGCCCATCACAATTGTGTCAACTTGGGCATTGGTGGCGGTGTCAAAGACGCCAATGGTTGAATCCCCATTTTCGACCACGTAAAGGCGGGAATTATCTGGCGTGACGGCCATGAAGAGCGCATTGCTGGCCACCAGGTAATCTTCGGTTGCCTGGGTGTCCATGTTGACGACGCTTACGCCGCCAAAGCTTAAATAAGCATGGGTTGCGGTTTGCGCCAGGGCAGAGGATGTGGCCAGGCTGAGGCCAGCCAGCAGCAATACCAGAGCCAGGAAGATGGAAAAGGTGCGTTTTTTGTTTTTACGCTGAGAAGAAAAGGGTTGCAAGGTGTTCATTTTTGTCTCCTTAATATAATTACAGTACAAATTTTGCTATCAATCACTTAAAGATGGTGCAGGACATGGGATGGGTAAATTTTTGGATTCTGTTCCATAGGCTGTCTCCTTTGTTGTTGGGCGATGTATGTTTACTGGTTGAAGCATAAATTAAGGAACGCTTCCAAAACGCTTCCACAGGTTTTGGGAGCATTTTGATTCGGTTGGTTTTGGAAGCGGTGGGGTACGGGGACGTGGCACCGGTAACGCCGCTGGGGCAAATTTTGGCGTCGCTGGTGATGCTGTTGGGCTTTGGCATTATTGCCGTGCCCACGGGCATTGTGTCGCTGGAGCTGGTACGGCCGTTGACGCAAGTTTCTACCCAGGCTTGTGCGGCCTGCGGTCGGGAGAGGCATGATGTGGATGCGCGCTACTGCAAATATTGCGCGGCGGCGTTGTGAAGGGAAAACGGCCGTTTTTCCCTTTTGTGATACTTGGGGAGAAACGGCCGTCTCGTATTTTGGTGCAAATAATCGGTTAATCAAGTGGTACGGCGGGACGCCGACCGCAGCGTCTCAGAAGTGAAGACCTGCCCTGAGCAGAACCGGTCACATCGGGCACTGGATGCCAACACGCCTGCTCTACCATGGGCACCGCTTCCCTGCCTGTTCTACTAACAGCCTTTGATTCACCGTAGTTTTGCCGTTTCGTGGTCCAAACATTGGGGGAAAGCAACCACGTAGCCAGAATAGAACGTACGATATCTTATGCAAACACACCCACAGAGAAACGAACTACCTCCGCTGTGTTAAAGGATTGTTCGATCTCAACACCATATGTGTCTCCGGGTTTTGCGTTGGATATCTTCACAACCAAGACACCATCTTCCTGATGCAAAATGAGTAGATCGCTTTTTTCCGGAGGAGTAAGAGAACCAAATTCCATCTTCCCGATACCGAAAGAGAGTTGATTTTCCTTGAGCAGCATCAAGGTATTAACACCAGCAAACTTCTGTTCCAGTTTGTCCCATGCAACCGCAACAACGACTTCGCTCTTGCCCTCAGGAACCGTGTTGTCTGCCTGGGCTTGAGGATAGACTTTCCCTATGAACTGATCGGACGGAATTGTTTCCACTTTGTTGAGCAGGACATCAGCAATTCCAATTTGCCCAATGATCTTGTTGAAAACTTCATTCATGGTGAATGCGTCTGGTACGGCATTGTACCGATCGTCGTCTCCTGCTAAGCTCTTGAGAAGTTCATGGTCGGCATCTTTTCCAATGGCAATCGTATACACTTCTTTTCCGGCAGCGTTGAGTTCCTGCGAAAGCTTTTTTTCTGCTTCCGTACTACTATCTTGCCCATCCGAGAGGAGAATTACGGCTTTGTTTGATGCATCGAAGCCCGTGAACATTTTGGAGGCTCTATCTAGCCCCGCGTGCATATCTGTCCCCCCACCTGCCGCAAGTCCATGAACAGCCCCTATTGCAGATGCTTGTACTCCTCCGTTTGCCAGAAGATTTACTTTTTGGTCAGCACCCCACTCGACCTTGCCCAAAGTATTAAAGGAGCAAATCCCGAGGGAATCCTTATTTACCCGCATCAGTTTAATAAACTTGGAAGCAGCAGCTTTTGTCGTCAGAATCTTGTCGCCTTTCATGCTGCCTGAAACGTCAATAACTAGAGCAACTTCGGCAGGGTTATCACTCCCGAGATTGACAATTTCGCTTATCGAATTCTGTGTCATATTCTGTGTCATATCTCCTCACTCCTTCTTATTGAAATGGGTGTTGAAATGGGTGTCGATACTTCATAGGATTTTACAGTCGGTCAAAGTCAAAAGCGACCGGCTAGGCTGATTTCTAACCTTCTAAAATCAACTCAAGTTCTTCTTCAAAAACTATGTCGTTCTTTTCACCCGCTGCTTCATGAAATTCCCATGCATGCACCCGCGCCTTGGAATCTTGCGGACTTGAACTCGTGTATAGTGCTCCAATAAATACAGCATGGGCAGGGCCGTTAAATAGAGTTAATTTGACGGTATTTGGACCCTGTTCCATATGTGGAGTCAGATTGTAAGCTGCTCCAGCTTGACCATGATGCGTAAGACCATGTTTGATGATTTTTTGACCGTTGTTAATATCAATTGTTAGATGATCGTCAACTTGCCTAACTTCCAACCAAAAATTCTGACCTAAACCGATTTTCGCGTGACCATCTTTATAAAATAGATTGATACCCTCATGGAGAAACACCTGATTCTTTGGTGCGCCCGCATTAACGTTATGCCACTGATGAATGATCGCACCATCGTCTTTCAATGAGGCTATAAATGTGGCCCACGCGGGGCCGTTTGTAACTTCAATTGAAATGCTGTTTTTGCCCTCCTTGAGATATGGCGTGATATCTTTAGTCACAGGGCCATGACCATGATGAAGAAGGCCTTGGGAAAATGTGTGGCCATTAACTGTAATCTCGGCATGATCATCGACCTGGTTAAAAACCATCTCGACTTTTCCGATTGCGGGAACTTCATTACTTTTCGTCATGTCAAATCTCCTTTGTTGTGGAATGAACTTCTGATTTCATAATATGGATCAAATGCTTTTAAACACTTCCAGCAACCGTTTGAAAATTTACGGCTGGTCTGATTGGTATCAAACAGGCATTTTGATTATCATTGTTTATTCGCTTTGTTGATTACTCGAATAATCACCTTCCTAATTTAGGCATTTTGGCTTGCTAAAAATTTATCCAGTCCTGTTTCATCCTCAAATATGGCTAGAAGGGTCTGTAAGATAGCCATGTCCTTGATGGGATACCGAGTGTTGGTGCTGACATTCTCGATGAGAGCTCGCCATTCCGGTGCTGTATCATCGTTTGAGCCTGGTTCGTGCCATAGGCGGAGTATAAAGACGTGGGCTCTGTCGTCGTCCAACTTTTTGCTCATCGTTTAATGCCTTTTCTGCCTGTCCATGATGCTTTTACCATATCAGGCTGCTATCTCGCCCCTATCACGCGGCTATCAAAATTGAGGGCAGAGGCTCCAGATTTTGAGAATTCCCTACTTGTTTTGGCTCAGCCGCTCAACGACAGCGACGGCGTGGTTGAGGTCCGCTTGCGCATCGCGCAGGGTTTGGATGGCCGCCTGTAGCTGGGCGGTCGCCACTTTCAGGGTCAGCGCTTCCGCATCGCTGCTGCTCTGTGAAATTGTTTGGTTAGGTGTAACGATTGCTGGTCGATCACCTTGTGAATTTGTCAGCAGCCGTTGATACAGCGCTTCCGTTTCGGCCATGGGCATCACCGCTAACTCACTCTCCAGGGCTTGACGACAGGCATGGTATTGGGCGATTGCTTTGGCGCGACGGCCGTTTTCCGCATACAGCCCCATCAACGTCCGATGCACATCCTCACGCCACGGCTCCACGTGCAGAAGTCGCCGCGCATAGTCGATGCCGGCGTCGAGGTTGCCCTGCTGCTGATGCAGCGTCATCAAGCGTCGCAGGCAGCGCAGGTAGATCAACCGCAGCCGCTCCCGCTCTTGCAAAACCCATGAATCGTAAAAGCCGTGCAGCAGGTCCCCTTGATACAGCGCAACCGCCTGGTCAAGCGCGTTGATGACCGCTGATGCGCTCCTGTTTTCAACATTAATCAGCCCCTTTTTCGCCTGTTCCTCAAATAAAGCCACATCCAGCCACAGCTCCGCTTCCCGATTGAGCTTGATCTGCTCCGGCGTGGCGGCAATTAGGTTGGCCGTTTGGTCGCTTATCTGGCGGAACGCCTTGCGCAACTGCCAGAGCGTGGTATTGAGATTTCGTCGCGCCCGATCCAGATCGGAGCGTTCCCAGAACGTTTCGGCGACCACTTCGCGCGGATGGACCATCTGGCGGTGCAGCAGCAGGAAGGCAAACAGGCGGGCAGCCGTGGGGCGCAGCGTCAGTTCGGCGTCGTTGCTGGTATGGACTTGAAAATTGCCAAACAGATGGACGTGCATGATGGTTGACTCCATTATCTAGATGGTTATTTGAGGCGTATTGTTGAATTGATGGGTAGTTTACGGATCAAACGCTTCCGTAACGCTTCCACGGCCGTTTCCCCAGGATGCACATCCATTAAATCTGTCTATAATGTGGTGGCTCACGGAGAAAATGCACACACCAATCATCCTTTTGGGGCACAGGAGGCAACAATGAAAGATAAAAGCAGCGCGACTCAGGCAGCAATCTACACGGTTAAACCGGGAGACAGCCTAACCAAAATCGCCAGAATCTTTGTTGGCGATTCGGGGAGGAGCGTGCCTGAGCTGGTTGATCTGATTTATGAGCTGAACAAAGCGGTAATCGGCGACGATAAAAACAAGATTCGCCCTGGCCAGGAACTGCATATTCCTGTTGGTTTGCAGAAGGATGTGGGGAGGGAAACGGCCGTGCCGCAATCCACCACAATCAAAGTCGGCGCCATCATCCATTTGCAAAGCAGCCTGTCGGGCGGCTACCTGGAAGCACGCGGCACCATCAACGACAAACCGGTGATCACCAAATGGCACGATCCTCACATTCGTGCCTTCGTTGCCACCCATACACGCAAAGATCGCGACAAAGGGTCCGGCAGTTGGAAAATTCTTTCCGCAGCGGGCAAGCCAGATGGCCAGCCGCTGGTCGATGGCGACACCATTTATTTGCTAAATATGCGTCCCAATGTTGGCTACCTGGATACCTTCGAGTGGGTCAGAAACCTGGAACCGTTTAAGCAGTACACCAGCATGACAATTGGCGTATTCACCTCAGATGTTCCCCGCAGAGGCGGAGGCGTCTCCGGCATCTGGACAGTTCGCTTACGTGTAGACGACGGACAAAAGCAGGCAGAAATCGAAAATGGGGCAGCGATTTATCTGGAAAATTTGTACCCTGGGGCAGGCTACCTGGTGGCCCACGGCGATGTGAGCCAGCATGAACTGTTCAACGATTATGAGGGTCAGCAACATTTTGTGTTCACAACGCCCCTGGAGAGAGAAGCCGAGGCTGCTTACCATTGGCAAGTTACCCTAAGCGATCATCAATCTGAAAACGTGTCCTCTGCCTATCACGTATGGCACGAGCTGGACGGTAAATTTATAGAAGCAGGCGCGTTCAAATTACAGTTGCCTCATAACCAGCCGATTCTTTCCCTCAATGTCCGGTCAAGGGACAACGGCCAAAGCTTAACCGGGCAGGCAAATGAAACGATACAAATTAGAGCGGACTGGGATGCTGCTCAACTTGGCTATCAGATCACGGCCTCATCGGACGAGCGTGTACACCTGCTTTGGCAGTTTGGCCCCCAGGTAAACCACCTCATTTTTGAGCGTAACGATGTGCAGGCACGTCGTATTGATGGCACCGTTACCTATGTAAACGAAGACGCCATCAAATTTAAGGCGGTTCAGGCGTTAGCCCTGAATTGGCAGCAGTTTTTTGAGTCAAGCCTCTGGGAGTCGCGCATTAACAAGATCAATGTGGCCTTGAAAGCAGCGGGGCTAGAGCTCAATACCCTACTTTCGTTACCAGAGTGGCAAACTTCAGAGGGAGAGGAACGGCCGTTTCTCAAAAATCAATTAGCCCATATGCAACAATTGCAGCAGGACATGGTGGCATTTTGGCAAATTTTTAGTGAGGTCTCTGTAAAATACATCGAGCAGCTGAACAAAAAAGGCCTGCTCGCCCCGGTGCATCTGATAAAGGCGTGCATCAAGGAATTCACCATTGATTTTGAAATTGTACAACGCGCCATTGAACAACGGCGCTGGATTCAAGCAGAAAATTCAGAATTCAGCGGCAGCGCCCAGGCCAAGAGTTTAATTGTGACGGACAAATTGGCCGCCATGGCCTTAACCCCTTTTCAACATTTGATAACAGATTCTTCTGACGTCATTCCTATCACTTATTTTAGCCAGGAGATTCATATTCGCCGCCTGCCCTATGTAGACAATTTCGTATTGGTGGGCCTCACCTATGACTTGTCAATAGATTCTTCGCTGGAAACGGCCTTGCCTTTTGAACTCATGGCGATTCCGCACGAGGTGGGGCATTTTATTTATCATCATGGCAAGCTGGAGCCAGATAGCCAGTATGCCTACCAATCGTTGGCCGAAGTGCGCCAAAATGAAGCGTTCTTAAACCATCCGTACCACCATTGGTTTGAAGAAATTTTTGCCGATTTATACGGTTGCATGGTGGCTGGCCCCTTAACGGCCCTGGGCCTGCTGGCTCTGCTGGCAACCGGTGACAGGCAGCGGCTGCTGCTGGATGATGAAGAACATCCGACTCCCATTTTGCGTCCCTTTTTCTTGTCTGAAATGCTGCGAATTTTGAGTGAGAAAAGCGGGCAATGGCAGTCAGGGCCAGATGCGGCGAAGGTCTATGATTTTTCTGATGTGGCCAAGAGCCTGGATGCCAATTGGACAACGATGCTGGAACGGTGGGGCTTTATCACGGAGGGAGTAGCAGATGGGCGACCGGCCAGAATCCAGATACCCAGCCAAACGCGCGGTCATTGGGAGGGGTTTATTAATGTGGAAACGGCCGTTGCCCAAGTTCGGCCCATTATTCATGAATTTGTAGACCTTCTAAACCACACCTATGCCAAGCGCCAAAAGCAACCTCTGACACCCTGGTGCAAAGCACGGGGCGGGCTGGACGATTACGTTGCCGAAATAAAGGATCTGCCGCGCTCAAAAAGGCTGGCCGTTAAAAAAGCCAGCGCCGTGGATAGCAAAGAGCCGGAGCAAAGAAAAAATGCAGTCAAAAACAGAGTGCCCATGCTGGCTGAAGACGATGGCGAAATTAGCGTGGCAACATTTCTTAAAATCCTAAAAGGATGGGAAGATAGTGGTCCATCTGGCTCAGGCGGGGGCACATATTACTAAGCACAACTTCACGTCCATTCATTGATGTAATCGGCAAAAAGTTTTGTAGAAAAACCCAGGGCAATTGGGCCGATTACTGCAGTCTTTGCTGCAATTCAGGATCCTGCAAAACGGCATTGAGCTGCGCCGCCTGCTGTTTGGCCAACAAACTTTGCTCGTGGTTGCCCGTGCTGGCGTATACCTGATGCAGAAAATAGCAGGCGTAGGCTTGCTCGTAACGATCGCCCAGCTCGGCAAAAAGCCGCTGGCAATCCCCAAATAAGCGCAGGGCTTGCGCCCAATCCTTTTTGGTCTGGTGCAGAATGCCCAACTGCATCTTTACCAACCCCTCCCAGCGTAAACTGCCCAGCTTTTGAAATAGCTGCAAACATTCGTGGCCATATTGCAGCGCAGCATCAAACTGCTCCTGGCGGCGGCACAGCACAACCCGATCAAAGAGAACGGCCGCATACTCCCCCATATCCTGCAACGCCTGGCACACGCTCGCTGCCTCAATCAGGTCCTGCTCCGCGGCTGGGTATGCACCAAAAATCCCCTTAACCCGCGCTAAATAGCGTAATGCTTCAACATAGATAGGGGATGGCGGCAGCTCTTTTTGAATGGCAACCGACTGCTCCAGCTTCGTTTGTGCCGTAGGGAAATCAGGGTTTTGCTTCATGTGGCACAGGGCAATCAAGTTCAAATTGCGGGCTACGCCCAGCCAATTTTCTGCTGCGGCAAAGATGCGCCGGGATTCTTCAAGGAGTTCCAGCGCCTTGTCGTCCTGCGCCTGTTCCATTTGGATACGGCCGTACCAATATTTCGCCGCCGCAACTCCTAAACTATCTTCCAACCGCAAGAAAAGCTGCAAGCCGTTGGTCAAATGCGCTTCTGCCGCGACGTAATCATTCAGCTCCGTCTCGATTTCGCCCAGGCGCAGCAGCGTACGCGCCCGTGCAGGCTGATCTTGCATAACGGTCGCTGCCTCCAATGCTAGCGTCAACCCTTCGCGCATGTCGCTAAAGCGAATCTGGCGGAACCACGGCTTGTCCAGCGTCTGCACCAACGCCAATGTCTGTGGCCACAATTGGTGGGCGTGGGCCTGGCGAACGGCAGTTAACAGATTCCCCCACTCCGGCTGCAAAGCCAGATAATCTTCCCGGTGCTCGTGGGCAAACTGTTGAAAATGAGCCACAAACGCCCGCTCAACCGCTGGGGCGCGATCTGCCAGCTTGTCGGCGGCGAATTGGCGCAGCAGGCTGTGCATTTCGTACCGTTCCGGCTCTTGCTGCTGTTGCAGCAGCGATTTCTCACACAGCAAATCCAGATCGAAAATGGTAGCATTGGTGATGGCCTGGGCAGAAACGGCCGTAAACGACGCCGGAAACACTGCAAGCGCCGCCAACACATCTTGCGCCGCCGATTCAAGCATCTGCCATGACGCCTCAAACACGGCCCGCACGCTGCGATGGCGCGGATACACATCCCGCAGCCGCGTGCTGAGGAAGTCCAGCGACTGGCCAATCCCGGCAATAATTTGCGCCAATGACCGCCGCCGTACCCACGCTGCCGCCAGCAAGATGCCCAGCGGTGAGCCATCTACCAGCTGGCAGATGTGGCGGATCTTTGCCAAATTTTCGGGGGTGATGGCAAAATCGGCCCGCGCCATCTGGCCCCGCTCGGTAAACAGCGCCTCTGCCGTGGGCAAAGGCAAGCCCGCCAAAGCGATGACCGATTCCGCCCGAACGTTGAGCGGTTCGCGGGAGGTGGCCAAAATGGCAATGTGCGGCGCGCGCCGCAGCCACTCAGGAATGAAAGCCAGGGCGTCCAGCGCCACCTCGCAGTTGTCCAAAATCAGCAGCATTTGCTTATCGCGCAGAATCGCCAACACTTGATCACCGGTAAGCTGTTTGTCATCCTGCGCCAGCCCCAGTGCCTCGCCCACAGCGATTTTGATTTGCTCCGCACCCCCCTGAACCGCTTCCAGTGAGACAAACCAGACGCCGTCGGGGAAGCTGGTTTTAACTTGCCGCCCCACCTCAACCGCCAGGCGCGTTTTGCCGATGCCGCCCGTGCCCACCAGGGTGATCAGGCGGTAATTCGGGTCAACCAGCCGCTGCAGTAGTTGAGTTTGCTCCGCTTCGCGGCCAAAAAATTGGCCAGTGGGCAAGGGGAGGTTGTGGGGAACGGCCGTTGCCAATGCCACATCCCCTACCAGCTCATCCTCAAAAATCTTCTGCCGCAGTTCCTGCGTCTCCGCTTCTGGCGCGACGCCCAACTCATCCCCCAGAATTTGTTCGCATTGTTCAAACTGGGCTAGGGCGGCGGCGCGGTCGCCGAGGTGGGCATGGGCCTGCATGATGGACCGGTGAGCGGCTTCCAGCCACGGTTCCAGGCTCAGTTGGCGTTGGGCTATTTCCAGAACGGCCGTCCATTCCCCAAGCTGCATTTGTGCCTCACGCAACAAGGTCATCGCTTCCACTGCGCGCTGCTGTATATGCTCCCGCTGGACGGTTAGCCATGCCTGCCACGTCTCGCTGGGGAAGTTGAGGCCGGCCAGCAGCTCGCCGCGCACCAGAGAGGCGACTTCTTGGAGCTGCGCCAGGCAGGTGGGACAGCCCGCCAATTGGCGATGCGGATGCGTTTCTACCGTGCTCAAGCGTTTTTCAAACTGGATTAAATCGATGAGGATGTCATTGCCAGCGCGCAGGGCAATCTGTTTGCGGTCAATTTCCAGCCAGGGTGGCGTGGCCTGGTTGTCGCCCAGTGACCGGCGCAGGCGGGTGAGGCGATTGCGCAGGTAGGTGAGCGCTTCTTTATCGGCGCGGTCGGGCGAGAGCAGCCCGGCCAAAGTGTCACGGCGTTGGGGACGACCTTGATGGATAGCGAGATAAGCCAGCAGGGTGCGTTCGGCGTCGGTGCGGAATACGGCCGTTTCTCCGCTCACCTTCACATGCAGCGACCCTAGCATGTTGATTCGCAGTCCACCACTAACCATTAACCATTCACCATTAACAATTAACCATTTTCTTGGGTGCGCTGTGGGTGCGCGGTCTTCCTATGGTGTGGTCAACAGCGCGGTTCACCGGGAATCGCCAAAAACACACAGTACAGGAGACCGAAAAATGAAACGTATCAACAATTGGAAAAACATCGCCCTTGCCACTATCGTACCCTTGCTCATTGCTTGGCAACCCACCATCACCTTTGCTTGCGAAAAAACAGGACACTGCGGCGGTTAGCCATTGGTATGAATATAGCATTCTTTGAAAGAGCCTGTCGTCATGAGAGGCTCTTTATTTTTCTTCAGCCATATCAAAACGAACCATCACTTCGTCGGCACGGTTTACAAAGATAGGATTTTGTAATGACTTAGCCACTGCTTTTGCCTTAGCAGCATACTTTATCGCAGCTTCCCTATCAACATCACCCCATCGTTGCGCCATATTGATAAAAATTTCAAACTTATAATGCTTCAAATCATACTTACGGGCAATTTTTAAGGCTTGCTTGTACGTGGCGTCTGCTGCTGAAACATCCCCTTGTAAAATTTTCAATCTGGCAAAGTTGACCAGCGTTGAAATCTGAATCTGAGGTTCACCGATGAGCCGCGACGTTTCCAATCCTTGCTCTAGGACATTGGCGGCTGCTTCTTGTTGCTCAATGATTAAATAGTTGCGGCCCAGATTGTTTAATATTTCCGCCTGGGCGGTCAGGTTGCCATTCACAGTGGCCAGTTCCAAACCGAGCCGCAAATAGTAGTTGGCTCCTTCATAATCATCTTGGCGGCTGGCAATAATGCTGAGATTATTGAGAATGGTGGCTTGAACATGCTGGTTGCCTATCTTATTACAGAGCTCCAAGGCGGCCTCTAATATCGGTTGGGCCGCTTCAAAATCTCCCTGGTGTAATTTGACGATACCAATGCTGTTAAGGCTGTTGCTCAAATTTTGGGCATGATCTAGCGCTTCCCACTGTTGACGCGCCTGCTCGAAGTGGGTGAGTGCCCTGTCGTGATCCCCTTGAATGTCGTGAACGATCCCCAACTGGTGATAACACCAGCCGATAATTTCGGTGTCTTCAAGCTGTAGGGCTAATTTCAGGGCCGCTGCAAGTTTCTTATCTGCTTCGCTGTATTTGCCCAGCCGCCAAAGGGACTCGCCCCACCAGACGTGCCCCATGGCGACTGCCCACTCATCGACTGTTTGCCTGGCTAATTTTAGCGTTGCTTGGCTGGTTTGAATGGCCGGGTGAAATTGTCCGAGCCTATTTTGGAAGCGGGCACGCTCCAGCCCGGCACGAATAGCCAGGGCTGTGCCGTCATTGCCCCACCCTTTCGCCACATTGAGGGTGGCGTGCATGATTGCCTCTCCCTCACGCGCCAGACCGCGCAGTTGGTAGTAAATGGAAAGCGATATCAGCGCCTCATACAGCAGCATCGCTTTGCGTTCGGCTAATCCCGTCTGCCAGGCGCGGCGGATATTGTCAATGTCTGGTTCAAGCAGATTGATGGAATCTTGCGGCCGTTCTTTTTGCAGCGGTTTGGTATGTTGGGCCAGCAAAGTCAGGAAGAAGTGGACATGCTTTTGTGGGGTCGGGTCGGCGAAAGACAGTTTCTCCGCTGCATATGTCCGAATTACCGGGTGGAGCGTGTAACGCTCTGCCTCTGCATGGTAGGCTAACAGCGATTTGTTGACAAGCGCGGCAAGGTGCTGTGCAGTTGCGGCCGTAATTTGCCGTGCGGCCGTTTCCGTAAACCCACCGCGAAACACCGTTAGTCGCGCCAACTGCTGCTGCAAGGCAGGCGTTAAGGTGTGCCACGACATCTCAAACACCATGTGTAGCCCACGATGCTTATCTGGCACATCGTGCAGCGACGCCTGCAACGAATCAAAACCGTCTTGCAGGCTTTTGGCCACCTCGCGTACCGTGGCTTGGTGCGTGAGTGCAGCAGCCAGTTCAATTGCCAGCGGCAGCCCGGCCACCATGCGGCAAATGGTGCGGATAGCGGCCAGCTCATCGGCCGAAATTTCTCCATGCTGCTGCTGCGCTCGCCGCGCGGCAAACAGTGCCACCGCTTCGGATGGCATCTCATCTGTGTCGCTGTTGGGGTAGCTCAATCCGGACAGGGCAATGGTCCACTCCGCCCGCAGCCGCAGCGCCTCGCGCGAGGTGACAATGAGCTGCACCTGCTCACAGCGCTGCACAATGTCCAGGACAATCTGCCTGCCGGCAACAAGATGTTCAAAATTATCCAGTACCAGCATCATCTGTTTGTGCTGTAGGTGGTTTAGCAGCTGCTCGGCGGGGGGTGCTGAACCGGTCAGACGCAGGTTGAGGATGGTCGCAATTTCCACGGCAATTGCTTCGGCCAGATCTTCATCATCAGGATCGATGTTTTCCAGCGCAACCAGCCAGACGCCGTCATGGTATTGGCTGAGGCGGCTGCGGGCGATAGTGGTAGCCAGGCGCGTTTTGCCCATGCCGCCCTGTCCGGTGATGGTGACCAGGCGGCACCACGGCTGGTCGAGGCGTACGTGAATCTCTTGCTGGGCCTCTCTCCGGCCAAAAAATTGATCATATTCTGCGGGCAAATTGTGCCGCACTTCTGCTGCTGGGTGGGAGATAACAGCCCGTTTTGGCCGGGCAGCTTTGATCAGCGCTGTCATTTTGGCCGGCGGGGCGACGCCCAGTTCCGCTTGCAGCAGGGCAACGCAGTGATCGTAATGGGCCAGCGCTTCCTGGACGTTACCCGCTTCAAGCAGCAGTTGAATCAGCAGCGTGTGTGCCGTTTCATCAAGTTCATCTACTGCCAGCCAGCGGCGGGCAACAGCAATGCCAACCTGTACATCACCGGTGGAAAGCGCATATGCCTTCAGCTTTTGGTACGCCGTGATGACCTGACGGCGAATATGTTCGCGGGTAACCACCACCCATTCAGTGAACGGCTGGGCATCGGTGAGGTGAAAGTCAGCAAGAAACTCCCCATGATAGGTGTCTAGGGCGTTTTGCAGGGTGACGGCCGTTTCGGCCGAGTCGATTTGCCCAATGCTTTGCAGTGTTTGCAGCAAGATGACCGAATCAACCTGCTGCTGACTCTCCGGTGCCAACGCCAGCGTTTTGCGCGTGACCAGTAAGTCATCTCCTATCTGTTTGCGCAGGCGAGCCAGAGCGGTACGTAAGTTGGTTAAGGATTGTTTGGTTGTGCTGCTTTGCCAAAGTAGATCGGCGAGAAAAATGCGCTGATGTGGCGCTCCCGTTTGGGCAAGGTAAATGAGTAGGGCCGCCTCTTTTTGACTGCGGAACCGGGTCAAGGGCGCACCGTTTTTCGACAAAACAGTTTGTCCAAGTAATTTAAACGACAGCATTGAAGTTCTCCAGCGAGTAGACGTTCTGAAGAAATTATATCCTTTCTCGAGTTATCAGCCTAGTGATTTTGTCAATAAACACGTCAGGAGGACACTGCCAATTTTGTCCTATTGTGTCTTGAAATGTTGGCATACCTTTGCCTATTCAAAACCATACTCGCCAAGCTTCATAGACAGTTCATGACAATCATCACGTGCCATTGCCGGCTGATTTCGGTAGGATGCCTTTGTTTGGTAATCGGTGAACGGTAATCAGTAATCCGTCTACCGATTACCGAATACGGATTACCGATCACGAGGAAAAAATATGACGCTAGAAATGTGGCTGGTGCTGGGCATCTTGGTAACAGCAATTATTTTCTTTATTACCGAATGGCTGCGCGTTGACGTGGTGGCGCTGGGCGTGCTGCTGGCGCTGATGGTGACGGGGGTTTTGACGACGGGGGAGGCATTGGCGGGGTTTTCCAGTACGGCCGTTCTCACCATTGCTGCTCTGTTTGTCGTGGGTGGGGCGGTGCTGCACACCGGTCTGGCCGGGGCCATTGGCCGGCGCATCCTCACCATTGCGGGGGACAGCGAATGGCGGTTGGTACTGGTGATTATGGTTGCCGTCACGCTGCTCTCCGGCTTTATGAGCGATACAGGCACGGTGGCCGTGCTGCTGCCGGCGATCATCAGCCTGTCGGTCAACACCAAAATCAGCCCGGCCAAGCTGCTCATTCCCCTGGCGTTTGGCTCCCTACTGGGCGGAGCGATGACCCTCATCGGCACGCCGCCTAACATCATCGTCAGCGACGTGCTGCGCGACGCGGGATACGAGCCGTTTTTCTTTTTTAGCTACACGCCGATGGGGTTGGTGCTGGCAGGGATCGGCATCGCTTTTATGCTGCTGGTGGGACGGCGGATTTTGCCTGACCGGCATGTTGCCGTGGAGAAACAGGTGGTCGCCACGCCCAAGGAGATTGTGGATGCGTATCGCCTGCCGGAAAATTTGCTGCGGTTGCGGGTGCGGCGCGGCTCTGGGCTGATTGGCCGCAATGTGTTTGAGTCTGGCCTGCGCGAGCAGTTTGGCGTGACGGTGCTGAGGATTATGCGTCCGCCCGATTTGTGGGAATTGGCCGAAAGCGAGGGGATCCATACCGAGCTTCAAGATACGCCCATCATTCCTGATGCAGAGGCGACCATTGAGCGGAATGATGTGTTGGTTGTGCAGGGGGAGGTTACGGCCGTCAATCAAGCCGCCATTCATTGGAACCTGGCCGTACAGCCGGCCAAACCCAAAGATGCTAAGGCGCTGCTCAGCCGCGAAGTGGGCGTGGCCGAACTGCTGCTGCCGCCGCGCTCCAGCCTGCTGGGCAAAACGCTGGCTGAAGTGCGTTTTGGCACCACGTACCGCCTCACCGTGCTGGCGATTAGCCGTCCGGGCGATGGGCACAATCTAGACCTCAAAAACACGCGGCTGCAATTTGGCGACACGCTGGTGGTGCAGGGGCGCTGGCACGACATCTCGCGCCTGCGCGATTTTCGGCGGGACTTTGTGGTGATGGGCGAGCCGGAATCGGAGGTGAACCGGCCGCCGCGCAGCAAGGCGCGCTGGGCGGCAGTGATCATGGCGGGGATGTTAGTGCTGATGGTGGGCGAATTTGTGCCGCTGGTCACCGCCTCGCTGGTGGCGGCGCTGCTCATTGTGCTCACCGGCTGCCTGACAATGGACAAGGCATACGACGCCATCGATTGGCGCAGTATTGTGCTCATTGCCGGAATGCTGCCCATGAGCACGGCGCTGGAGAAGGTGGGGCTGGTAAACCTGATTGCCAACGGCTTTGTTGATACGCTGGGGAGCATCGGTCCGCTGGCGGTAATGATTGGCCTCTTTTTGCTGACCTCAATTTTTACCCAGGTGCTGTCTAACACGGCCACGACTGTAGTGATTGCGCCGATTGCCCTGGCCGCGGCGCAGACGCTGGGTGTCCAGCCGCAGGCGTTTTTAATGGCGGTAGCCATTGCCGCCTCGATGGCCTTTGCCTCGCCGGTAGCCTCGCCGGCCAACACGCTGGTGATGGGTGCCGGAAATTACCGTTTTGGCGATTACGTGAAGGTGGGCGTGCCGCTCATTTTGCTGATGGTGGTGGCGGTGGCGCTGCTGCTGCCGTTGATCTTCCCATTCTGAGAGTGACAAGGTGACAAGGTGACAGGGTGACTAAAAGTCTGTCACCTTGTCAGGGTATTTGCAGGATGAGACCCTCGTTGGCGCCGAGGGTGAAGTGGGAGAGGGAGACGGTGCCGTTGCGCTGCATGTTGGTAGCCAGGGCGATGGTGGCCTCTTTGCCTAAGTTTGTTATGTTAACTTTTTGAGATTCCCCGGTGAAGTTTAGGACGATGAGGAAGGCACGGCCGTTTGCCGAATCACCATCTGCCCGCACATAAGCAAAAACATTGTCATTATGAGGCTCTACAGCACGGTAGCTGCCTGCGTGTAAAGCGGGTTCCGCCCGGCGCAGCGCAGCTAATGCCCGATAGAAGTTGAGCATGGAGGTAGGGTCGTCGTTCTGGGCGGTGACGTTTCGCTTTGTGTAGTTATCAGCGACGGGCAGCCAGGGAACGGCCGTCTCCCCCGTAAATCCGGCGTGGGGCGAACTGTCCCACTGCATCGGCGTGCGCTCGGGGTCGCGGCCAATGATGTGGGCGATCTCCGGCTGGTTGACGGCCGGCGGGTCCTGAATGTACTCGGGTGGAATACGGCCGTCTTCCATACCAATCTCCTCACCGTAGTAACTGGTGGGCGTGCCGCGCAGCGTCAGCAGCAGCATGTTGGCCACTCGCGCTTGCTCTGCTCCCACGCGGGTGGCGATGCGGTGCTGGTCGTGGTTGCCCAATACCCAGTTGGGCCAGGCCCCTGCGGGCAGAGCGGCTTCGTAATCCTCTACCAGCTTTCTTACGGCCTGAGCCTGCCACTTGTCTCCATAAATCAGGTGAAAGTTGAAGGGCATGTGGCATTCATCAAAGCTTTCTCCATAGTAGGTCACCAGTTGGTCAAATGGCAGGTAAATCTCGCCAATCATCACCCGCTCATCGTATCCATCCAGCACGGTCCGCATCTGGCGAATGAGATCATGAATCCCTGGCAGGTTTTGGGTGTAGATGTGGCGTAAGCTGCCCATCGCTTCCACGCCGTCCCAGTCCGGGTTGGGCGGTTCATTCCGAAACTGTTCATCTTTCAGCAATAGCCAGATCACATCCACACGAAAGCCATCGACGCCTTTGTCTAGCCAGAAGCGCATCACGTCTAGCATGGCGGGCAGTACCTCGGGATGGCGATAATTTAGCTCCGGCTGCTGGGCGACAAACTGGTGCAGGTAATATTGGCCACTCTTGTCGTCGAAGGTCCAGGCCGGGCCGCCGAAGAAGCTGAGCCAGTTGTTGGGCGGGCCGCCGTCCGGGGCGGGATCGCGCCAGATGTACCAGTCGCGCTTGGGATTATCCCGGCTGCTGCGGCTCTCGATAAACCAGGGATGCTCGTCGGAAGTGTGGTTGGGCACCAGGTCGATGATGAGCTTGAGGCCGCGGCCGTGCAGGTCGCCCAGCAGGGCATCGAAGTCGGCCATCGTGCCAAAGAGGGGGTGGATGCCGGTGTAATCAGCGACGTCGTAGCCGAAGTCGTGCATGGGCGAGGGATAGATGGGCGAAAGCCAGACGGCGTCTATGTTGAGACTTTGCAGATGTTCCAGCCGCCGGCGGATGCCGGGCAGATCGCCAATGCCGTCGTTGTTGCTGTCCTGGTAGGAGCGGGGGTAAATCTGGTAAATAATGCCTTTCTGCCACCAAAGCAGGCTTTGGCTCATTGTTGTAACTCCAGTTTTTGGTGCCGGATGAAGTGATTTGTGGGGAAAGTTCAAAGGATTTTCCCAAAGAAATGGGACATAGATTCCCGCAGATAAACGCAGGTTGGGAAACAGGTCCATTAGCCATAAGCCGGCTTCAATGTAAAAAACGCCGGAAAAGCCCGGCGTTCTTTCGTGTCAAGAAATGTATTGGGTTGTAATCAGACTACTATTCGTCATCGCTTTGTGTGGTGCGGTAGCCGATGCCGATAATGCCCATGCTAACAGCGCCAATCACGGCCACCACCATGATGATGATCAAGACCAGGCCAATGAGCGACAGGGTAACGGCCGCACCCGTGCCATCTTCTTCCTGGGCAAAAACGGCCGTTGGCAGCAAAAACAGCAGGGCGGTAGCCAAAATTAATGAAAAACGGGGTGAAATCAAACGACGTAGAAATTCCATAAGCAAATCTTTTCTCCTGAAAAATAGACGCAAATTATAGCGTGCCGGGCTATTTTACACCAATGCAGGTGAGAGTGGGCAAAGTCGCGTATAATCGGTGTCCTGGCACCGTTAGGAGTGGCAGTCCAGATTAAATATAGTTGAGCGGCTGAATGAATTTAGGCGTGCCACTCCTGGTCCAAGAAAAAAGAGCACGTTTCACGCACCATTTAATTTGGAGAATGATAAATGCCTCGATTGACCAAAATTTACACGCGCAGCGGCGACGACGGGACGACCTCGCTGGGCAGCCGCGCGCGCGTCCCCAAAGAGTCGCTGCGGGTGTCGGCTTACGGCACGGTAGATGAGTTGAATTCAGCGTTGGGCGTGGCCCTGGCCCACGGGCTGGTGGCCCGCCTGGCGGAAACGGTGCCGGTGATCCAGAATGAACTGTTTCATTTGGGTTCCGATTTATGTTTTCTGGAAGAAGATAAAGAGACGTACCAGATTCCCCAAATTGAAGCCCGGCATGTGGCAAAGCTGGAAGAATTGATTGATGAGATGACGGCCGTTACCGGCTCGCTGGAAAATTTCATTCTGCCCGGTGGCGCATTGGGGGCGGCGCAGCTGCATGTGGCCCGCACCGTTTGCCGCCGGGCGGAGCGGTTGGTGATTGCCCTGTCGCGGGAGGAAGCGGTAGGCGAATTTGTCATTCCCTACCTGAACCGCCTGTCTGACGCCCTGTTTGTGATGGCCCGTTATGAAAATAAGCTGCGCGGCGTGGCCGAACCTTTGTGGGATAGCCGGTTGTAGGGGGAAACGGCCGTTTCAAGGGTGCCGGTTCGCCCGTTTTTAGGTAAACTTCGACAAATTTAGCAGAAATCCGAGGAGAATATGTTCGAGAACTTAACCCTGGTTGTTGTGCTCATCGCCGTGTTGTGGTTGGGTGTTTATGGTTTTTATTTGTATACGTCACGGCAGCAGGAAGATATTGTGGACGATCTGGAGCGGCTCAACAAAAAAATGGATGAAGCTGAGAAACACGACTGAGCCATTGGAGAAACATTATGGAAAAATGGATCGCAAAATGGCTGCTGTTGCTCCTTATCACAACGGTGCTGGTGGCTTGCTCGGTTGTTAGCGGGCCGGCGGTAGACCCTTGCAATGAAAATGGTGCGCTGCTGCGGGATGATTTTTCCGGCGAGCAAAACTGCGGCTGGCGCGAATACAACCAGGGCGGGGCGGTTGTGGAGATCGCGGAAGGCACTTTGCGCATCAGCACCAGCCAGACCGGGCAGGTTTGGTGGACCAATGCCGGACGCGACTTCAATGATGCGATTATCACGGTGCAGGCGCGCCAGACAAGCGGGCCTAACAACAATGCGTATGGTGTGCTGTGCCGCTACCAGGATGAGAACAACTTCTACATTTTCCTGATCAGCGGCGATGGCTATTACGCCATCGGCAAATACCAGACGGGTGAGCAGCAAATTACCTATCTGACGCCCAATCAGGAGTATGTTTTTTCTGACCTGATTAACCAGGGCGTGGCCACCAATTTGCTGCGAGTTGGCTGTGTAGGCAATGAGCTTAGCCTGTCTGTGAACGGCTTGCCGTTGATAACGGTGACGGATGATTCGTTTTCCGGCGGTGACGTGGGTTTGGGTGTGAGTACGTTGGAGCCGGGAACGGCCGTTGTTCAGTTTGACGATCTGCTTGTTTTGGCTCCCTAGTTGCAG
>CALBTC010000467.1 GCA_937967805.1 uncultured Anaerolineaceae bacterium
GCGGCCGTTCACCTGCGCGTCACCGCCACCGAAATCAACAGCGGCCAACTGCACGTCTTCGGCAACAGCGACGACGTCTACCCCAGCAAAATGCGCCGCGAAAAGATCGAGCTTAACCATATCATCGCCAGCTGCTCCATTCCCATTGTTTACCCCGCCACCCAGCTTAACGATACGCTTTATTGGGACGGGGCCACCGTGGCCAATACCCCGCTCGGCCCGGCCATCGACGCCGGGGCCGAAGAAATTGTAGTGGTGATTATGACGCCCTGGGAAGGCGACGACGAAGACGGCACCGAACTGCCCACCCCCAAAAACATCCTCACCGCCGCCAGCACTATGCTGGAGTGGGCTCTGCTGGCCTCCTTCCAATCGGACCTCAAAATGTTCCGCCGCATCAACGAGCTGGTACGTTTGCAAGTAGAAAATGCCCGTTTGCAAGCCACAAACCGGCTGCTGATGAGCCAGCTGAGCGGAGAGGAAATCAATCTAGAAGACAAAGACGGCAACGGCATTCCCGACATCTTCGAAGATAAGTATCATGCCCTACCGGAACCGATCATCGTTGCTCCTAAAAAAGCAATTCCGGTAGACCGCATCATTCGCTACACGCGCGACGGCCATGAGGAATTGTTTGAGATGGGATACGAAGATGCCAAACGCGCCTGGAAAGCGGCAGGCAAAGTCGTGGAAGGCGAAGCGTAGTTCGCTCGAAGTTCAAACCCCAAGAATTTGCCGTATAAAGGGTACAGCTTCTATTACCAAACCCTTGGGGTTTTAGTTGTTAAAGGAGAGCGTTATGTTAAGTGATGATCCGAAGCGGGCCTTGGTGCTCTCAGGTGGGGGGGGACGCGGCGCTTATCACGTGGGCGTGCTGCGCTTTTTGGAAGAGCATGAATGGGTTCCCGATGTAGTGGTCGGCACGTCGATTGGGGCAGTAAACGGGGCGGCAATTGCTTCAGGCCACAATGCCAATTCGCTGTGGGCGCTGTGGCGGCGGCTGCGCACCAAACATGTGCAAAAACCAAACTGGAACCCGTTTACGGCCGTTTCCCTGCTAGACACCGAACCCCTGCGCAACACCCTGCTGAAAGACGGCTGGGTTGATTTTGATCGCATTAATGACCCTGAAAAAGCGGCCGTTCACCTGCGCATCACCGCCACAGAAATCACTACCGGCCAACTGCACATCTTCAGCAACAGCCTCAAAAACAAGACCAACATCACCATCGAGCATATCCTCTCCAGCTGCTCCATTCCGCTGATTTATCCCCACACCAATTTGGGCGAAACGCTGTATTGGGATGGCGCTGTGGTGGCCAACACGCCGCTCAGCGCCGCCATTGCCGCCGGGGCCGAAGATATTATTGTGGCCGTGATGACGCCGCTGCCGGGCAGCGGCCGTACCGTACCAGACCCGCCCACCAATCTTTACGAAGCCGCCAGCATGACGCTGGAGTGGGCGTTGCTGGCTTCCTTCCAGGCTGACATGAAAATGTTTGACCTCATCAACAGCCTGGCGGCCGTGCGCGATGAGTTCAACCGGCTTCAAGCAGATTATCCCGACATTGTGACCCAATACATGCAAGATATGAACAATCTTGTGGGGGCCAACATCAAGCAAGATTACAAACATCTGGAGATGCCGCTCATCGCCGCGCCGGAGGATTTTATTCCGGTCCAGCAAATTGTGAGCTACACTCAGAAGTGGCACGAAAAGCTGTACCAAATGGGATACGATGATATGAAGCGCGCCTGGCAAGATGCCGGTCGCGTCGTGGAGTAAAGAGGAAAGTCATCGATGAACCGCACCCGCATCATTTTTTTTGGCATTTTGGGCGGCAGCAGCCAGACCGTCGCCTGGAGTCCCGGCGACCAATCCTGGGTGGACCAGGCAAACGACACCTGGCGGCAGCGCACCAATCTGCCGCTGGCCAGCCAGAGCTGCGCTCCCACGGTGTATGCGCCGATGAACCTGGAAAATGGCACCGATCCCGGCGTGACGCCCAACACCGTTGCCCCCCTGCCCAGCCCCAACGCCGAAATCAGTGCGGCCGTCATCGACCTGTTCAACATCACCAAGCGCAAAGCCACCATTTTGATAGTGCTGGACGTCTCCGGCAGCATGGAGGGCGAGCGCATTCGCACCGCCCGCGACGCCACGGTTGAATTCCTCAGCCGCCTGGACGCCAACGACGAAGTGGGACTGCTCATCTTTCATGACAGCGTAAATGAGTTGTCCCCGGCAACCCGCGTGGGGAATGTTGGAGAAGCATTAAGCCGGCGCGTCGCCGAGCTGATTTCCGGGAGCAACACGGCGCTGTATGAAGCCGTTTGCCAGGCCGTAAAAACCACCACGGCGCTGCAAGCCGAAGATTTGGCCGCAGGCGAAACGCGCCTCTACGGCATCATCCTGCTCTCGGACGGCGAAGACACAGTGGGCAACATCACCGAAAACCAGATGTTTGCCACCTGCTTGCCCGCCAATGCCGAAGCCGACGGCGTCAAGATATTCCCCATCGCCTTTGGTGAAGCAGCCAACCAGGACGTGCTCAACCGCATCGGCAAGGTCACCGGCGGACGGCTTTTCACCGCCGATCCCGCCTCAATCAGCAACGTCTATCTATCCATTTCCGCCGAGCAATAGAACTTATGCTCCCCAACTGGCAAGTGCAGGAACTCCTCCAACTGATTCGCCAACGGTATCCGGATTGGGAAGATTTTGCCCATCCCGACTTCATGGCCGATGAAATTTCTTACAAGCAGGCCACCATCGCCAAAGCGCAAAACTGGCTCAGCCAAACGGCGCTGGATCAACTGCTGGCCGAGGGCGCTTACGACACGTTTATTGACCGGCTGAACAAGCTGGCCCAGGACAACAATTTACTGTGGCGCTCGGTGCCGTCTTCGGGGGACACGGCCGTTCTCCACCACCCCGACCTGGATAAGCCCACCTTCTGCACCCAACTGCGCAACCTGCTCTACGGCGACCGCCCCAGTCCCGACCGCCTGCAAACCTTCTCCGACTATCTCAGCGCCAACGCCCTGCCCAATAAATGGCCTTTTGCCACCTACTTTCTGTTCCTCTGCCATCCCCATAAAGAGATGCTGGTGAAGCCGCGCACCGCCCGCTGGTTTCTTAAATTCATCCAGCCGGATGACGGCGGCAATCCCGCTTTTCCCCAAACCAAGCTTTTAATTACGCTGGAACCCTCGGCAAGCAGCTACGCCCTGCTGCTGGAACAAGCCAACTCGCTATACGAATCGCTAGCCGATTATGGCGTGCGCGACATGGTGGACGTGCAAAGCTTGATCTGGGTGTGTGAGCAAATTAGCAAGGACCAGACCGGGCGGCTGAACTATAAAGGGCAAATTGAGCTGGATGTGCCCCCATCCAAAACCAGCCCGATTCGGTATGCGCCGGCTGGGGGAACGGCCGTA